>NZ_JAQMTY010000070.1 GCF_028330765.1 Spirulina subsalsa CS-330 | reverse complement strand
GCAAACCCCGTTTTTCCCTTCTTACTCCCCTTCTCAATCCGCTTCTCAAACACCGCCCCCGCCTGCATCGCCCCCTCATGGCCAAATGCCACAAAGAAGCGATCGAGAAACACCTGAGCCTCGCCCTTTTCATCCCCCGTAATGTGAGCTTGGCAAAACTGCACAAAACCCTGTAACTGTTCCGCAATAGACATGATCAAACCCTCAAAATATAATGTGACTGTCCAAAAATTAATCTTGTGGGATGGGCTTCTAGCTCGTTCACTCTCCGAAACGACCGGACAGCCGAGACGACTATCCTACACATTGGCTTCAGTTTCAGAATGAGGGGGTCGGAACGTCTAACACCACTTGCCCCATCCGTTTGAGGATTTGCAGCACATCATACAGGCGATTCCGACGAGGTATTAGGGAAAACACATCAGACATTTCATATTGCGGTGTAGTTCCACCCTGCAACTTTGTAAAGGTGAAACTTTCCCCATTCGTCACCATCCCGTAAACGGGTTTGGTTTCGTTCGGACTTGCGAGTAAATAGGCCAGGAGTTGAGGAATGGCGAGACCTAGAGAAAACCCTGCATCTTTCGCCTCAATTGCAACAACCCAAAAGCGATCTTGCAAAATCAACGCATCAATGCGACCGCGATAACGGCGTTCATCCGCTTCAATTTCCAAATAAATGGTTTCCTCAGCGCAAAGCTGAAAGGGGGGATTATAAAAACCTGCCAATTGTAATACGGGCGAAAGGACAATCAGTTTGATCGTCTCCTCACCTAAACGCCCTTCCGAAAACTGGTAATGGTATCGCTCCCGAATCTGGTCAAGGGCGGTCTGTTCCTCCACTGTCAAGCTGGGCAACCCCGTCAGCCACTCCTCAAAAAAGTCTTCAGCCTCAGCCCGTTGTAAGCCAAACTCTGCCTGGAGTTGCGCCAGGGTTTGCAGATGACGTTCAATGGGCAGAGTTTGCATGATGCGTGCAGGCAGGTTGAGCAATTCAATGGTATCGCAGGGAACAGGTTGGTGAGGACAGGCAAGGGGCTTAAGCCCCTTGTTCGGTCGGCTGAATCTTGAGCAGAGGGATTGCGTCTGTTTACAACGAACCGAGAGAGCCGCGCCGCGACGCAAGCCGCGCTTTCCCGGCATCGGCCCAGGCTTGGAGGAATTGGATTTGTTCCTTGGCGGTGCGGGCGAGGGGGATGATTTGGCTGGCGGCGGTGAGGATGTCGTCGGTGGTGAAGTCGCGGTTTTGGCTGAAACCGATGTGCATCGCTTCGATTAGGGTTTGTTCGATTTCCGCGCCGGAAAAGTCGGGGGTTTCGTAGGCGAGGCGATCGCAATCGTAACTTTTCAAATTATGGGGGCGGAGACGGCTGAGATGGACGGTGAAGATTTCCTGGCGTTCCGCTTGGGACGGCAGACCGACGAAAAAGATTTCATCAAAGCGACCTTTGCGGAGCATTTCCGGGGGGAGGCTTTGGATGTTGTTGGCGGTGGCGACGACGAAGACGGGGGAGGTTTTTTCCGCCAGCCAGGTGATGAACGTGCCAAACACACGGCTGGTTGTGCCGGAATCGCCTTTACCATCGGCTCCGGCGAAGGCTTTGTCGATCTCGTCGATCCAGAGGATGCAGGGGGAGAGGGCTTCGGCGAGGGTGATCATTTGGCGGGTGCGGGATTCCGATTCGCCGACGAGACCGCCGAAGAGTCGCCCCACATCGAGGCGCAGGAGGGGTAAGTGCCAATGGTGGGCGATCGCTTTCGCCGTCAGGGATTTTCCCGTGCCTTGAATCCCCACCAGGAGCAGGCCGCGAGGATGGGGCAACCCGTAGGCGCGGGCGCGATCGCTGAATGCCCCGCCCCGCCGCAGCAGCCAATCTTTGAGGTTATCGAGGCCACCGATGTCGGTGATCTGTTCCGTGGCGGGGTAAAAGTCGAGGATTTGGGTTTGGCGGATTGATTGGCGTTTTTCCGCGAGGATCAATTCCACATCATCGGCTTCGAGCTTGCCATGGGCAGCGATCGCCCGCGTCAAGACCCGCCGCACCCGTTCGAGGGGCAGCCCTTGGGAGGCTCGCACCAAGGCATCTAGGAGCGTTTCCGGCAGAGATTGCCCCACCAAGAGCCGCTGCATTTCTCCCCGCAATTCCGCCGCCGTGGGCAGGGGAAAATCAACGATGGTAAAGACTTCGGTGAGTTCGGGGGGGATGGAGATCGAGGGAGCGACGACGACGAGGGTTTTCGGTTGGGATTTGAGCGATCGCGCCAAATTTCGTAATTTTCGCGTGATTGAAATATCCTCTAAAAAACGATGAAAATCCCGCAAAATAAAGACCCCTGCCGCCTGTTCCGGGAGTTTTTCCAATAATTCCAAGGCCTGCAACGGATTGCGCCGCCCCACGCCCTGATGATTCGGATTACTTTGATACCCTTCGACAAAATCCCACAGGTAGACGGTGCGATTGCCCACGGTTTGGGCCGAGGCGGCGATCGCACTCTCAAGGCGTTCTTCCTCCGCCGTTGGGATGTAGATCAGCGGATAGCAGGCCCGCAGTAGTAACTCAAACTCATCTCGAAAGGCCATGCCGTCAATCCTCGCGTTGCGAGAGTTGTTCTTTTAAACTTGCCAAGCTCGCCCACCGACTATCCACATCGGCGCTCTCCTGGGGGGTCTCCACCGCGATCCCTGGACAGTCATCACTACAGACCTGCTGAAACGGCAACGCCAAGCTCAACTGCTCATAGAGCCAGTTTTGGGGGTCAAAATGCCCGTTGGGGGCGAGGGTTTCGAGGAGTTCATCACCTTGATTTTCGTCGGCGCTGGGGTGATCGGGTTTCGTCGCTTCGAGCCAGATTAATTCTTGGGTGTCAACTTGCAAACGGTGGTTGTAATGGGCTAAACAGCGATGACAGACCAAGGTGGCGATGGTTTCCGCCTGCGATCGCACATCCAAATAGGTGCTTTGGTGGGTGACGCTGAGGCTGCCTCGCACCGGGGTGAGGGTTTCTAGTCCCTCAATAAACTCCTCCAGTTCAAACTCTTCCGTTCGTTCCGGAAGCTGCAACAGATTCGGAATAAAAATTGGCTGCATTCAGTCCCTCCCGCTGCTAGCTCAGCTTACGGCGCAACACAAACAAACGGCGGTGGGGTTCTGCGCCCCGGCTTTCCGTCGTTAAATCTTCGCTCTCTTTAAACAAAGTATGAATTTGGCGACGTTCAGCGGCGGATAGATCCATCAACTCCACCTCCTGCCCCGTTGCCCGTACCTTCTGCGCCACCTGATCCACCAGGGCTTCAAGTTCCGCCTGACGGCGTATCCGATAGTCCGCCAATTCCACGGTATAGGGATGCTGCACCGGGCGATCGTGGCTCGCATTCAACAGGGTATTGGCGAGGTATTGGATCGTATCGATCAGTTTGCCGCGATCGCCAATCAACCATTCAACCTGTTCCGGTTTGAGATCCTGTTCTGCGATCGTTAGCCAATAGGCCCCATCTTTTGCCGATTGACTGCACTCCACCCCACAGGGAACCCCCATCAGGGTCAACAACTGGGTTAGCCACAGTTGGCCCTGTTCGATTTGCTCACTCATACTCATCCTGACGCGCTCGTGCGCCTGCCATTAATTACCAAGCCATGGCAGACAAGCGATCACAATACCCGCATCATCAACTCGCTCGCCATGGCAGATCACCCCTTAACCAGAGGCTTTTTCTTTCTTCTTCGATCGCTTCGGCTCAAAGGGCAAATCCCCCCGGCCACCTTTATCGCGCTCTTCTTGTTTTTCCTGCTGTTCGACAAGTTTTTGCAGGTTTTCCGGTAACGGTTCCCGCATCAAAATGAAGGTTTGCGCCGTTTGGAACACGTTCGCCACCGTCATATACATCAGCACCCCCGCCGGTAAGGGAAAGACGAGAAACATCCCCGTAAACAGAATCGGCGTGATTTTGCTAATGGTTTGCTGCTGCTCGTTTTGCGGGCCACTGCCCCCCGATGCGCCGGTGAGTTGTTGACTGATGTAAGTACTGACCCCAAAGAACAGCACCATGCCGACAATATCCCAGTGGATCGCACCGTTTTCACCCTTCGCCCCGACGCGGCCGAGGGCATTGATGAAGAGGAAACCTTCATTGGCGGCAAGACCGGGAATCGTGCCTTGGAGGGTCACTTCACCGGGGGCGATCGCTGTCACCGTCCCATCGGGGGCAATTTCCACATTGCCTTCACCCTTCGTAACCGTCCATGCCGGGGTCACCTGACTGGTTTCATATTCCTGCCGCAGACTCGCAAAACTAGTCCCTTCTTCCGATTGGAATTCCGGGTGAATCGTCTCGCCCACTGTGAGGCGATTGCCCGTGGGAATCACCGCCGCGAGGCGATAGTGAACATCTTCATTGAGATAGATGTTTTGGGGTTTGGTTTTGAAAATTTGGGGTTGAATCTGTTCGGTGGCTTCGCTGGGGAAGATTTGCAGATCCACGGTGTAGTTAATATCCGCAAAGGGCGATCCCCGCAGGGTGGTGAACAAAGCCCACAGAATCGGCAATTGCAACAACAAGGGCAGACAGCCCGCCAGGGGGTTGCCATACTCTTTGTAGATTTCGCTCATCGATTCTTGAAGCTTTTTCGGGTCGTCTTTGTAGCGTTCTTGGACTTCTTTAACCCGTTTTTGCATCACCGGTTGGGCGATGCGAGTGCGGCGCATATTCCGAATGGAGCCGGCACTGAGGGGGTAGACGGCAAAGCGAATTACCAATGTGAGGGCAATGATCGCAAAGCCGTAACTGGGCACAATCTCATGGAAAAAATCCAGGATTGGCAACATGATGTTGGTTGAGATGAAACCGATACCTAAATCCATGCCTATTGAGAGCCTGCTGGGTGGACAAGTGGGGTGAATACGCAGTGTGGAGTCGCTTTTAGAAGCAGTGGTCCAGACACACAAGCGAGGGGAGGGGGATTAAATCCGAATCCGATCGACGGAAATGCCGGTTTTTTCGGCGGTACGCTCGGCAATGTGGTCACAAATTTGACGGTATTTCGGAATGGCTCGTAATTCAAGCCGATTACCATCCCGGAGGGTCAACACAATATCACCCCAGAGGCCAATCCCACGGGACACGCTGGCGATCTTGGCGACCTCCGCGTAGACGACATCAGTGCGATCGCGCCCCTGCCATCCCCCCGTCACCGAGACCCGGCGATCGGTAATCCGATAACGCAGCCACAGGGCCCGCACCACGGCCCCGACGGTTAAGGGTAAACAAATCACCGTAAACCCTAACAAAATATTCAAAATCAAGTCGCCAATATGGGGGCCACCTTCATAAAATGCTGTTTCTTTTATACCCATGCCATACCTCGGCTTTTGTCAATAACTGCTTTAATTCTCGCAAAAAATGTTCATATTCGCACGTCATTGCTTGGGGCTTGACATTCACAACCAAGCAGTGGCCGGGAACAATTTGGGGTAAGATTTGGCGAAAAATGGCTCGGATTTGACGTTTAATGCGGTTCCGCACCACAGCCTTTTTACTAACTCGCTTCCCCACCGTGATCCCAATTTTGGGCGGGGCTTCGGGGCATGGCATCGGCAAATAACGCACGGTGAGATATCGACCGTGAATGCGATCGCCCCGTTCGTACACTGCTTGGAACTCACGTCGATGCTTGAGCCGATTGCAGTTGGCTAACCCCACGTTGCCACCGTTTGCTCAAGCTTCTAAACCGCTAAGCGATGCCGCCCTTTGCGGCGACGGGTTGCAATTACACGTCGGCCATTGTGGGTGCGCATCCGAGCGCGAAACCCTGATTGACGCTTTTGTTTGCGGTTCGTGCCGCGCAAAGTTCGTTGAGTCACCGTAATCCTCCTACACTATTCGGCTAAATACCTTGACAAAAACACAGTCTTTTATCATACCCCCCAGTGGAGGTCTGTGCAATCCATCCGCACCCCATCGGATCATCCCCCACCTGTCCTACACCGCTCACCGTGAACAGCCCACCCAGGAACGCAATTCCCCCCAGCAGATTTAAAAAAATTTGAAGCCCAGACCCGATTCGCCGCCCCAACCGCCCGAAGAATAGCTTAAGATTGAAGCCAAAATTGTCAACATTAGCCCTATGAGAATTCTAGTGACGGGTGGTGCAGGGTTTCTCGGCTCTCACCTCATCGATCGCCTCATGCAGCAAGATCATGAAGTCATTTGCCTAGATAATTTCTATACCGGGAATAAACGCAATCTTTTGCATTGGTTCAACAATCCCAATTTTGAACTGATTCGCCACGATATTACGGAACCGATTCGCCTTGAAGTGGATCAAGTCTATCACCTGGCTTGTCCCGCCTCTCCCGTTCATTATCAGTTCAACCCGATTAAAACCGTCAAAACCAATGTGCTGGGGACGATCAATATGCTGGGGCTGGCTAAACGAGTGGGTGCTCGCTTTTTTCTGGCATCCACTTCGGAGGTGTATGGCGATCCCGATGTGCATCCCCAATCCGAGGACTATCGCGGTAACGTGAACTGCATCGGGATTCGCGCCTGCTATGACGAAGGGAAACGGATGGCGGAAACCTTGACCTATGACTACCACCGCGAGCATGGCTTAGAGGTGCGCGTGGTGCGAATTTTCAACACCTACGGCCCTCGGATGCTGCCCAATGATGGCCGGGTGGTGAGTAATTTTATTGTTCAAGCCTTACAGGGTAAGCCTTTGACGGTGTATGGTGATGGGTCGCAAACCCGGAGTTTTTGTTATGTGTCGGATTTGGTGGAGGGGTTTTTGCGCTTGATGGCCAGTGATCATACAGAGCCGGTGAATATTGGTAATCCGGGGGAATATACGATTTTAGAGTTGGCGCAAACGATCCAACAGCGGATTAATCCGGAGGCGGATCTGGTGTTTGAACCATTGCCCCAAGATGATCCAAAACAGCGGCAACCGGACATTACCCGTGCTAAAAATTGGTTGGGTTGGGAGCCGACGATTCCTCTGGATGAGGGGTTAACGAAAACGATCGCCTATTTCCGCGATCGCCTCCAAACTCCGTAGGGGTGCAAGCGTGTCACCGCGATCTGAAATTGTTGTACAGCCATTAGGAATGAGTGAAAGCCATGCAAGTGTGTGTAATTGGAACAGGGTATGTAGGGTTAGTGACTGGGGTTTGCCTGGCGCAGATTGGCCACCATGTGATTTGCGTGGATAACAACGAGCAGAAAGTGCAATTGATGCGATCGGGTCAATCCCCCATCTATGAGCCGGGCTTGTCGGAATTGATGAAATCCTGCATGGAAGCCGGCCGGTTAGAATTCACCTCAGATTTAGGCTATGGCGTGGAGCATGGCGAGGTGCTGTTTATCGCCGTGGGAACCCCCGCCTTGCCGACGGGAGAAAGCGATACCCGCTACGTGGAAGCCGTGGCGAAGGGGATCGGCCAACATCTCAAAGGCGGCTATAAGGTGATTGTCAATAAGTCCACTGTGCCGATCGGGTCGGGGGATTGGGTGCGGATGATTGTCCTTGATGGGCTGTCGGAACAGACCAACAGCACCGTATCCGAGGCGGATGCGCCCTTTGATGTGGTCAGTAACCCGGAATTTTTGCGGGAAGGGTCGGCGGTGTTTGACACCTTCAACCCCGATCGCATCGTCCTCGGCAGCAACAGCCAACAGGCCATTGATCGGATGAAGGAACTCTATCAACCCTTGGTAGACCGCACCTTTGCCGATGATCAAACCCTGCCGCCCGTGCCGGTGGTGGCGACGGATCTCAATTCGGCGGAGATGATCAAATATGCGGCCAATTCTTTCTTGGCGACGAAGATTAGTTTTATTAACGAAATCGCGAATATTTGCGATCGCGTCGGTGCAGATGTCACCCAAGTCGCTGAAGGGATCGGCCTCGATTCCCGGATCGGCTCCAAATTTCTCCAAGCCGGCTTAGGGTGGGGCGGCTCCTGTTTCCCGAAAGATGTATCCGCCTTGATCCACACCGCCGACGACTACGGCTATGATGCCGAACTCTTAAAATCCGCCGTCAGCGTCAACAAACGCCAACGGTTGATCACCTTAGAAAAACTCCAACAGGAACTCAAAATCCTCAAAGGGAAAGTGGTGGGCCTCCTGGGCTTAACCTTCAAGCCCGACACCGACGATATGCGCGATGCCCCCTCCCTGGACTTGATCGAACAACTCAACCGCCTCGGCGCGAAGGTGAAAGCCTACGACCCGATCGTGTCCCAAACCGGCATTGGTCAAGGCCTGTCCGGGGTGATGGTGGAAACCGATATCGACCGTTTGGCCGATGGCTGTGATGCCTTGGTGTTGGTGACGGACTGGCAACAGTTCGCGGCGTTGGACTATCAAAAACTCGCAACGTTGATGCATACCCCGGTGATTATTGATGGTCGGAATTTCCTCGATCGCAAGGCTGCCGAGGCGGCGGGCTTCCGCTATATTGGGGTCGGGCATTAGGCTTAGGGTTGCTAGGGAATTCACCGGAGGGATCATCGTGACGGCTTGCTTTTCTCGTCTTGCTCAACTCTGGAGCGTGCGGAGCGCGATCGCGCTCCTGGCCACTGTCGGCCTGTCGTCGCCTGCGATCGCCCAAGGCATTGATTTTCTCGATCAACAGCTTGAGCTTCCCCCGGTGGATCAACCCAACACCCCCGCCCACGCCGCCGCCAATCGCCTCTTTCAACTGGCCCAAGCCGCAGAAGAGGTGGGCGAACTGGCCAAGGCGGTGCAACTGTGGCGGGGGGCCTTGGTGCAATATACGGAATTGCAAGATTTGGGGGCGATCGGGGTGGTGCATGAGCATCTGGGGATTGCCTATCTCCAGTTGGGCTATTTCAACGAGGCGGAATATTCGTTTCGCCAAAGTTTGGGGGCAGCGCGGGATGTGGGCAATGCGTTTCGTCAAGTGTATGCCTTGAATAATCTCGGTACGATGCTCCTCAATCGCAGCGATCCCCAAAGTGCGGCGGCCAGTTTTGCGGAGGCGGCGGAGTTAGCCCAGACCATTGGCAGCGAGGCCGGGGAGGGGTTGAGCTTGAGTAATTTAGGGCTGGCGAAGGCGCAAATGGGGGACTATACGGGGGCGATCGCGGCCTACGAAATCGCCTGGCCCCTGCGGCGACGCTATCCCCACATCGGCGGCCATGCCTACACCCTGAATAATGTGGGGGATGCCTACCAAGCCCTCGATCGCCATGATCAAGCCCTGGCAGAATATCGCCTCGCCCGGTGGTATGCCGAAGAAGAGGGGGACATTCACAACCAGTTCCGCGCCTTTGAAGGGTTGGCCTATTCCTACGGGCGAACCCAGCGCTGGGTGAATGCGTTCCAGGCGTTGGATGATTGGATCACCTTAGCTCGCCAAACGGAGCAGCCTCGGCGCGAATTACGGGCGTTACACCTCTATGCTCAGTATCATGTGCTGTTGCGGCGTTGGCCCAAGGCGCGGGAACTCTACGAAAATGCGATCGCTGTTTCCCAACGCCTCGACAACCCCGATACCACCACCATCCTCCGCAACGAGTTAGGACAGGTGCTCTACTATTTCCCCTACGGCCCGGATTTGTAGGGCTAGCAGCGTTAAGACTTCATCTTCGGATCGTCTTGAATGTCCAATGCTCAATGGAACGGTGCGTTACGCTTCGCTAACAGCACCCTACTGCCACGGCACAGCTAAAATAATGCTGAATTGTAGGGTGGGTTAGGCGGCTTAAATACAGACTATTACTGCAATCTAGCAATCCGCCGTAACCCACCGATTAAGACGTGCCACGGCACTACAAGTATCCTCATTCTTGGCATTGACGCTGGGCTAGGCGATCGCTGCGGGTAAGACCGTTACATCGCGGATCGGTTGCCCAGTGAGACAGAGCCAATGACAGACGAATAGATCTGGGGTTTGGCGACCGAGAGACGCGATCGCCGCCGAATTCGGAAAGGGAATCACCCGATCAAACTGAATCTCCAGATCCCCCACCACCCGAAACCCCAGCATATACACCGACGGCATCGCCTGATAATGGCTCAAGAGTTGGTAGGCGAGGGCGTAGAGGGGTTGGCGTTGGGCATCGTTGAGGTGGTGGGGATAGGGTGCATGGTCGGACGGGTCAATTGCTTCGCCATACAGGGGGCCTTTGGCCGTCCAGATAATCGGCAGCCACAGATCGCCGTCCCCGGTGGCATAGTCTAACTGTGTTGCCCAGGTGCGTTGGGCGGCAAGATCTTGCCATTGGGTATAGGTGCGTGGGGCGGCGGCGGGCAGATCAAGGCTGAGGGGACAGATCAGGGTGGCAGGCGTGGCGGCGGGATACCTTGGGGCGGCGACCTGGTGGGTTATGGTTACCTCAGGATTCATCGCCTGAATTGCGGCGTGCAGGTGGGAGGCGATCGCCTCTGATCCTGCGTCTGCGGTTAAGAGAATGACAGTGTTAATCATTAGGGTTCATGAGGCTGATCCAATGGGTGCGATCGGGCAAGCTCCCAGAGTCTACCAGAATGCCCGGAACCCCTGCACCCATTGCCGCTGCATTCCTGTGATGTCGTGTCATGGCGATCGCGTCCTGCTCGCCTGGCTTTCGGGAAGATCCCATGCCGGGAGATATCGAGCTTGTCAAGGGGGGAAACCTGTGGTTTGATCCGGTGCGATCGCGGCTTCCGGCATACTAGTCTATAGAGTAGCGATTTTAATTGAGATGAACATCGTCAGAAGGTAATGCCCGTGTTTAATTGGTTCAAGCGCAAAAAAAAGCAAGACGACCCGGTTTCAGACTCACCCCAGCCGGAGGTGAAGGAAACCCCCAGCGAGGAGCCTGCCCCAGCATCGGAGGAGGCTGATCCTGCGCTTGACTATCTCCAATGGGCCAAGGCCGCTTATCAAAACATCCAAAGTCAGCAAGTCGAAGCCGCCCCAACCGCTACGGCTGAACCGGAGCCAGAACCCGACGAGCCAACCCCTCCCGCCGACCCGGAACCGGAACGCTCCGAGCCGGACTCTTCCGCACCCGACCCCGTCGCCGAGGACTCTGAACCCACACCGGCCGCCGCCGTAGAAATGCTCGAACCGGAGCCAGAACCAACGGAGCCGATCGCACCAGAACCTACGCCGGAACCGGAACCCGCTCCCAGTTCGCCCCAACCGGCATGGATGAAAAAATCCGATGGCTTGGAACGTCTGAAGGAAACGGCGATCGCTGACGATGAACCCGAAGCCGCGATGGCCTTTGACGATGACTTTATGTGGTCGGCGAAGATTCTCGCTGAACAGGGTCGCCGCCCCGAAGATATCGACCTCGAAGAAATTAGCTGGCTCAAACGGTTGCGGGACGGCCTCGGTAAGACGCGGCGCAGCTTGGTTAACCAGTTAAAAGCGGTGGTGGGTCAAGGCCCCCTCAATGACGAAGCCGTCCTGGAAATTGAGGCCCTCTTGCTGCAAGCTGATGTGGGGGTAGTGGCGACGGATCATATTATTGAAACCCTGCAAAATCGCCTGCGGGAAGATGCGTTACCGCCGGATGAAGCGATCGCCTACCTCAAAGAAATTCTCTGTAGCATTCTCGATCAACCCCTCCCCGATCCGGACAATGCCGCCCTTGTCCCCGTTGATGATTGTCTGAATATTTGGCTGATGACCGGGGTGAATGGGGCCGGGAAAACCACCACCATCGGCAAATTGGCTAACCTGGCCCAAAAGTCCGGCTATCCCTGCCTGATTGCCGCTGCGGACACCTTCCGAGCCGCCGCCGTGGAACAGGTGAAAGTGTGGGGCGATCGCACCCAAACCGCCGTGATTGCCAACCCCGGCAAAAATACCGATCCGGCGGCGGTGGTTTATGATGCGATCGCCGCTGCCCAAGCCCGCAACACCCAACTGCTGCTTGTTGATACCGCTGGCCGCCTCCAAAACAAGCAAAACCTGATGGAGGAACTCAGTAAAATTCGCCGCATCATCGACAAAAAAGCCCCCAACGCCGTGATTGAATCCCTCCTTGTCCTGGATGCAACCCTGGGCCAAAACGGACTGCGCCAAGCCCAAGTCTTTTCGGAATCCGCCCAGTTAAGCGGTGTTGTTCTCACAAAACTGGACGGCACAGCCAAGGGAGGAGTCGCCCTCGCCGTTGCCCAACAATTAAACCTACCCATCCGGTTTATTGGGGCTGGGGAAGGGATTGAAGACCTGCGCCCCTTCTCTAGCTATGAATTTGTCGAAGCGCTGCTCAGTGAGTAAAAATACCGCCTCAAGAAATTGACAGAAACGCTGAGGTGTGCTATTGATTTTGAGACTACCTCATGATCCTAAGCGCGACTTGCCTCGCCTCTGTCCCCCCAATAGGCGTTGAAGCTTCGCTGATCATGAAGCCTCCAGTGAGGCTTCTGTTTGATTTAAAATTCCCTGTGCCTGCACAACTCAACAGCAATGATGGCCGCACCGCTTCCCCCCTCTTCCAATTCAGATCTCGCCTCAACTCGAACCCCTGAGGCGACTGCGGTTGCTGCTCTCAAGGAACTCGTAGCGCGGTTGTATCGAGAACAAAACCGGATTCAAAACCTGCTCAGTTCCTTGGGTTTTGCCCTGCGCAGTTTTAATAATCTCAATCAGTTTTTAGAGATCGTGCCGTTAATGGCGGCGCGGGTGACTGATGCTGATGGGGGGGCGTTGGTGTTGGTGCGCCCTGACGGGAAGCCCCGCCTAGAACAATTGCACTGCCAAGAGGGCCATGCCTGCCGTGATATTCGGCGGGCCTTGGAAACGATTACCCGCACGTTTGACCAAAACCAAGATGCGATCGCTGCTAAATCGGCAGGATTTCAGTCGGCGGTTTTGGATCAACGGCTGCAAGACTATTTTGGGCAAACGGTGCAGTTGTTTGGCACGCCGATTTTGGTGAAAAATCAAGAGCGGGGCCGGCTCTATATTTTCAGTGATGACGCGAGTTATCAATGGACTTCGACGCGGCGCAAGTTGGTGCAGTTGGTGGCGGATCAAACGGCGGTGGCGATCGCTAACCAAGACATGACCAACGAACTCCGCCAAAAAGAACGCCTCGATCGCGAGCTAGAAATTGCCTCAGAAATCCAAGATCACCTCTTGCCCCATCACTGCCCCACCATTGCCGGGGTCAACATTGCCGCCAGTTGTAAAACTGCGAATCGGGTCGGCGGCGACTACTACGACTTTATTCCCACCACCTACGATCAATTTAGCCACGAAGACCCTGTGCTGACGACTTCGCCCTGGAGTATTGTGATCGGGGATGTGATGGGTAAAGGGGTTCCGGCGGGGTTGATTATGACGATGACGCGGGGAATGCTCCGGGCGGAAGTGTTGAACCGCCACAGTCCTGCCCAAATTGTCCAGCACCTCAATCAGGTGATGTACGCGGATCTTGACAATTCCCATCGTTTCCTGACGCTGTTCTATTCCGAATACAACCCCCAAACGCGGCTGCTGTCCTATACCAATGCGGCGCACCATCCCCCCCTGCTCTGGCAGGCGCAAACGCGATCGCTCCGGAAGCTCGATACCTGGGGCATGCTGATCGGCCTCGATATCGATTCGGTCTATGAAGATGCTCAAATCCAACTCGCGCCGGGGGATACGGTGGTGTACTTCACCGATGGCTTCACGGACGCGATGAGTCAATCGGGCGATCGCTTTGATGAAGACCGCTTTAACACGGCCTTTGAATGGGCGTGCCAAGAAGGTTACGGCGCTCAGGCGATCCTGGATCATCTTTTTGATCAGGTGCAGCGCTTTGTCGGGGACGGCGACACCTACAAGGATGATATGACCCTCGTGGTGCTCCAATTGGAAGCCAGTCAGGAGGGCAAAGGGTCAACTTGATCCCGGTTGGGGGCGGGGGATGCGGCAGGGCGATCGCAACAGCGATAGAATAAAGGGAGTGCGATCGCCCACGGCCCAGCAGGCGCATTTCAGCCATCCAGACCGAGCAAACCCCATCGCCATCAAAACCCACTGTTCCAGCCTGAAAACCCTGACCGTTCACCCACCCCTTTCGTCTGAAATGGCAATTGAGCGCGGCATCTCGCGTATTTCCCCCCTACTATCAACCCGGACGAAAATCTGTGTGATGCCATACCATCTATCGATTTCCCTTGAAATGATAAGTATTTTCTGTCGAAGTCCTGTTTTAGATAAGTTATTTGCAGTTAAGCAACAATATGATTGTTAAAGTAAAATCGTTACCATATACCTATTAGAAGAAAATCCTAATCGTTAGAGCGATGTTTGCTTTAACCTTAGTCTTTAGGCCGCAATTGTTCCCAGTCTAGCCAAGCGCTAGGATTGGGATGAACGTAAAATCAATTAGGAGACAACCCACTGATGCAGGAACTTGCAGTCCGCCCTGAACTAGACTTTACGAGTGAAACGTACAAAGACGCATATAGCCGCATTAATGCGATCGTGATTGAGGGCGAACAAGAAGCCTACAACAACTATATTGCGATGGGTGAACTACTCCCCGAGCACAAAGATGAACTGACCACCTTGGCGAAAATGGAAAAGCGCCACATGAAAGGGTTTCAAGCCTGTGGTCGTAATCTCACCGTGACCCCGGACATGGAATTTGCGAAACAGTACTTTGCTCGTCTCCATGGCAACTTCAAAACCGCCCATGCGGAAGGCAATGTCGTCGCCTGCTTCGTGATCCAATCCTTGATCATCGAAGCCTTTGCGATCGCCGCCTACAACATCTACATCCCCGTCGCCGACGACTTCGCCCGCAAAATCACCGAAGGCGTGGTCACAGACGAGTACAAACACCTCAACTTCGGTGAAGTCTGGCTCAACGAGCATTTCGAGGCATCCAAAGCCGCCCTCGAAGCTGCCAACAAAGAAAACCTCCCCATCGTTTGGCAAATGCTCAACGCAGTCGAGGATGATGCCGCCGTCCTAGGGATGGAAAAAGCGGCCCTCGTCGAAGACTTCATGGTGAGCTACGGTGATGCCCTCGGCAACATTGGTTTTAACACCCGTGAAATCATGAGAATGTCTTCCTACGGACTCACTGCCGCCTAACCCCCATTCAAGTTCAGCACAAAGGTAGTGACTAGTCTTAGCTGCTAGTCACTACCTTGATCTTCTCTGGCTGAATTCTGCGAAAATCCAAACCGTTCTCTATCCTCAGTCCCCGTTTTTGGTACTATCGTTAAAAGTCTTTACTTTTTCTTTACGTAAATTCATCGCTCGCTGAATCTCACGGGCCCATTCAAACAACCTGCCCATGTTTGGTCTTATCGGTCACCTTACCAATCTTGAACACGCCCACGCCAAAGCCCACGAACTCGGTTATCTCGAAGAGAGTGAACAAGGGCTAGACCTCTGGTGTGCTGCTCCGCCTCAAGTTGTCGATCACATTACCGTCACCAGTGCGACCGGACAAAAAATTGAAGGCAAATACGTTGAATCCTTTTTCCTGCCGGAAATGCTGTCGCAACGACGGATCAAGACCGCGATTCGGAAAATCCTCAACGCGATGGCCTGTGCTCAAAAAGAACACCTCGACATCACTGCCCTCGGCGGATTTTCCTCGATTATTTTTGAAAATTTTAATTTGAGCGCCAATAAACAGGTGCGCAATGTCGAACTCGACTTCAGCCGTTTCACCACCGGCAACACCCACACCGCCTACATCATCTGTCGCCAAGTGGAACAATACGCCGCCAAACTGGGGATCAAGCTCTCCGAGGCAACCGTGGCGGTGTGCGGTGCTACCGGGGATATTGGCAGCGCGGTTTGTCGCTGGCTCGATCGCAAAACGGATGTCCAAGATCTCCTCCTGATTGCCCGCAATCAAGAGCGACTCAACAATTTGCAAACGGAATTGGGGCGCGGCAAGATTCTCGGCCTAGAAGAGGCGTTACCCCTGGCGGATATCGTGGTTTGGGTGGCGAGTATGCCCCAGGGTGTGGATATCAGCGCGATTCCGTTGAAAAACCCTTGTCTTTTGATTGACGGGGGCTATCCGAAAAATCTTGATACCAAGCTGGCCCAAGAGGGTGTTTGTGTCCTCAAGGGTGGAATTGTGGAGCATAGTTTGGATATTGATTGGAAAATTATGGAAATTGTCGAGATGGATGTGCCCGGACGACAATTTTTTGCCTGTTTTGCCGAGGCGATGCTGCTGGAGTTTGAACAATGGCACACTAATTTTTCCTGGGGCCGGAATCAAATTACGGTGGAAAAAATGGAGCAAATTGGAGCGGCATCGGTGAAGCATGGTTTCCAGCCGCTGCTGACTGTTTAGCCCCCCACTGTTTTGTTTTACCCCTTTATTTCCCTATGAGTGCCACTAAAAACCGTCCGTTTCTGCTCACGTTTGAGAAGCCGCTCTGCGAGTTAGAGTCGCGGATTGAGCAGATTCGAGAACTTGCCCGTGAAAATAACGTCGATGTGTCTGAGCAAATCCGGGAGTTGGAGGCGAAAGCAGACCAGTTGCGCCAAGAAATTTTTAGTAGTTTGACTCCGGCTCAGCGGCTTCAGTTGGCGCGGCATCCGCGTCGTCCTTCGACGTTGGACTATATTCAGGCGATGTGTGATGAGTGGCTTGAACTCCATGGCGATCGCAGCGGCAATGATGACCCGGCGTTGGTGGGTGGGGTGGCTCGTTTGGGCGGGATGCCAGTGGTGATGCTTGGCCATCAAAAGGGCCGGGATACGAAAGATAATGTCCTGCGTAATTTTGGCATGGCATCACCGGGGGGCTACCGGAAGGCCTTGCGGTTGATGGAACATGCGAATCGGTTTGGGATGCCGATTTTGACCTTTATTGATACGCCGGGGGCTTGGGCGGGGGTTGAGGCGGAAAAACTCGGCCAGGGGGAAGCGATCGCCTACAACCTGCGGGAAATGTTTAGTTTTGATGTGCCGATTCTCTGTACCGTGATCGGCGAAGGCGGATCGGGGGGCGCGTTGGGGATTGGTGTGGGCGATCGCATTCTCATGTTCGAGCATGCCGTCTATACCGTCGCCACCCCCGAAGCCTGCGCCGCCATCCTCTGGAAAGATGCCGCCAAAGCCCCCCAAGCCGCCGCCGCCTTGAAAATTACCGCCTGGGATCTAAAAAACTTCGGCATTCTCGATGAAATTCTCCCCGAACCCTCAAGCGGTGCTCATTCTGACCCCATCGGTGCGGCTCAGGGCTTGAAAGCCAGTTTGCTCAAAAATCTTGAAGTCTTACTCAGTCTCACCCCGGCTGAACGCCGCGAAGCCCGCTATCAAAAATTCCGGGCCATCGGTCAATTCCACGACCTCAGCGCTTAACCGCCATTCCCTCACCCCAACCCTCTCCCCCAGGAGAGGGCTTCTTGGCTTCATTCTCCCTGGGTTACCAATTCTTAAAATTTAGGCTACGGAACAAGGGGCTTAAGCCCCTTGCCTGAATCACGTTCTCTGTGGTTTTCCTTTAGAAAATTGGTATTAGAGGTGAAGGCGCAGAACTGACGCAGAATTTTGATCCTGTGGATGGGTTGCGTGGCCCATTCCCGTGAATTTTCGGTGTAAGATACAGTACCTATTGTGTTTAAAAGTTCAGTCCTGTGTTGACCCTCGGCGTTAATATTGACCACATTGCCACGATTCGCCAAGCCCGCCGCACCATTGAGCCGGAACCCGTTGCTGCGGCTTTTTTGGCAGAACTCGCCGGCGCGGATGGCATTACGGCCCATCTGCGCGAAGATCGCCGCCATATTCAGGATCGTGATATTCGCCTCTTGCGGGAAACCGTACAGACTCATTTGAATTTGGAAATGGCGGCGACGGATGAAATGGTGCAGATTGCCCTAGAGGTGAAGCCGGACTATGCGACCCTCGTGCCGGAGAAGCGCGAAGAGGTGACCACTGAGGGCGGGTTAAATCTGTTGGGGGATTTGGATCGGTATTGTCAGGTGTGCGATCGCCTCCAATCGGCAGGCATTCCCGTCAGTTGGTTCATTGATGCCGACCCAGATCAAATCGCCGCCGCCGCCAAAACCCAAGCCCAGTTTATCGAACTCCACACGGGAACCTATGCCAACGCCACCCGCGAGGAGGACTGCGATCGCGAATTGGCCATCCTCACCCAGGGCGCAGAACTCGCCCGCAGCCTTGGCCTCCGCATCAATGCCGGTCACGGCCTGACCTATCGCAACGTCTATCCCGTGGCTTCCATCCCCCACATGGAAGAACTCAACATCGGCCATACCATCATCAGCCGCGCTTCCCTGATCGGGATGGAGCGAGCTGTGCAGGACATGAAAAAAGCCATGCGTGGAGAATTGTGAACGATCGCCCCTAAACCCGGTCACGACCCACAACAATGGAATACGGAGAATTTGTAACTAATTATGACGACTTATTATTACGTGGCTGCCAGTCAGAAATTTTTACTCGAAGAAGAACCCCTCGAAGAAGTGCTCAAAGAACGCACCCGCCACTACGGGGAACAACAGAAAGAGATTGATTTTTGGCTTGTCAAGCAGCCGGCTTTCCTTGATGCCCCTGAACTCGCTGCTGCCAACGCCCAATGTCCCAAACCCGCTGTTGCGATCGTTTCCACAAACAAGCAATTTATCACCTGGCTCAAATTACGCCTAGAATTTGTCCTCACTGGGGAATTTGAAGCACCCAGCGCCGCCATTCCCGACCCCTTGGCATCGTTAGTTACGGCTTAGCCCCCCTAGGGTTGAACCCCCCAGCGGTTTGCACCCCAACGATTTTTGGGATTGGGGGCGATCGCTACGGTTTTTGCAACGGTGCGATCGCGCCCCAACCTCTGGGCTAGACTGGGGGCGGTGTTTTGCTGTGGGGTAGGGTGATGCAGCGATCGCGCCTCTCTGGTGTCGAGTCTTGCGGCGTTCCCATTAGACTGAGGGTTTTAGCTCAGTTTGAGGTTGAGTGTATAGGCGATCGCGCTTTGTATTGCCTTGAGTACATCCATCGGCAAATTTCCTAAACCAGGGCGCGGGGCGGTTCTGGATCTTCACGGGAAAAGTTAAAGGGACGGGCTGAAACCGGAAGAGGATCAAGCATGGCGCAATTTGTAAAGGGTGATGTGGTGGTTGTGCCGTTTCCGTTATTTGCGTTGGGGTTAATAGAGTTTCAGAGATTCAACGGTATATTTCGCACCGATGACCAATGGAAAGCACTGTAATTGTTTTTTGAGGGTCATCAATCTCATAAATCACACGATAGTCACCCACACGAAGTCGCCAACCCTCACGTCCTGTAAGCTTTCGGCTACCGTTAGGCCGAGGAGTTGTCGCTAACAACTGAATTGTCTCTTTAATGCGTTCATATTCATCCTGCGGCAGTTTGCTCAGAGATTTTTGAGCGTGGCGCAAAATGTTGATTTGATAGCTCATGCACGCTCAATTTCGCGGATTGCCTGCTCGAAGGAAATAACTTCATCAGGAGCCTGCTTGGCTGTATCGTAGGCACGAATGTCAGCAAGTTCTTCGAGTTCATCGAGTAAACGGCTGGCAATGCGGTCTTGTTCTTGGGTAGGGAGTTGTTGCAGTTGTGCGATCGCCGCTTGCAGGAGTTCGGTCATGGTGTGATCGGGAAGAGGTAATACTGACTATTATATTGGTTGCAATTTCGGTAACGAACTGATCGCACCCCAACCTCTGGGCTAGACTGGGGGCGGTGTTTTGCTGTGGGGTAGGGTGATGCAGCGATTAACGGGCTAATTACGCCATTGCTGGTGTTGAGCTTTGCGACGATGGAAATAGCTCAGGTTGCCAATAGTGATGATGGGCCAATGCTAGCCTAGAAGAGTCCGTTTATTTTCTCCTGAATTATAATGACGACTTTACCTCGCACTGAACCGATTACCCTGACGTTACCTGCCTTAAATCGCGCTGCGATCGATGAAATTTATCATTTTTTACAGTATCTACAATTCAAATACGGCTTGGATTTTGAGCAATGTCTTGAAGTTTTAGAGGATGAAATCGATAGTTTTGATGCCGCAGTTGCGTTGGCAGAACCGGGAGAAGTGTCTTTGGCTAGCTTCAAGCAAACACTCGGTTTAGAATGAGCTATCAAATCGTCATCCAGTCAGCGGCACAGCGGCAATTGAAGAAGCTGACCCCTGAAGTCCAAAAAGCATTGATCGCGGTGATCGAAAATCTCGCAATTGATCCGAGACCTGCGGGGTGCAAAAAGTTAAAGGGACGAGCGGATGAGTATCGTTTGCGTTGGGGCAATTACCGCATTATCTATCAGGTGGAAGATCGCGCCTTGATCATCCGGGTAATCAAGGTGGGGCATCGTCGAGATATTTATGAGGGTTAGTCCGCTCGTTACAGTTTTTGAAACCCATCGCGCCGCTCCTAACATCTGGGCTAGACTGGGGGCGGTGGAGGGCAGGGCTAACGGCTCCCTTCTCCTGGGGGAGAAGGGCCGGGGATGAGGGCGGATGGGTCACTTGCCAAAGTGAGATGCTCCCGATGGCGAGGGGCTGAAGCTCCTTGTTCGGTTCCTATATCTGTTTGGATGGTGCTATGGAATACAATGAATTGGGATTGTAGTTTTCTAAAAATCAACGTTCCCCTGGGGAATCATGGCGGCTGAAGAGAAGAAAACAGTATGGATTGGGATTGCGGGCTTGGTGTTGGGCTTAGTGACACTCGGTTGGACGATGTATGCGGGTCGAGTGCCGTTAACGGTTTCGGTGGAGAGTCAGTTTATTTGTTCGTTACGATCTAACCCGAATTCCACTACGGCCCAGCAAATTTGGACGGTGTTGTATGAAAGGCCGGGCAAGCAGCCGAAGGAGTGGCTGTACATGGTGGAGGAAATGGGCGACGGTTGGAATACAGAGTCTCGCTGTCGTGACATCTCGGATCGTATGAACATCTATAAGGAGGCGGGGCTACTGTCGTTTGAGTATCGTCCGGATGAGAATACACCGAAGCAATGGGTGATCTGTGCGCGAACGAAGGTGACGCAGGGCTGTCCGCCTGTGGTGACGCTTGTGCCGGGGGATGAGGCGGAGGCAATGGCGGCGTTGCAGCGGGTGGCGGGGGCGTTGATGCCGGGGAATCCGGGGAGTTATCAAAGTTCGGCGGAGATTACGCTGGAGCAACCGGCGAGTATTCCGTTAGCGGGTGTGTTGGCGGAGGATTGATTAGGCGTTGTGATTGAGTGATTGCCAAAGTTGAGCGAGTCGGCTCTGGGCAATTTGCTCACGATCATAGTTAATTTGATCGCTGTAGGGTTTACCGTGAACGGCTTGATAGGTTTGGATGTTGCACTGTTCACGGTGGGCCATGAAGTCAACATTGAGCTTAGTTGTTTTCATCTGTGTCTACTCTTTGGGGTGAGATGATTGTTCGCTGTCCGTAGCCATGACGCAGGCTTTAATATCTTCAGGGGTTAATTCAGAGAAGTCTTCGAGAATTTCGGCTTCGGTCATGCCGCCTGCGAAGTATTCGAGGATGTCGTAAACGGTGATGCGCATTCCTCGAATGCAGGGTTTACCGCTGCGTTTGTCGGGTTCAATGGTGATGAGGGTTTGGTAGTCCATGGGGTTAGGGGGAGGGGTTGAGTTTTGCGAGGATGGTTTTGCGGTTGTTTTGGGCGTATGTATTATTTGGATCAATTGCTAGTGCTTTATCGGTAGCAACGAGTGCTTCTTGATTACGATTCAGCAAATGTAAACTCCATCCTTTACTAACCCAAGCATGCGCATAATCAGGATTAATGGCGATCGCTTTGTCATAGGAGGCGATCGCTTCTTCGTATTTCTCTAACTTGCGTAACGAAAGGCCACGGTTATACCAAGCCATAGCATAAGCAGGATCAATGGCGATCGCTCTGTCATAGGAGGCGATCGCTTCTTCGTATTTCTCTAAATTGCGTAACGCAACGCCACGGGCAAC
This sequence comes from Spirulina subsalsa CS-330, assembly GCF_028330765.1. Taxonomy (GTDB): domain Bacteria; phylum Cyanobacteriota; class Cyanobacteriia; order Cyanobacteriales; family Spirulinaceae; genus Spirulina; species Spirulina subsalsa_A. Next base: position 14,074 of record NZ_JAQMTY010000070.1, on the reverse strand, counting down.
CCAAGCATCAGCATAATCAGGATTAATGGCGATCGCTCTGTCATAGGAGGCGATCGCGTCTTCGTATTTCTCTAAATTGCGTAACGAAATGCTACGGGCAACCCAAGCATCAGCATAATCAGGATTAATGGCGATCGCTCTGTCATAGGAGGCGATCGCGTCTTCGTATTTCTCTAAATTGCGTAACGAAATGCCACGGGCAACCCAAGCATCGGCATAATTTTCATTAATGGCGATCGCTTTGTCATAGGAGGCGATCGCTTCTTCGTGTTTCCCTAACGCTGCTAACGAAGCACCACGGTTAGACCAAGCCTCAGCAAAATCAGGATTAATGGCGATCGCTCTGTCGTAGAAAAAAATCGCGCTTTGGTATTGCTCTAACTTTGCGAACGCAGCACCACGTCCATTCCAAGCCAAAGCATAATCGGGATTAATCAGGATCGCTTTGTCATAGGAGGCGATCGCTTCTTGATATTGTTCTAACTTACTGAATGAAACGCCACGGTTATGCCAAGCGAAAGTATAGTTAGGATTAATGGCGATCGCTCTGTCATAGGAGGCGATTGATTCTTGATATTTCTCTAAATGATATGATGCTAAACCCTGCTCAAACCAGGTCACGGCATCGCTCGAATCGAGAGCCAAAGCCCGCGCAAAATAGGGTAGAGCCTCCTCATATTTTTTCTCATTGAGCAACGCCGCTCCTTTCTCATACAACGCCTTCGCCGTCCCCACCGCCACCACCGGCAACTGCGCCAACATCCCCGCCAACTCCCCCTGTAACTTCGCAATCGGAACCGCCAACCGGAACCCCGCATCCTCCTGACCATGCACCCCCACCACCCCACCACATAAATTCACCAACGGCCCCCCACTCATCCCCGCCGCCGATGTACTCGTATAGGTGATGTCATACCCCCCCTCATTGCCCGCATCCACCGCCGAAATTTCCCCCGTCGCCACCTGCTGCTGATAAAGCGCCTTCTCACCCCCATCCGGAAAACCAAACAGATAAACCAGATCCAACTGCTGAATCAGACTCGAATCCCCCAACGGCAACGCCGCATAGGGACAGCCCTCCCCCGGCGCATCAAACGTAATAATCGCCACATCCATCCCATTCGCTGACGACTGCACCGCCCGCGCCGGGAACCCCCCCGGACTCACCGTATCCACATCATGGGGCGAAATCGAAATCAAATCACTCGGCTTCACCACATGAGCCGAAGTCGCCACCGTACAAACCCCCGCCTCCCCCGCAATGATGAACCCTGTCCCCTGCCCCTTTTGATCCCCGTAGGTAATCCGCACTACACTCGGCTGAATCTGGGCCAGCAAAACACCACGCTCAAGGGGTTTGCAATGTTCCTCACAACCCACCAAAGCCAACACCATCAAACCACCCAAACCCGTCCGCACTGACTGCCACACCATAGCCACTCAACCCGTGAACTGATACCAGCCCTATTATGATCCAGTTTTTTCCGGGAGACTGTCCCCCCGCAACGCTTTGCAATGTTCAGTCGGCAAACACGATCGCGCCTACCCCACCCAGTCAAGCCCACCGATTACGCAGGCGGGGGCGTGACCTTGAGATCGATGAGGCGGCGATCGATATCCCGTAGGACTTGGAGATCGGCGGCGGGTAACGTTTGGGCGGGGTTGGGGGTGAGGAATTGAAAGGCTTCGCGCCAATCGTGGGGGGTGGCGGCGATCGCAGCGCTGAAATGACAGGGAATAATCCGCTCGAAGGGCCAGCGGGCGACGCGATCGCACCAACTCCGAACCGCTACCGGATCGCGGTTCAAAATCAGGGTTTGGAGGATGGGGGCAACGCGCAGGGTTTCGTTATGGCTGAGGGCGGCGAAGGTGTCGCGCCATCCGGCTTGCCAGGCGAAGGGATAGAGGCCGAAATAAGCCCGGCGGGTGCGATCGCTCCCCTGTTTTGCCTCCTGCCAGGCGGGGCCAAGCTCGATCGTTTCCAAGGTCGCGGGGCGAAAATAGAGGGCAAAGAGACAGATCCGCTGCCAACCTTTTTGGCGGTTGCTGGGGGTGTCGCGGATCGGGTCGGCGGCTCCGTCTTTGGCGTGGAAGAGGAGGGGGTAGGGGTCAAGCTGCACCACCTCCGGCGGATCGGGAGGGACGGAGAGGATCGTATCCGTGGCCAGGAGAGTGCGCGATCGCCGATGATAAAACACCACTTCGCCAAATTTCCCCAATCCCAACGGTAACGGCCCCAAAATTTCATAATCAAACTCAGCCGCAAAGGGCGTTGCGGAGCGTTCCGGGGGCAAAATTTCCGTGCGTCCCCAGGGGCAGCCCAACCAACTCAGGGGTAAATTCACCGGAAAACTCCATTGACCGGGGGCCACAAACACCGTTGCAGCCGGGAACCGACGGGCAAAGGGGCCAATGAATACCTTATGCTCGATGCCGGAAATCGTCGGCAGGATAATATAGCGCACGTCCCCGAAGCGATCGCACAGTTCCCGCAATAACCCTAAACATTCCCCCGTCGGAGCCACCGGCGCATAGACCAACAAGCCCCCCGCCTCCAGTCGTACCACCGTCATCCGAATCGGAACCACCACATAAAAAATCCCCTGCACCTGCTCAAACACCCAAATCCAATCCGGGACTAGCTCCCGGCGCAGGGTGCGGCGTTGCCCGTAGGGATAAATCGGCACAATCGGCCAATAGGGCCAGCGGCGATCGGCGGTTTGCGCGGAAATTGCGGCGGTTTTGGTCATGCCCAGTCAGTTACCAAGGGTTCAGCCTTTCATTTTATCGGAGTGGTTGAAGGATTTAGGGGGTTGCTGTTCCCAGGTGAAGACCGTGCGATTCAACGGGCGGCTGGCATACACTACACTAAATACACAATTCCGATTGAAATTCTCAATTTATCCCTATGCCACGCACCCAACGCAACGATAACTTTATTGATAAAAGCTTTACCGTCATGGCAGACATCATCCTCAAGATTCTGCCCACCAATCAAAAATCCAAAGAAGCCTTTGCCTATTATCGTGATGGGATGTCTGCCCAAGCCGATGGCGAATATGCCGAAGCCCTCGACAACTATCACGAAGCCCTGAAACTCGAAGATGAAGCGGCCGATCGCTGCTATATCCTCTACAACATCGGCCTGATTCACGCCAGCAACGGCGATCATGAAGTCGCCCTGCGCTACTATCACGAGGCGATCGAACTCAACCCCAACATGCCCCAAGCCCTCAATAACATCGCCGTGATCTACCACTACCAAGGGGATCAGGCTCAGGAAGCGGGCAACAGCGACCTGGCTGAATCGTTCTACGATCGCGCCGCCGAATATTGGAAACAAGCCATCCGCATCACCCCCAATAACTACATCGAAGCGCAAAACTGGTTAAAAACCACGGGCCGCTCAGAAATGGATGTGTTTTTCTAAGCGTTGAACAACGCGCAGGATGAGGCAAGGGGCTTCAGTCCCTTGTTTCTAGGCCTACTGATTATCCTCAATCGATTTCAACTCGATTCCCCCCAGCCCCCCTTAAAAAAGGGGGAGTCATTCAAAGTCCCCCTTTTTAAGGGGGATTCAGGGGGATCGGGGATTCAGGGGGATCAATGTCAGTATTTGCAAGTTGTGTATCAGCAGTAGGTTCCTAGGCACGGGTTAGGGTTGGGCCGACTTCAACACCGATCGCAAATACTGGCCGGTGTAGGATTTTCCATGGGCCGCCACGGTTTCCGGTGTGCCGATCGCCACAATTTGGCCGCCGCGATCGCCCCCCTCCGGCCCCAGGTCGATCAACCAATCCGCACAGCGAATCACATCTAAATTGTGCTCAATCACGAGCACCGAATTGCCCTTATCCACCAACCGCTGCAACACATTGAGCAAGTGATGCACATCGTAAAACGATAGCCCCGTCGTCGGTTCATCAATCAGGTACAACGTCTTACCCGTGGCGCGGCGCGACAGTTCCGACGCAAGTTTGACCCGCTGCGCTTCCCCACCGGACAGCGTCGGCGCAGGTTGACCGAGGCGTACATAGCCCAACCCCACATCCATCAGGGTTTGTAACCGGGTGGCCGCCTTGGGGATTTTTTCAAAGGTTTGTAACGCCTCTTCAACGGTCATCCCCAACACATCGGCAATGGAAAACCCTTTGTATTTCACCTGCAACGTCTCGCGGTTATAGCGCGTGCCCTTGCACACTTCGCACTGCACATAGACATCGGGCAAAAAATTCATCTCAATCACGTTCACCCCTTGGCCGCTACAGGCTTCACAGCGTCCCCCCTTGACATTGAACGAGAATCGCCCCTGCTTGTAGCCCCGCGCTTTGGCTTCGATGGTTTCCGCGAAGAGGGCGCGAATTGAGTCGAAAATGCCGGTATAGGTGGCGGGGTTGGAGCGGGGGGTGCGGCCAATGGGGGATTGATCGATGACGATCACCTTATCCACGGCGTTGAGGCCGTCGATTTTGCCGAGATGGGTGGGAAAGGGGGTCTTTTTGGTGAAATGGTGTTGCAGGGCGGGGTAGAGGAGTTCATTCACGAGGGTGGATTTTCCCGAACCCGATACCCCGGTCACCGCGACTAATTTACCCAAGGGAATGTCTACATCGAGATGCTGCAAGTTGTTATGGTGGCAGTCTTTGAGTTTGAGGGTGCGACCGTTCCCTTTACGGCGTTCGGGGGGGGTGTCGATGGTGCGCCGTCCGGAGAGATAGGCCCCGGTTAAGGAGGCTTCGGTCTGGAGCAGATCGTCAAAACTCCCGGCACAGACGATCGCACCCCCATGCACCCCGGCTTTGGGGCCAATATCAACGATGTGATCGGCGGCGCGGATCGTGTCTTCGTCATGTTCGACGACGATCAAGGTGTTGCCGAGGTCGCGGAGTTTGCGCAATGTCCCAAGGAGGCGATCGTTATCTCGTTGGTGGAGGCCGATGCTGGGTTCATCGAGGACGTAGAGCACCCCCGTCAGGCCGGAACCGATTTGGGTGGCGAGGCGGATGCGTTGGGCTTCACCGCCGGAGAGGGTCATGGCGGCGCGATCGAGGGTGAGATAATCCAAGCCCACATCAAGGAGGAATTGAAGGCGATCGCGAATCTCTTTTAACGCCAAGGTGCCGATCATCGCTTGGCGTGGGGTGAGGTCAAGATGATTGATCCGATCGAGGGCAACGCGGATCGGCATGCTCGTCAGTTCAATGATGTTGTATTGCCCCAGACGCACGGCCAAGCTTTCGGGTTTTAAGCGTTGCCCGTGACAGATTTCGCAGGTTTGAAAGACGATATATTGTTCGAGTTTTTGTTTATAGGTTTCTGAACTGGTGTCTGCATAGGCGCGTTCGAGCATGGCCAGGATGCCCGCAAAATTACGGTAGTAGCCTTTGCCGCGATAGGGGTCGGATTCCATCTGGATCGGTTGGTCTGCACCGTAAAGCAAGACGTGGCGTTGTTCGTCGCTGAGGCGATCCCAGGGGGTTTGGATTTCAAAATCATAGGCTTGGCCGATGCTGTGGAGCAGTGAGAGATAGTAGGCGTTGTCTTTGTCAGACCAAGGCGCGATCGCACTATACAGCGGTTGGGTTGGGTCAGGAATAATTAATTCCGGCGTGAAGGTGCGGAGGCTGCCGATGCCGTGACAATGGGGACAAGCGCCGTAGGGGGAATTGAACGAGAATAAACGCGGCGACAATTCATCCATTACCGCCCCATGTTCCGGGCAAGCAAAGTTTTCTGAAAAGACCAATTCTTGGTCATCAGTGGCGATAATTGCTGTGCCTTCGGCGTGTTTTAAGGCGGTGGCGAGGGAGTCTGCTAATCGTTCCTGAAGACCCTCTTTTTTGATCAGGCGATCAATCACAATTTCGATGCAATGGCTGTGATTCTTTTTTAACTCGATCGCATCACTGAGTTCGCGAATTTCACCATTAATTCGCACCCGCACAAATCCTTCACTGGCTAGGCTGGAGAGGAGTTTTTTATGGGTTCCTTTTTTCCCTTTCACCACGGGGGCTAAGACTTGAAAGCGAGTGCGATCGGGCAGGGCCAGCACCAGATCGCACATTTCATCAATGGTCTGGGGGGCAATGCTGCGATCGCAGTGGGGGCAATGGGGCAACCCCGCCCGCCCAAACAGCAGCCGCAAATAGTCGTAAATTTCCGTCACCGTGCCCACCGTCGAGCGTGGATTGTGGGAGGTGGACTTTTGATCAATGGAAATGGCGGGACTCAACCCCTCGATCGCATCCACATCGGGTTTATCCAACTGCCCCAAAAACTGCCGCGCATAGGCGCTGAGGGATTCCACATACCGCCGCTGCCCTTCAGCAAAAATCGTATCAAAGGCGAGGGACGACTTCCCCGAACCCGATACCCCGGTAAAGACGATGAGGCGATCGCGGGGTAAATCCAGGTCAATATTTTTTAGATTATGCTGCCGTGCGCCACGAATCCGAATCACATTCCGGGCGGTTCCTGCGGGATCAGCAGGCATCGGCAGCGAGTCGGATAGGTTCAATGGCTCTGACATAGGGGCAGGGGGTTAACAGTCCTTAACAATTCTAGCCCCTTGCGATCGCTTTGTTCAGGGCGGGGCGGGCGGCCCTCCGCTCTGCGGTGAGTTTCCTTTTTTTTTCGATGAACGTTAATACGGATGATGAATGGCCTACTCGGTAAGAGGGTTTAGTTAACATCAACGGATAGAATTCTTTTTTGATTAACCCTGTAGAATTTTTGAAGATTGATGTAATAGATTAATGCCTAATTCTGTTTGATAATGAAGAAATTTTGTCTGAATTGGGGAAAGATGATCATCATTCTCAATACCATGTGAATCAGCGAAAGTGAGCAAACAAGGGGAGGAAATCTCGATCTTAATTAGACACAATACTCACAAGAGATCCCCCTCAATCCCCCTTAAAAAGGGGGAGGTGGTGTTCTCCTCTTTTCGTAATTCGCTATATAGCCGTAGTTAGGTTGCTTAGGACAAGGGTATGTCTAGGAACAAGGGGCTTAAGCCCCTTGCCTGTCCTAGTACAGAGTCAAGACTTAATATTCGGATTGTATTGAATGTCCAACACTCAACGTGACGGTGCGTTACGCTTCGCTAACAGCACCCTACCAACATCCTAATTCTTTGCATTGACGCTGCACTAGACTGCATTGAACCGATGCCCGATCTGGACTCGTTGAACCGAAAACGCTCCGCTGTGGAATCAGGGGAGCGTTTTTTTGCGCGGGGGGTTAGCGGATGGTGAGGGTGGGGGCGATGGAATAGAGGTGGCGGGGGTCGCTGAAGCGGGTGAGTTGTTGGAGTTGGGTGTGGAGTTTAACCCATTCTTGGGTGAGGGGCGTGGTGTCTTGGATGGAGAAGGTGCGGAAAAGGAATTCTTCAAAGGTGAGTTCGTTTTGATATTCTTCCACTTGCCAATCGTCCCCCAATTCGGCGGTTGCGGCGGCGTAGGCGATCGCATCTTCCAAACCGCCAATCTGATCCACCAATCCATTGGCCGCCGCATCACTGCCCGACCAGACTCGCCCTTGGGCAATCGCCGCCACTTCAGACCGAGGCATGGATCGCGATCGCGCCACTTTATCCAGAAACAGATTGTAAATCTGATCCACGAATTGCTGAATGGTGGCGAGTTCGGCTTCGGTTTTGGGGCGGGCAATGGTGTCAATATCGGCAAAGGGCGCGGTTTTGACGCTGTCCCAGGTGATGCCGTTTTCGGTGGTAATGCCTTCCAAGTTGGGCAAGAGACCAAATACACCGATGGAACCGGTGATCGTGGTGCTTTCGGCAAAGATGCGATCGGACTCTAGGGCAATCCAGTAGCCCCCCGACGCGGCAACATTCCCCATAGAAACGATGATCGGTTTTTGTTCACGGGTGAGTTGGAGTTCTCGCAAAATCAGGTCTGACGCGGTGGCACTCCCCCCCGGACTGTTAATCCGCAACACGATCGCTTTGACATCCTCATCGCGGCGCAGGTCTCGAATCTGGCGAATGAGGCGATCGCTCCCGATTTGCTCCACTTCGCCTTCGCCGTAGACGATTTCCCCGGCAGCGTAGAGAATCGCGATCTTTTGCTCGGCATCGTCTCCGGCGATCGCATCGGCCACTTCGCTGCGATAGTTGGCCAAGGTGACATGGCGAAATTGCTGTTTTGGCTCCTCCTCTTGTTCCGTGAGGGTACGCAGTTCGGCGGCAACTTCGTCAAAATAGGCGACTTGATCGACGAGTTGCGCTTGGACGGCGGTTTCGGGTAAAAGGAAGCCTTGGGTGGCGGCAATCTGTTGCAGGGCGGCGGGGGTTTGGTTGCGATCGCGCCCCACCGCTGTTAAAAATTCCTGCCATAGATCCCCTAAAAGGGCCGTCAACTGTTCCCGACTCGCGGCACTAAATTCCGTTTCAATAAACGGTTCGACCGCTGATTTATAGTTCCCCGCCCGCACCACCTGCACCCCCACGCCGAACTTTTCCAAAGCTCCCGTTAAAAAGGTTTGCTCTGCACCGAGGCCATTAAATTCCAACTCGCCCATGGGATTAATCACCACCGTATCCGCCACGGAACCGAGGTAGTAATCCCCCTCGCTCCAATCCACGTCATAGGCCATCACCCGCTTACCCGATTCTTGAAAGGCAGTCAGGGCAGGGCGTAGAGCTTGGGCCGTCGCAAACCCCATCCCCGCTTCACCGCCGCTTCCATCGATCAGCAGTCCGACGATGCGATCATCCTGGGCCGCTTCGGCGAGGGCAATTTTTGCTTGGCGGAGGGTGATGGTATTGGTTTCGACGGCGATCGCTTCGGTGAATTCATCGAGTAATTGACTGTCGCGGATCGGGGTGGAGAGGTCGAGGACGAGAATGGAGCGATCGCGCACCGTCGGTTCTTCCACATCCTCCGTCGTCGCCAACAATGCCACCACCACCACCAAACCCGCCCCCGTACCGAGCAACACCAGGAACACCACAGCAGTAATGGTTCCAATCGCGCTCGCACTCACATCCCGCAAAAACTTCCACATCGCTTTTAAATCCTGCTTATGCTGATAAGTGACGCAACGATTGAGATTGTTGTAAGTCTGCGATCGTGCGGTTGCCTGTACAGAATAATACTGTAGCGATTTCTGCCTGGAGCAGTTGCACCAATTCCGCCACCGCTGTTTCCGACTCCGCTGCCGCCCGCAAAAAGGGCATCGCCAACCCCACCAAATCCGCCCCCAAGGCCAACGCCTTCGACCCCTCTAGCCCGTCGCGAATGCCACCCGACGCAATCAACGGCAACTGGGGCAAGAGATGGCGCACCGTCACCAAACATTCCGCCGTCGGCAGCCCCCAATCTGAAAATGTTCGCCCTAAGCGGCGCTGCAACAGGGTTTCAGCCCGCTCACTTTCCACCTTAGCCCAGGAGGTTCCCCCCGCACCGGCCACATCGATCGCCTTCACCCCTGCGTTTAACAGCCGTTGGGCCATCGCCGCCGAAATCCCATTGCCCACTTCTTTGGCAATCACCGGCACGGGCAATTGATGGCAAACCGTTTCGATTTTTTGCAGTAGACCGCGAAAATTGCGATCGCCATTGGGCTGAATACATTCTTGCAGCGGGTTGAGATGGAGAATCAGGGCATCGGCTTCGAGGCAATCCACCACCTGGCGACATTGATCAATCCCGTAGGTGTAGTTAAGCTGCACCGCGCCAAGGTTCGCAAACAGGAGAATATCCGGGGCCACCGTCCGCACTGCAAAGGTTTTCGTTACCTCCGGCCGTTCCACCATCACCCGCTGAGAACCCACCCCCATGGCGAGGCCGTATTCTTGAGCGATCGCCGCCAAATTGTGATTAATCCGGTGGGCTTCCTCCGTGCCGCCGGTCATCGAGGAAATCAGCAGGGGCGCGTTGAGGGATTTACCCAAAAACGACGTGCTAATGTCAATTTCATCGTAGTCCAGTTCCGGCAAGCAATGATGATTGAAGCGATACTGTTCAAAGCCCGTGGTTTGTTGGCGGCATTGAACATCCTCTTCCAGACAAATCCGAATATGTTCCGCTTTACGGGTCTGAGTCGTGGGGGTCATGGATGGTGTGAGTCAGGGGCGAGTGTCAACAGATCCACTATAGATGGAGATGCTGATATAGATGGAGATGCTGACCGCGTGCAGTTTGTCAGTTCCATCACCTGCCCGCTAGCCTTAACACCCACAACAACTTAAACTGATAAAATCACAAATTCACTTAACCATTCTGTTTAACTGTGCGCAAAATTCTGATCGCGGGAAACTGGAAAATGTATAAAACTCAGGCAGAAGCGAAAGCGTTTCTCCAGAGTTTTTTACCGGCCATTGAAGAGACAGACCCCACCCGTGGGATTATTCTCTGCTCCCCCTTTACGGCCCTCGATTCGATGTCCCAAAATCTGCACGGGAGTCGGGTTCGCCTGGGGGCGCAGAATGTCCACTGGGAAGAAGTGGGAGCCTATACCGGTGAAGTGTCCGGGCCGATGTTAAAGGAAGTCGGGGTGAGCTATGTGATTATTGGCCATAGCGAACGGCGGCAATATTTCGGGGAAACGGACGAGACGGTGAATCTTCGCCTCAAGGCTGCCCAGGGCTATCAGTTAACGCCGATCCTCTGCGTGGGTGAAACGAAGGCCCAGCGCGATGCCGGGGAAACTGAAGCCGTGATCAGCAAGCAATTAGCCCTGGATCTGGCTGGCATTGATCAGAGTAATTTGGTGATTGCCTATGAACCGATTTGGGCGATTGGAACGGGAGACACCTGCGCCGCTGATGAGGCGAATCGGGTGATCGGGCTGATTCGTGACCAACTGACGAACCCTAGTGTTTCGATCCAATATGGGGGATCGGTGAAGCCGGAAAATGTGGATGAGATTATGGCACAACCGGAAATTGATGGGGCCTTAGTGGGCGGTGCGAGCCTGGCAGCAGATGATTTTGCGCGGATTGTCAACTATCACTAATCAGCTAGGGGAAAATGGGCTAGAGGCTTAGGCCAGAAGCCGCCAGGGTTTCAGGCTCTGGTGGGATTGCTGTCCCGGCGGTCTGCCTCCCTGAATACCACTGTGATCAAACGCGAGATGAATGATCCACGACGCTTAACGCCTTTGACGCTGCGCGATCGCACCTTTGCCTGGGGGTCGCGCACTTACATCATGGGGATTCTCAATGTCACCCCCGATAGTTTTAGTGATGGCGGCCAGTTCGATCGCCCCGAAGCTGCGATCGCGCAAGTGCAAGCCATGCTCACCGCCGACGTGGACATTATCGATGTGGGCGGCCAATCCACCCGCCCCGGCGCTGAACAAATTTCTCTAGAAACGGAACTGAGCCGCACGATTCCCGTGATCGAACGCATCCGCACGATCACCCATCGCCCCATTTCCATTGACACCACCCGCGCCGCCGTGGCCGAAGCGGCGATTCAGGCCGGGGCGGATCTGGTCAACGACATTTCCGGCGGCACGTTCGACCCGGAGATATTCGCCACCGTGGCCCAGCTTGGCGTGCCGTATATCCTCATGCACCTGCGCGGCACTCCCGCCACAATGCAAACCCTGACGGATTACGCCGACCTCACCGCTGAGATTGGGGCCTTTTTTGAGCATCAGATCGCTAGGGCTGAGGCGGCGGGGGTGGCGCGATCGCACCTCATCCTCGATCCGGGCATTGGTTTCGCCAAAACCGCTGCGCAAAATGTGGAACTGATCCAAAAACTGCGGGACTTTGACCGGCTGAATACACCGCTCCTCGTGGGCCCGTCCCGAAAAAGCTTTATCGGTAAAATCCTCGATCAACCCGACCCACAACGGCGCGTGTGGGGCACGGCGGCGGCGGCCTGTGGGGCGATCGCCACTCGTTGCGACATTCTGCGCGTCCATGATGTGCCAGAACTCCGCGATGTCTGTCGCGTCGCTGATGCGTTGTGGCGTTGAGCCATTGCGTATACTAGATCTTTAATTCTTGCTCATTCCTCATCAAACCCTATGCAACTTAGCGATCGCCCCGCCACCGTCCCCAGCCTGCACCGCACCGCCAGCGTTCACCGCAAAACCGGCGAAACGGATGTGCAAGTCAGCGTTACCCTTGATGGCACAGGTCAATGTCGCACCAAAACCGGAATTCCTTTCCTTGACCACATGCTCCATCAAATCGCCTCCCACGGCTTGGTAGACCTCGACATCCACGCCCACGGCGATTGGGAAATTGACGACCACCACACCAACGAAGATGTGGGGATTACCCTCGGCATGGCCTTGGCCCAAGCCTTGGGCGATCGCAAAGGGATTCACCGCTTCGGCCATTTCATCGCCCCCCTTGACGAAGCCCTCGTCGAAGTAGTGCTCGACTTTTCCGGACGGCCCCACCTCAGTTATGGCCTGGAGATTCCCACCGAGCGCGTCGGCACTTACGATACGCAACTGGTGCGCGAGTTTTTCGTGGCGATCGTCAACCATAGCCAACTCACCCTCCACATCACCCAACGCGCCGGGGTCAACTCCCACCACATCATTGAAGCCACCTTCAAAGCCTTCGCCCGCGCCCTCCGCATGGCCGTCGAAGTCGATCCCCGCCGCGCCCACCAAATCCCTAGCTCTAAAGGCGTGCTCTAGAGGGAAAAGACAGTGACGGGTTGCATGACTGGGATGCACCCTCATCATGACCGACCCTTGCGATCGCAGCAGGAGAGGCATCAAATTCAGGCATAATGAAATCCTGTTCATTTTGCCAGTCGCACCATGTCACTCCCCGTTATCACCCCACTCCTCAACCGTTTAGAGTCACACCCGCAGCGACGCGCTGTGGTGCTCATCGGCGGGGTGCTGCTGTGGGGTCTGTGGACGCTGGTGAATGCGGATCGCATCAATATCAATCAGGGGTTTGGGTTTGATGTGCTCTATGGGGAATTGGCGCAGGATTTTCCAGGACGTATGGCAGCAGGGGTGAATCGGTTTTGGTTAGCGCGAAGTTTTCCGTCGTTGTTGGTGTATGGGCTGCTCAAAATGAGTTTTGTGTCGCCAACCCCCGACCATGTGATTACGGCGTTTATCCTGCTCAATACGATCAGTGTGGGGGTGGTGGCCTGGATGTGGTTGAAGATTAGTGACCTGTTGCGTTTACAGTCCCTGGGGTTTTGGTTCGGTGCGATCGCCCTCTTTCTCAATTTCTTTGTGTTGAAGGAATTAACCTACATTTCAGTGCGCACCGATGCCGTCGCCTATGCGATCGGCATCGCGATGTTCTATGCCTATCTCACCCGCAACACCCTCGCCCTCTACGGCTTAACCCTCATCGGTTCATTTACCTGGTCATCGGCGATCTATATGGGCGGTTTTTTTCTGCTGTTTCCCCGTGACGATCGCCCGGCTCTGGCCCCGCAACCGATCACCCGCTGGCCCTGGCGATTCGCCCTCGCGGCATTGCCCAGTATCGGCGCGTTCATCTATATGCACGCCCTCATTCCGGGGGAACATGACTACCTCAATCGCGGCGTTCCCATCGAGTCTGTGGGGTATCTGAGTGCGGCGATCGCCGTCGCCTACCTCTTTTTCAGTCTTGCCGAACTGCTAAAAGATCAACGCTTAATTCAATGGTCGGCGTGGCGATCCTATCTCACCTCGAAATCCTTCTACATCACCCTCATTTTTTTAGGCGCGATCGACTATGCCACTGGCCAATTAGCCACCGCCCCCGGCAACGACTCAACCTTCGGTCATAATCTCTATCTGCGGATTTTAACCAGCATTCTACAACCGGGTGTCTTTTGGCTGGCCCATGTCCTCTATTGGGGGCCACTGATTATTTTGATCACCTTCCTTTGGCAACCCATGTGCAAAGCGATCCGTACCTATGGCATGGGTTTAACCGTATGGATGCTGTTTAGCGTGATGCTTGCGTTAGGGAGTGAGTCGCGTCATTTATCTTAAAATGTGCAAAGAAGACTCCCACTATAAAGCGAGTCCGAGTAGAGTTACCGAAGGTAACGGCGGACGTGCCTTTTAGTGGCGAGATGAATTTGCACCAACAAACAAATCGAGCGACAGCGAGTCCTTTAAT
>NZ_JAQMTY010000069.1 GCF_028330765.1 Spirulina subsalsa CS-330 | reverse complement strand
GTTAATGGGTGAAGGAATAGGGGGGCAAGGGGCTTAAGGTCATGGTGTTAATGGGTGAAGGAATAGGGGGGCAAGGGGCTTAAGCCCCTTGTTTCTTGCAGTGGCGATACACCCCGCAACGGGTTAGGACACTTGTTGATGGCCCAGTTTGAAAAAGAGACTTTCGAGGCTGTCTTGGGTGGGGGTAAAGGTGCTAATCGGCAGGCCGCGCTGCACGAGGTCGCGCAGAAGTGCCGCCGCATCGTCGGGATTGCCGGAAAAGTCCACCCGCAGGGCCCGTTCATCCGATTCTAATTCCCACCGCACGACCTGGGGATGGTCACGAATGGCAGCGATCAGGGCGGCGCGATCGCGCTGGGTGGCAATCACAAGCTGCTGATGGCCCAGACGGTGATACAGATCCGCCAAAGACGCACTTTCCACTAAACAGCCCAATTCCATCACCCCAATCGAGGTACAGAGTTCGGCCAAATCACTCAACACATGGGACGAAATCACGATCGTCATCCCGGCGGCTTGCAGGGTTTTAATACTCGAACGGAATTGCAGGCGGGCGATCGGGTCAAGGCCGGACACGGGTTCATCCAGAAACAGGATCATCGGTTCATGGATGATCGTGCGGGCGAGGCTGAGGCGTTGTTTCATCCCCCGCGAGAGGGTGGCGATGCGGCTGTGGCGTTTGGTGTGGAGTTGGACGAGTTCGAGGACTTCGTAGAGGCGACGGCGGCGGGGGGTGGCGCGGAGGTTGTAGAGGCGGGCGAAATAGTCGAGGTAGTCCCAGACGGTGAGGTCATCATAAACGGGAAAATCATCGGGGAGGTAGCCGATCCGTTGTTTGAGGATGGGGTTATCGTGGTTGAGTTGGAGGCGATCGCCGTCAATATAAATTTCCCCTTTCGTCGGAGCTTCGGCCGCTGCCAACATCCGAATCAGGGTGGTTTTTCCGGCTCCATTGGGGCCGATCAACCCGTACACGTCCCCCGCGTTGATATCGAGGTCTACTTCATTAACGGCCACATGGCGATCAAAGCGTTTCGTAAGTCCATCGGTGTGAATAACAGGGGGTGAGGGTGGCATAGGACAGCGCAAACATGAAGATTATTAGGTTGACTCATGGTGAACCGGCTTGATTCCGCATTTCGTGACAATCTTGCTCTATCTTTTTAGTTGCAAGGGGTAGAAGATGCCAAAAAAAATCACGAGTTTCAGATGTTTCAAAGGGTTTTCATCAAACATCCCACTGAACAGGTTTAAGGGTGGCTTCAGCAAGGCGATACTTTGGACGTTTCCAGTCTAGCCTAGGATAGAATTCATACTTGTCGAAGTTTGATCACGCATGTCTATTCTGTCAGAAATACGCGAACCGGGTCAGCCCCAAAATCTAGTCTTTGCACGTCATGAAACCTTTCATCCCCGGTTTGGTTGGCTCAAAAAAGGATTTGATCGGGCGATGCGCGATCGGAGCCAAGCGTCCCAATCCCTCACATTAGAGGAATCCACCTCAACGGTGAACTCGTTTTTAGCCGAAGATGCACCGGTACGGTTGGGGGTCGGGAAGAATATGGTGCGATCGCTCCGCTATTGGTGTCGGGCCTTTAAGCTCATCGACGCACAAGATCAGCCGACGCAGTTCGGGCGCAGGTTACTAGGGGAGGAGGGGTTTGATCCCTATCTCGAAGACCCGGCTAGTTTGTGGCTGCTCCATTGGAAATTGCTTGAAGACCGGGACGATTCCCCCCAACAGGCGGCGGCGTGGATGTTGATTTTTAAACGGTTTGCCCGCACAGAATTCACCCCCGATGAACTCGTGGAATTTTTGGGGCAAGAGGTACAACGACTCGACCGGAAAAAATGTTCAGAATCATCTCTGCGCAAAGATGTGAGTTGTTTGCTGCGGATGTATGCAGTACAACCGACGCGAAAAAACACGAAAGGCGAGGAAATTCTTGACTGTCCGTTTACGGCGTTGGGGTTGATTGATGGGGCGGCGGATGGGCGGCAGTATGGGTTTCGGGTGGGGGTGAAGCCGACCTTGCCACCGGAAATTATTGTTTATGCCTGTTTGAGCTATGCGGCACAAAAGGAGACGGCCAAAACGATCGCACTTTCCGCCTTGGTCTATACCCCCGACAGTCCGGGAATGGTGTTTAAGCTCCGAGAAGAGGGGGTGTGTGAAGCGATCGCGCATCTCAGCCCAACTCACGCAAATCTAGGGATTGATAACGGGGCGGGAAAGTTGAGTTTTTTCTTTGGGGATGATCCCCAAGGCCAAGCGGATCGTATTCTAGAACGGTATTATTCAGCCCGGTGATGTCTCGTGAGTGTCAAATCCCTAGCGCATTATGTCCAACCGCGTCGTCGTTACGCTCGTTCGATCAATCTCGAACGGGACGGGGGCAACCCGGAAACCCTGACGGGCTATGTGTTGACGGAACGAGCCACCACGACCTTAGAAAAAATCCTCCACAGTTTTGGCCATAAACGCCGCCACCGAGCGTGGACAATCACGGGGGTTTACGGTACGGGAAAATCAGCCTTTGCCCATTTTCTGAGCAGTCTTTTTCGTCCTCACGATACTGCGATTCACCAGGAGGCGATGCAGATTGCCCGGTCTCATTTTGCCCCGGACAGTGAGCCGATCCGAATTCTGGAAAAGTTGCCGCAACAGGGCTGTGTCATCGCGATCGCCACCGGCCAACAGGAACCGATTAGCCTTAGCATTTTACGGGCATTAATTTCAGGAGTTGAAAGTTTTTTTGAAGACTATCGAGAGCATGAATTGCATCGCGATTTGGTCGATCTTCGGTATGAGTTTAAGTATGGCAAGGGTGAAGTTAAGCAAAACAAGATTCTGCGGAGTATTCAAACCCTACTAGAGGAAGCCCAAAGCAATGTTTTTATTATCATTGATGAATTGGGTAAAAACTTAGAATATGTGTCCCAGCATCAAGGTATTGCTGACCTTTATTTACTCCAACAAATCGCAGAACTGAAAACCGAGGGTAAACATCAGGTTTACAGTTTAGTCCTTCTGCACCAGTCCTTTGGGGGATACAGCGATCGCCTCTCCGCCCAGGATCAAAATGAATGGATTAAAGTCCAGGGCCGCTTTGAGGATATTGTCTTTCGGGATGTGCCGAGCCAGATGACCCGCCTGATTGCCCAGGTACTCGATGGTGGCCAAGATGAAAAAATCCAAATTGCGGTTAATGCCTGGGCCCAAGATTGGGATGAGCAACTGTGTGAGCCATTGGCCAGCATTGATCTTACCCGCCAAACCATTAGCCAATGCTATCCCTTACACCCCTTAACGGCCTTAGTTTTGCCGATTTTGTGTTTACGCTATGCCCAAAATGATCGATCCTTGTTTACCTTTTTAACCAGTGATGAACCCTTTGGGTTAATGCAGTTTTTAACCGATGAAATGGTAGAGGATGATCACTTACCCACCCTCAAACTTGATCAACTGTATGATTATTTTGTGGAGTCGGTGACGGGGTTAACCTCGCGGTTTAATTTGCAGCGGTGGGTGGAGATTCGGAGCTTGATTGAAGATGCCTGCAATCAGCCCCCGGAAACGGTGAAAATCTTAAAAACCATCGGGATTTTGAACCTGATTACCACCACGGGGCCGCTCCGGGCAACGCCGGAACTGGTGACCCTGGCTCTGTGTGATCAGGGACATCGGGATCGCGAACCGTGGCAAACTGCTGTCACCACGATTCAGAAACGGGGACTCGTGACCCATCGGCGGCAGTTGAATGAGTTGCGACTTTGGGAGGGGTCGGATTTTAACGTGGATCAGGCAGTGGATGAGCAGCGGGATCAGGTGCGATCGCCCCTCGCCGATCTTCTGGCCCATGTGCATCCCCTCAAGCCCTACGTGGCCCAACGCCACTACACCCAAACCGGGACGCTGCGCTATTTTGAGCAACGCTACGGTGATGGGCGGCTGGACTTGGCCGCTCTCACCTGCGGCCAGGCCAGCGATGATGGCTTGATTCTCTACTGGCTTGATCCGACAGTGCCGCGCTCCAAACCCCAGCAGACCCAAGACGGGAAGCCCCTGGTGTTTGTGCAGGTGGGGGAGTTGGATCGGGTGCGATCGCACGCCCAAGAATTGCTCGCCTTACAGCGAATTCAGCGGACAGCCACGGAGTTACAGCGGGATGGGGTGGCGCGGCGTGAGATAGCCTACCGCATCCGGACGGCGGCGGGGTTGTTGGCGGCGGCGATCGCTCAGTCCCTCAGTTGGCAGACCGGGGTGGCCCAATGTTGGAGCGGCGGCAAACGGGTGAAAGTGGTGCGATCGCGCCAATTCCAAACCCTCATTTCTAACCTCTGCGATGCCACCTATCCCCAGGGTCTGCGCCTCGATAATGAACTGATCAATCGGCGGGAGTTGACCACCCAGGGCAGCAAAGCACGGCGGGTCTTGATGGCGGCGATGTTAACCCAGGGCGAGATGCCGCGTTTGGGGTTCGAGGGCTACGGGCCAGAGGTGGCGGTTTATGGGTCGGTGTTGGCTCAGACGGGGATTCACCGCGCTGGGGCGGCGGGCTGGGAGTTTGGCGCACCGCAGGCGGGGTCTGGGGTGGAGCCGGTGTGGGCGTTTATTGAGGAGTTTTGTCAGGGGGCCCAGACGGCCCAGCGCAACTTAGGGGAACTGTACGAGGGTTTGGCGCGGCCGCCCTACGGTGTGAAGGCGGGGGTGATTCCGGTGTTGATTGCGGCGGTATTGTTGGCCCACCAGGATGATGTGGGGGTGTATATGGAGGGGACGTTTATCCCGGTGTTGGGGGTAGAACATTTTGAATTATTGGTGAAAGACCCGGCACGATTTGCGGTGAAATTTTTTGAGATTGTGGGGGTGCGATCGCGCATTTTCCAAGAGTTGGAGAGTATGTTGCGATCGGCCAAGGCGCAGGCGGCAACGACGCGAAACCCAACGCTGATCAGTGTGGTGGCTCCCCTCTATCAGTTTGTGCAGAAGCTCCCCCGCTACACCCGGCACACGGGGCAACTGAGTCCAGCGGCGCGGGGAGTGTTGCGGGCGTTGGCCCAAACAGTGGAGCCGGATACATTATTATTCGAGGCGTTGCCGATGGCTTGCGGCTTGGAGCCAATCCGCCCCACGGCCGTGGATGATCCAATGGTGGCAGTGCGGTTCCGGGAGTCTCTGACCCTGGTGTTGCGGGAGTTGAACATGGCCTATGATCTGCTGTTGGCGCAATGTCAAGAGCGGCTCTGTACAGCGTTTGGAGTGCAGCGGGGCCAAGATTTACGGGGGGTGTTGCGATCGAGGGGGGTGCATTTGGTGGGGCACTGTAGCGATCGTTTACTCAATGCAGTGGTGCGGGCAATGGTGGATGACGTGTTGGATGATCGGCCCTGGTTGGAATCCGTGATGATGACCCTCGTGGATAAGCCAGCGGCGGCCTGGACAGATGGGACAGTGAACGAGTTTGAGCGCATGGTGGCGGATGTGGCGCGACGGTTTCGCAATTTGGAAGCCTTACAGGGATCAATGGGAGAGATGTCGGACAATCGAGATCGGATGGCACGCTTATTAACAGTGACACAGCCCAATGGGGAAGAGGTGCATCGGTTAGTATGGGCGGCTCCGGAAGAGCGAGAACAAGTCGCGGGGTTGATCGCTCAGGTGTTAGCATCGCAGATCCTGCGGGATAATCCCCAATTACGGCAGGTTTTGGCGGCACAGTTAACCGAACATGTTTTAGCTGAAACAGCACCTTTTTAACTACAGCCAGTCTTGAATCGCCCGGATAGCCTCGATCAGAACATCACTTCAATCCGCTTCTGTTTTGCCAAAGCTCCGCAAACATCAAACACCGCCTTATGTTCCACCGCAGTGCTGGCGATTCGTGGGGGTGATGTTCCCTGGGATTCGTGCTGTTTAACACGGCTTCAATCCGACATTCCGCAGGTTGACAAAAAATTAAAGAGGGGCATGGTAATAACGCTCAACCGGTGGTCCCAACAGGTGAATGATCAACCGTCGCTCCTCACTCAGATTACTAATCTGCCATTTCTCTCCCAACTTCACCCAGTGTATCCCTTGGAACTTCTGCATAATCCACCGAAACGTTGGCTTATTCGTCGGCCGCCGCCTTTGGTCTCGTACCGTTTGCTGCTGCGTTAATAGGGCTTGTCTGAGTTGGCGCTCCGCCAAGGTATACACCAACAACGTCAGTGCCATCACCAAGGCTAGAGCCTCCACACGTTGTCGCTTCTTGACAAACACACTACTAGCAAAGAACAGCAGGTCTTTCAAGAAACGAAACCCCCGCTCCACTGTCTGCTGCCTTTTGTATTCCTGCAACAGCTTCTGTGCCGGCCACAACGTTCTGTCCTATTGATTTGTTGCCAGGATGAAGCGACTGCGTTGTTGGCTCAAGGTTTCGGCCGTTGTCTCCCTCCTTTCTAGGATGCCATGGACTCGATAACCCTCAATCGCCGTCGGTGGTGTCGATTTTCCCCGACGACCCCGCTTCTGCTTAGCTCTGACTGTTTCTACCCTCACCTGACCCAGATGGTGGATTTCCAAGCTCTCCTCAAATTGCAACAACGCTTCCATCGCATCCGGCTTACAGGCAAACACCTGCCCTGTCAGTTTCTTTAACTCCCGATTCAGACCCCGCTCTAATTTTTCCAGTTCCGGTTCCCACAACGCTGCATCGGCTTTGCGACTCTGACTCTCCACCAAGATCCACCGCTGCTCCACTCCCCCATAGCTCTGCTCTATCTCCCACAATCGATAATCCTCCTGCTCACATTCTGCTTCATCGAGTAAGCTCACATCCCTGTGTGTCAGTTCTTTCGCTTTCTTCAGCGCTAGGGGTACTCGCGTTGACATACTCACCGTCCTGAAGGAGCGGTGATTCTTGACACTTCACCGAGACTTGCTACCGAAGCAGTCTTACTGTCTCTCCATGCCCATTTAAAGTCGTGGCAATGCCCTATCCCGACTTGTGAACAAGCTAAAAGTC
>NZ_JAQMTY010000068.1 GCF_028330765.1 Spirulina subsalsa CS-330 | reverse complement strand
TTAAAGGACTCGCTGTCGCTCGATTTGTTTGTTGGTGCAAATTCATCTCGCCACTAAAAGGCACGTCCGCCGTTACCTTCGGTAACTCTACTCGGACTCGCTTTATAGTGGGAGTCTTCTTTGCACATTTTAAGATAAAACGTCCCCCCATTGTATCGGGAGGGATCGGCGGTCAGGGTGGGCAGGGTGGGCAATCTTAGGATTGGACGGGGTTGCTACAGCCCCAGGGCGCGAGTGGTGGCGGGGCCAACAATGCCATCGGCGGTCATGCCACGGCTGAGTTGAAATTCTTTGACGGCGCGTTCGGTGTCGGGGCCAAATACGCCATCAGTGCCGACGCGGATACCTGCATTGCGGAGGGCTTCTTGGAGTTGTCGCACTTCGTTGCCGCGCATCAGGGGGTTGGTGAGTTTGAGGATGTTGCTGGTGGGTGGGGGGGAGGCAGCGGTGAGGGCGGGGTTAGAGGTGTCGGGGGTTTCGTCATCAATGCCGAGGGCGGAACGGGTGGCGGAGCCGACAATTCCGTCGGGGGTGAGGCCTTGTTGGGCTTGCCATTGCTTGACGACTTCGGCGGTTCCGGGGCCGTAGACGCTGTCGGTTTCGACGCTGAATCCGGCTTTGATCAGGGCGAGTTGGACTTGGCGCACGTCTTCGCCTCGGAGGTAGGGGGTTTCAACTTTGAGGAGGCGATCGGGGGCGAGTTCGGCGGAGATGGAGACGTTGGGGCTGAGGGCGGCGGCATCAACGCGGAGGCCGCGAACGTGGAAGGGGAGGGCGAGGGCCCAGTTGCCCGCGTTGATCAGTTCGTTGAAGGTGTCCATGCGATAGACGGTGAGGCGCAGGAGGCTGTTGCTGTGGTTGCCGAGCCAGCTTTTGCGGGTTTGGATGTAGCGGGTGACCCAGGTTTGTTCGCCGATGCTGGCGAGTTGGCCGTAGTTTTTAATCGTGCGATCGCGGATCATATGCCAAGAGCCATGGATACGCCCATCGTAGACGACGGAGTAGCCAAGGGCGGTTTGAATCCCGATATATTCGGCACTTTTGACGGTGGGAGCCCAATAGACGCGATCAAAAAATTCGTCTTGGGTGGCTTGCATGATAGGGTCATCCCCGGCTTCTTGGAGGATGCTGCGGAGGGTGCGATCGCGGTTGAGGCGGCTGTCTTGGTCTTGCAGTGGTTTCAAATAGGGGCGGAGTTCATCGGCATAATCGGCGTTGGGCTGTTCAACGTAGGCCTTGATCAGGAGGTAGAGATTGCCGCTGTAGATCGTGGTTTGGGTTTTGCCGTAGGTTAAGCCGCCGGGGTCGGAACTGTGGAAGACAACTTTGCCATAATCCCCTTGTAAACTCCCGGTTTCAAAGGCAGTGACGATCGCTTGAGCCGATTTTTTTTGCAGATCCGTAAGCATGGGCATTCCTCAGAATGTTTGATGCAGCACAGCACTACATCATGGGCGGTTTGCATCGCTAGCTTATCGGGTTTGGTTCGTCATGGCGCAAATGATTCGTAATTTTTAAACTTACGGGTGAGTGCGATCGCAGATCAGCAAACAACCACGATAGGCTAGAGGATGGATAATTTTTCTGCACACCCGATCAAATCCGCGATGACTGAAACCCAAGCTCCCTTTATTAAGCTCGATCAATTTCTCAAATGGAAAGGCATTGCCCAAACCGGCGGCGAGGCGAAGTTAATGATTCAAAATGGCGAAGTCTGCGTCAATGGGGAGGTGGAAACCCGACGCGGTAAGAAGTTGAGGACGGGCGATCGCGTCACCTTTTCGAGCCAAGACTACGAGGTGAATTTGTAACAAAGCTCTGAAAAATCAATAAAGATTAACCGTGGGATTTAGCGAAACGTGGCAAAATCGAACTGCGATCGCTGGTCGATCGATGCCCTGAGAGAGAAGATAGATGATCCCCCTCCCCTCCACTGAGCAATTCCGAGCATTGCAAGGACAACTCCGCGACTATGTGGACAACATTGATATGTTCGATCAAGATGACTTTGATATCTTGGTCATCCCCTCTTTCAGCATCGATCAAGACCAACTGATCAAAGTCCCTGGGTTTCTCCATTACGAAGAACGGCTGCTCTGCTCCCTGATTCGGCTACGCAACCCCCAAACCCGCATGATCTACGTGACGGCGCAACCCCTCGCCCCGATGATCGTGGACTATTATTTGCAACTGCTGCCGGGGATTCCCTTTTCCCATGCCCGCGATCGCCTCCTCCTCCTCTCCACCCACGACGCATCCCATAAATCCCTCTCCCAAAAAATCCTCGAACGCCCCCGCCTGATGAACCGCATCCAAACAGCGATGCGCCCCAATAAATCCTACATGGTGTGTTTTAATTCCACGGCGTTAGAGCAGGAACTTTCGCTGCAATTGGGTGTGCCGCTGTTGGCCTCCTGCCCGGATTTGCTCTATTGGGGGTCAAAAAGTGGCAGCCGCGAAATTTTCGCCGCCGCCGGGATTCCCCATCCCGACGGCAGCCCCTTGGCTTGGACAATTGAGGGCTTGCTGGATCAAATTTTGGCGGTGTGGGCGCGGAATCCGGACGTGTTGCGACTGGTGATTAAGCTCAATGAGGGGTTTTCGGGGGAAGGCAATGCGGTGCTGGATTTGCGGCCGATTTTAGACTGTCCCATGGAACAGCGACGGAGCGCGATCGCGGCCCAGTTCCCCCGCCTCAGTTTCCAAGCCCAAGGGGAAACCTGGGCGCATTTTTCCCAACGCATCCCGGATTTGGGTGCGATCGCCGAAGTCTTCATCGAAGGGGACGAGAAGCGATCGCCCAGCTTCCAAGGCTACATCACCCCCGCCGGAACCGTTAAAATCCTCTCCACCCATGACCAAATCCTCGGCGGCCCCGACAGTCAAATCTACCTCGGTTGTCGCTTCCCCGCCGACGAACGCTATCGCCTCGCCCTCCAAGCCTTCGGCCTCCAAGTCGGCGAACTCCTCGCCAAAAAAGGCGCGCTCGAACGCTACGGCGTAGACTTCATCGCCACCCCCGACCCCTCGAAACCCCACGGCTGGGGCATCTATGCGATCGAAATCAACCTCCGCAAAGGCGGCACAACTCACCCCTTCATGGCCCTACAACTCCTCACCAACGGCCTCTACAACCCCGACACCGGCCACTTTTGCACCCAAGGCCAAGAAAAATACTACGTCGCCTCCGACAACCTCCAAAAACCCCAATATTGCGGCCTCCTCCCCCCCGACCTAATGGACATCATCACCCGCCACCGCCTCCACTTCGACAGCAGCACCAAAACCGGCACAATCTTCCACCTCATGGGCGCATTATCAGAATTCGGCAAATTGGGCTTAACGAGTATTGGCAATTCCTTCGCTGAAGCGGAAGCGATCTATCAAGAAGTGGAAGCAGTCTTAGACTTTGAAACCCAACAGATCACCCCCCAAACCCCCCAAGCCCCCCTCCCCATGACCTGGCGCAGCTAGGCTTAAAAATCCCCCTGCATCGTAAACGCCGCCCAATAACTTGCGGTGGGTTGGACTATTGCACTGTGCCAAGAGGGTGAACTTTCGTTGACATACTCCTCGCGCTAAAGCGACGAGGATTCTGCGATCCTGGCGTAGCCAGCAAACCTTCGTTTGTCTTCCGACTACTCTCGCACTAGACAATGCCCTGCCTAGCTGAATGATTCAGACTCCAGAGTTGGTTTTCTTCCTTTAGGCTTCATAGAACTGTTGAATCCTGCATTTTACCGCTAGCGATTCGTTTTTTATCCAACTAAACTACT
>NZ_JAQMTY010000067.1 GCF_028330765.1 Spirulina subsalsa CS-330 | reverse complement strand
TCAGGATAAATCAATGGCGCTAGTCGTTGAGCCTAGCAACCCTCTGCAACTCTCGTTGTTTGAGTGGATAAATGGTCAGGTAACTGGCTGTTCAGAATCCCCCACTATAGCCCGTAGGGTTTAGTGGGGGAGTATGTCAAGGCACAGCTAAAAACGATTATGCCAGCCTCAAACCGATCACATCATTCTGGTTTTTGGTAGGACAGGATTTGATAGGTCACTAAATGTAAACGGCTGACTAGGGCAATGAGTAGGGTTTGGGTGGCGGCTGACCATTGTGACCAATCGATCTCTTTTTTGACCCCAGACTTGATCAGGAAATCGTAGGTGGGGAGAGTATTCGCCGTAATATCCCGTTCGATGTGGGATTGAAACCCAAGATCGGCGGCTAATTGGCGATAGGTTTCGATGCTGTATTGCACATTAGAATGACCATAAAAGCCCGGATCGCGGCTCAGGGTGGCGTTGAGTTCGATGACTGGCAAAAACCAGGCTTGGGGCACAAAATCCGAGAGGGCCAGATAACCGCCGGGTTTTAAGACTCGTTTCACCTCTTGGAAAAATTGGCGGCGATCGGGAAAGTGGAAAATACATTCCACCGCCAACACCCGATCAAAAGACGCATCGGGAAACGGTAATTCGCAGGCGTTGCCCTCTACCCAGGTGATTTGATTGGCGGGGCGGGCGGTGACGTTTTGCCGGGCTTGGTCGAGTTGGCGGGGGTCGATGTTGAGTCCGGTCAGGTTCATCCCGGTGAATTGTTCATTGAGACTGGCGATCGTACCGCCAAAGCCACAGCCCACGTCGAGAACGGTTTGGCCATCACCGACGAGGGCGGCACTGTAGACTTCGTGGGTGAGTTGTTCGGCGGCTTGGCGAAAGTCTTCGGGGGTGTGTTTGGCTTGGCTGGGGTCTTCCCAATAGCCCCAATGAACATGTTTACCAAAGGCGGTGATTGTGGCGGGATCACCGGCGGCGAGGAGTTGGAGAATACGGTCAAAATAGGGGAGGTTAACGGGGGAGGAGGTCATGGGGTTAGGGGGGAGTGGTATGGGGTTGGGTGGTTGGAAAACGGATGGATAAAGGCAGTAAGGATAAGTCAAAGACGTTCCTCGTGCAGAGTCAAGACTTAATATTCGGATCGGATTGAATGTCCAAAGTTCAATGGGACGGTGCGTTACGCTTCGCTAACAGCACCCTACAAACTACAAACATCCTCATTCTTAACATTAACGCTGTACTAGACGCTCCACTACAAAGATTTGCTGGTTGGGATGAATCGAATGGTGAGGGGATAGCGAGACTTTTTACCCTGGACTGCTTGTACTCCGACGATGACAACGATGATGGTTTGAATGATGGCCCAAACGATGAGAAAGGCGACATAGGCAAAGGCTCCTGCTAATACGTTCATGGCTGCGATGGGATTGTTGGAATCAAATTGTTCAAATCCGACCACCACGATTAGGAAAACTCCAATTCCTAAGCCAATCAGCACCAACACAAAGCCATAGATCAGCATGGAAATTTGGAAGTTGAGGGATTCGCGACCGTGGTAGTCGATGAAGTTGGATTCGCGGCGACGGGCTGACCAGACGATCAGGGGGATGACGAGGCTGGCAAAGGGAATGGGAAGACCGATCGCGGCGAGGGGAATCCAGAGTAAGGAGGAGAGATGGCAAAACATCGCCCAGCCGCGCTCGTTTTCTGGCGAAATGGTCATGGGTCTAGCTCCGTTTTTGTTCTAACCCGGCAATCACTTGATCCCCTAGGGAAACGCCGTTGAGGCGGTCAATTTCTCGGATACCGGTGGGGCTGGTGACGTTGACTTCGGTGAGGTAGCCGCCGATGACATCAAGGCCGACAAAGTAGAGGCCGTCGGCTTTGAGGCGGGGGGCGACCATGGCGCAAATGTCTTGCTCGCGGGGGGTGATGTCCACGGCGGCGACGCGACCGCCGACGGCCATGTTGCCGCGAAAGTCGCTGCCGGTGGGGATGCGGTTGACGGCTCCGATCGCTTCTCCATCGAGGAGGATAATGCGTTTATCTCCGGCGCTGGCGGCGGGGAGATATTGCTGGAGCATGATCGGCATCGTGCCCCATTGGGTGCTGATTTCGATCAGGGAGTTGGTGTTGCGATCGCCCTCTTGCAAAAAGAGAATCCCCTCGCCCCCTTTCCCTGCCAATGGTTTTAACACCACCGATCCCTGCTCGGCCAAAAAGTCCAAAATCACCGCTTTGCTCGCGGTGACGATGGTGGTGGGGATCGCGTCGGGAAAATTCAGGGCGTAGAGTTTTTCGTTGGCTGCCTGAACGCCGCGAGGCCGGTTAACGACAAGGGTTTGGGATGGATCGAGGAGGTCTAAGATCTGCGTGACATAGAGATAAGGGATGGTGACGGGCGGATCTTGGCGCATCATCACCACATCCATGGTGGTGAGAGATTGAAACACCGTTTGACCCAAGCGATACCAAGGATCAGGGGCATGCCAATGGCCATCCACTAACTGCACCGGATCAAACGTCACTGGGGTGAGTTGGGCCCAGGGTTCCCCGGTTTTGATCGTGAGGCTGCCCATGGTGGTGATCCAAACGGTGTGGCCGCGATGCTGCGCCGCCTCCATCATTGCCACGCTGCTGTCGTGGGTGGGATCGAGTGTTGCGATCGGGTCAATAATAAAGGCGATATTCACGCAGACGCTACCAAATCATTGAGGGACTGTGGTTATTGTGCCACAGACTCGAATCAATGGTTGTAACGGCGTTCAAGCCATGCCCGCACCTCGTGTTCATTGTCGAAATAGTAGGTTTCGTGGCTGCGGGGGTCAAAGACTTGCCAATCGTTGTGGCCCTGGGGCGATCGCCGCTGTTGAATGTGGGGTTCGCTGGGCTGGACTAAGAAGGTGGTGACAGTGTTGGCCAGGGTGGTGGCACTGGCTTTGACGAAGGTGGCCAGTTCATGGCGTAGATCGTCGAGATGGAAGTGATGGGCTGAAGGGTGTACGGTTGAGTATTTCATGATCAAGAGACCTCCGAGTTGCTGTGAGCGACACCAACGCCACCGCCTAACTCGCCGAGGATCGAGAGTTAAGCCCCGATCGCAGCCTGATGCGCGATCGCTGGGGTGGATTGGATTGCCAAGGTGGGAAATTGAGAGCGTGCGTCGATGAATTTCCCCTGATTCCAATATAACAAGTTGTGTTGTTAAAATGTTCACTGTTAACATTTTTCACGAAATCGCCACGTTTGAGGATTGCTCAAACCCAAGGATTTCAGCCCATCGCAACGCAGAGTTGGATGTTAAGATGACTAGGTTAAAACTCGCGATCGCCATTTCTACCCTAGAGTTTGGAGAAAGGGTCTGAAACACCAAATTGAGTTAATCCAGTGCGGTTAGCGGCGAGCGAGTTTGACGATTCCGTTCATCACTTCGTCCCAAGGAGAGCTGACTGTGCGAATTCCGCTCGATTATTATCGAATCTTGGGGATACCCATCCAAGCCGATGGGCAGCAACTTAGTCAGGCTTACCACGATCGCGCCCTACAGCTACCGCGCCGTGAGTATAGTGATCTGGCGATTAATACCCGCAAACAACTCTTAGACGAAGCCTATGCGGTGCTCGCCAATGATGAGGAGCGATCGCAATACGATGCGCGGTTTCTCAACACCCCCTACCCCGAAGGCAACCAAAGCGCCAGCCCCCCCAGCCTCGACCTCGATGCCGAACAACTGATCGGGGCGTTGCTCCTCCTCCATGAACTGGGCGAATATGAACTCGTCTTGCAACTGGCGGAACCCCTGATCGACCCCCACGCCCAACTTCCCCCCGACCAAGCCAAACTCGTCAACAATCGCCTCAGTCGGGCGGATATTGTCCTCACCATTGCCCTCGCCTGTCTGGAACTCGGTCGCGAACAATGGCAGCAGGGTCACTCCGACCAAGCCGCCCAAACCACCCACTACGGTCAAGACATCCTCCTCCGGGAAGGCCTCTTTCCCAATATTCGCGGCGAAATCCAAGCCGACCTTTATAAACTTCGCCCCTACCGCATCCTCGAACTCCTCACCCAAGATTCCAGCGATCGCGATGCCCGACAACGGGGCCTCCAGATCCTCGGTGAAATGCTCGACGATCGCGGCGGTATTGATGGCAGCGGTGATGATCAATCGGGCTTAAGCTTGGATGATTTTCTCCGGTTTATTCAGCAGATTCGCAACTATCTCACCACCGCTGAACAGCAAGACCTCTTTGAAGCGGAAGCCCGTCGCCCGTCGGCGGTGGCGATGTATCTGGCCGTCTATGCGCTGTTGGCGCGGGGGTTTGCCTACGGTCAGCCCCAATACATTACCCAGGCTCAGGATTGGCTGGCACGGTTGGGACGGCGGCAGGATGTGTATTTAGAGCAGGCGGTTTGTGCGCTGCTGTTGGGACAAACCGAAGCGGCAAACCGCGCTCTGGAGTTGAGCCAGGATCATGAACCTTTGGCGTTCATTCGGGAACAGTCCCAGGTTGCGCCGGATCTGTTGCCGGGGTTGTGTCTTTATGGGGAGCGGTGGTTACAAACGGAGGTGTTTCCCCATTTCCAGGATTTGAGCGATCGCACCGTCGCCCTCAAGGACTACTTCGCCAACGACCAAGTTCAGGCCTACCTCGAAGAGATTCCCAGCGAACCCAGCCCCGCCGATTCCGAAAACCAATGGACAGCGGTGGAATCGCAATTGACCGCCACGGAAACCGCCCCCACCGCCGCCGATTTCGCCAGTTCCGCTGCGGCCGCCTATGCCACGGCCACGGCAGCGGCCACCAATCCCGCTGTTCCGACACCCCCGCCCCCGCGTCCCCCCTCTCCCCGTGACCCAGCACCAAAGTCTGCCGCTGATGTGCCGGTGGCGCGGCGATCGCCACGCTCGCCCCGGCGCGGCAACCTCAACACGGGCCGCCTGATTGCCGTGGGTGCGGGGGGTGTGCTCGCGATCGCCCTCCTCGGTTTCTTGGTGAATCAACTGTGGCAACTGATCTTCAACCGTCCGGCGGACGTGATCGAAGCCCCGGCCCCGGAGGTGTCCCCCATGCCCCCCCCGGAACCCGTCGCCCCGCCCCCCGCTGAGGCTACGCCCGCCGCCATTCCCGCCGCCGAGACCCCCCTCGACCTCGCCACGGGCGAAGACATTGTCCAAACCTGGCTGAATGTGAAAGCGATCGCCTTCAGTCCCGACCACGACACCAGCGAACTTTCCCTGATTTTGGCGGAACCCATCCTCACCCAATGGCAACGTCTCGCCCAAGACTTTGAAGCCCGCAACGTCTATCGGGAATACGAACACACCGTCACTGTGGAAACCGTCAACACCGACGACACCAACCCCGACCGTGCCATGATTGAAGCCTCCGTGCGAGAAGTGGCGACGGAATATCAAAACGGTGTCTCCAACGAGGCGGCATCCTACGACGACAATCTCCGGGTGCGCTATACGGTCACCCGTGAGAGCGGTCAATGGTTGATTCAATCGATGGACGTGTTGCCCTAGACCCAGAAAAAACCCCCTCCTTAATCTTCAGGGGAGACCAAGGAGGGGGTGAAAAATCAGGGTGCATCTACCATTGCTTCGTTCTCGTCTAACCCAAGCCCATCCGGACGACTTATGAATGCTCCCCCACCTGCTGGCGCGAGGTGTAGGTGTCTTATTACAAGGCGTTAGCCCTTGCACAAGGCGGCATTCTCACCGTGTCCTGGGAACTTTTGCCCAGCAACACCCCCAAGTTGTTTCCACTCTGGGGCTTT
>NZ_JAQMTY010000066.1 GCF_028330765.1 Spirulina subsalsa CS-330 | reverse complement strand
TCTGTGAAGCGATCGCTCTTCGTTTCTGAGGCCCCACCCCAGATCCCCGCTGGGGATCGCATCTGGATACAATAGGCAAGGGAAACGCCATGGATGATCAAAAGCTGTGTTTGTGAATGTTGAACAATGGGTGAAGCGTCTGAAGGGGCGCAATGGTCTGATCAGCTTGGTTTTGCTGGGATTGTTGACCCTGGGCTTGACGGTGTTTTATGGCCGCCAATTGCTGCATCAACCGGACACCGAAATGGGAGCGGGGGAAGAAGCAGCGATCGCCCCCCTCGAATCCATCACCGCCCTCGGTCGGATTGAACCTTTGGGGGAAGTGATTCAACTATCGCCCCCACCGGCCCTAGGGGGAGCCAAGATCGAGCGGCTCTTAGTCGAAGAAGGTCAGACGGTAATCGCGAATCAAGTGGTGGCCCAGCTTGACAATTACGATCGCCTCGCCGCCGCCTTGGATAAAGCCCGGCAGGATGTCAAAGTGGCGGAATCCGAGCTAGCGCGGGTGGCAGCCGGGGCGCAGGTGGGAGAAATCCGGGCGGCAACAGCACGGATCGAGCGTTTGCAGGCCGAGCGCCAGGGGGAGGAGGTGACGAATCAAGCCATCCTCGAACGCCGTCAAGCCGAAGTGGATCACGCCCGCACGGAATACAACCGCTATCAACAGCTATTTGATGAGGGGGTGGTGTCGGCATCGGAGCGCGATCAGCGACAGTTGACCCTGACCACGATGGAAAAAGCCTTGCGGGAGGCCGAAGCCCAAGCAAAGGAAACCGATGCAACCCTGGGGCGACAAATTCAAGAGGCCCAAGCCGATCGCGATCGCATCGCCGAAATTCGCCCGGTGGACTTGAACCAAGCCCGCGCCCGTGTGGCTCAAGCGCAGGCGGTCGTCCGGCAGGCGATTACGGATTTAGAACTGGGGGTGGTGCGATCGCCCATCATCGGCCAAGTGCTGCAAATTAATGTCTATCCGGGAGAAGCGATCGACGTTGGAGCAGGAATCCTCGACATTGGCCGCACCGATCAAATGGTGGTCATCGCCGAAATCTACGAAAGCGACATCGCCAACATCGCCCTCGACCAAACTGCCCGCATCACCAGCGAAAACAACGCCTTCACCGATGAATTACAAGGTCGCGTCTCCCAAATCGGCCTCCAAGTCGGCAAAAAAGATGTCCTCGACACCGACCCCCAAGCCGACATCGATGTGCGCGTTGTTGAAGTCGAAATTCGCCTCGATCCCGCCGATAGCCGCACCGTCGCCGGTCTCACCAACGCCAAAGTCCTCGTTGAAATTGATCAATCCGCCCCATGAAGATCCCCCTCGCTTGGCTCCAACTCACCCATGAGCGGATGCGGCTCCTGATTGCCATGGCGGGCATCGGTTTTGCCAATTTGTTGATGTTTATGCAATTCGGGTTTCGAGATGCCCTCTTTGAAAGTGCGGTGGTGCTCCATCGCCGCATCCAAGGCGATGTTTTTCTCCTCAGCCCGGAAAGCACCGCCCTGATCGCCATGGATTCCTTTTCCAATCGTCGCTTGTACCAAAGTGCCGGGGTGGCCGGGGTGGAGGCGATTTACCCGCTGTACATTGATTTTGCCCTCTGGAAAAACCCAGAAACCAAGGCAACGCGGGGCATTATGGTGTTGGGCATCAACCCCATGGATGATTTTCTAGATTTACCGGGACTGGCCGACGCGAAACACCAGATCCAGCGGGAAGATGCGGTGCTGTTCGATCGCCTCTCCCGCCCGGAGTTTGGCCCGATTCCCGACCTCTTTGCCACAACAGAAACCGTCACGACCGAAGCCAATGACAAACGCCTAACGGTGGTGGGCTTGTTTGACCTTGGGGCCTCCTTTGGGGCGGATGGCAATGTGATTGCGAGTGAAACGACCTTCCTCAATATTTTTACCAATCGGGACGCGGGCCAAATTGAAATTGGGGTGATTGAGTTAGCAGAGACGGCGAATCCGGAGGCGGTGATTCGTCGCTTAAAACAGCACCTTCCGGAAGATGTGTTGGTGTTGTCCCGCGAAGAATTTATTGCCTTTGAGAAAGACTATTGGGAGACGGGGACAGCGATCGGGTTTATCTTCACCCTTGGGGCAGGGATGGGGTTTATTGTCGGGGTGGTGATTGTCTATCAAATTCTCTATTCCGATGTGGCGGATCATCTGCCGGAATATGCGACGCTGAAGGCGATGGGCTACGGCGATCGCTACCTCCTAACGGTGGTGTTTCAACAGGCGATCATCCTCGCGTTGATTGGCTATGCACCGGGGTTTGGGATTTCCAGCCTGCTCTATGTCCTCACGGCCCAGGGAACCAGCTTACCGATGGCGATGACCGCCAGTAAGGCCCTCACCGTCTTGTTTTTGACCGTGGTGATGTGTATGGGGTCGGGCGCGATCGCCGTCCGTAAACTCAGCGCCGCCGACCCTGCCGATATTTTTTAACCCCCTTTCGCAACGTTAATTCCCCCTAAAACGCTGATGTCTGCAATTGTTGCCATTCACGACCTCAACCACTACTACGGCAGCGGCGAACTCCGCAAACAAATCCTCTTTGACATCACCCTCACCCTCAACGCCGGGGAAGTGGTGTTACTTAAAGGCCCATCTGGGTCAGGGAAAACGACACTCCTCACCTTGATGGGGGCGTTGCGATCGTGCCAAACCGGCAGCCTCCAGGTTTTGGGTCAAGAATTAGTCAACGCCCCCAAGGCGAAGCTCGTCAATATTCGGCGCAATATTGGCTATATTTTCCAAGGCCATAACCTGCTCCATTCCCTCACCGCCCGGCAAAATGTGCAAATGTCCGCCGAACTTCAACCGTTGCGATCAGCCGTGGCGAAACAACGCTCTGAGCAAATGCTGACCGCTGTGGGCTTGGCAGACCACATCGACTATTACCCCGCCCAAATGTCCGGCGGCCAAAAACAGCGGGTGGCGATCGCCCGCGCCCTCGTCAGCCACCCCAAAATGATCCTCGCCGACGAACCCACCGCCGCCCTCGACAGTAAATCCGGTCGCGCCGTCGTCGAACTGATTCAACAACTCTCCAAAGAACAGGGCTGCGCCAGTCTGATCGTCACCCACGACAACCGCATCCTTGATGTGGCCGATCGCCTCGTTCACCTCGAAGATGGCCGCCTAACAGAAATCAACACTTCAGCAACCCTCGTTTCAAGCTGAGGGCTAGTGGCGATCGCCCCCCATCACCGGGATTCTGCTGTGATGTCGTGATGCCATCCAGGCGCAGGATTAATTCGGTTTTGTCGATGACGATCGGCGACGAGCCGCAGAGGGGGGGCGGGGGGGCGTTTTGCCACCGGCGGCACGGGGATGAGCTTTTGCGCCGTTGGGGGGAGCGGGAGGTTTGCGATCGCGCGATCTCCCTGGAGATTTTGGCTTCGGAGCCACCGCCATATCCATCTCGTCCTCTTCTTCCCCAGCCCCTCCCGCTCGGCGATTGGGATTGGTGCGGAAACTCACGTTCACCCCTTCACCAGACTGTTCAAGCACCAATAACGGCGTGGGTTTAGCCTTTTGATCCCAATCCATCAACACCACCCGCCCTTGAATCGTCGGCTGCCACGTGTCGTGATCTTCGTTGGGGCTGAGAAATTTCTCAATACAATCAATAATTTGGTTAATCGTGGTAGACGTAGACTGAGTGGGAAGTTTGGTTAGTTTAATCTGACTGCGAAACAAAACCCGCTTCGTCCGCTTGCCCCTCGTTTCAGTTTCGTAGGTCACATCAAAGGTTTCATCCACTTGACGGCCACCCGTGGCCGCCACCCCCACTTGATGATTCGCGGTACTCGGACGCAAGGCGACACTAATTAACTGCTTCACACGAATCTTAATCTGATTCACAATGGCGTAGTGGAACACTTCTTCATCCATCCGCAACCGCAAATAATCCAGGTTGAATTCCCGCGAGTGGATGAGGTCGGGGTTTGCCTCCATTTTCTGGATGGTCTTCAGGGCTAATTTCAGTCGCTTTTGTAAATCCTGTGATTTATACCGCTCAAACTTGAGGTCTTTTTGCAACTTGTCGTAGATTTTGAACTTCGTATAAGCGGCTCCACCGGCTAACGCTCCGCAGAGAACCAGCGTAATGGCGATCCACATGATCGGGAAGCCGCCCCCTTCCGCTGCGGGGGTAACAGGAGCGGCAGGGGCGGCGGGTGGTGGCGCTGCCTCTTGAGCAAGGACGGGTTGAATTGGGAGCAGTTGCGAAAACATAGTCTTTTCCACTTCAGCACAAGAATGGCAAGGATGTCGGAAACCGAGATTGTTGGAGGATACACAGAATCAAGGACTAGATCGCTCCCAGTCTCAGGCTGTGATCATGAAGGTCGTGTTGCTTGCGCTACCCCCATTGCACGTCAATGGATTCCACAACACAGGTTTGAGTCCAAGTGTTCTTTGTTATTACAACTATAACAGCACCCTTTCCTCGTCCTTAGAATTAGGGGGGATTCTTCATCGTTTGCCAATGGGAAGACTTTTCCCGTTCCAACGGGATGAGGCTCGCACGCTGCCGACTGTTGCCGGTGCTGCAAAGAGAAACAGGGTTACGATGATGTAACCCTGTTGGTAAAACAGACTCTCCCCATTGTGGGGAGATTGACCTGTGATCTTGAACCTAGGCCGTGAGCGTCGTGGCCTTAACGGGATAGAGGGCTTCACGGGTTTCTACCATTGCCGCCACAAGGCTATCAATGTCCTCGGTGGTGTGGAGAGCATTGGCGGTGATCCGGAGTCGAGGCTTGGCGATGAACCAAATGGGCGATACCCAAATGCCATGTTCCACCATCAAGTGCTGGGCAAAGGCTTTCGGGTCACAGTCAGTGGGGAGGATGACAGGAACCACGTTGGTTTCGCCGATCGCATCAAACTCATGTTCGACGAGGCGCGATCGCAGATAGCGAGTATTGGCTTGGAGGCGTTGCACCAGTTCCGGATATTTGCGCACCTGACGAAGACTTTCGAGGGCAGCAGCCGTCACCGGCGGCGGCAGGGAGATTGTACCGATCGAGGTGGGAGACACATCGAGGAGATCAATCAATTCGCGGCTGTGGCTACTGATCGCCGCCCCCGCAGAAGCAGCAAATTTGGAAAACGTGGTCATGATTAACGGCACCATGCCCCGATCAATCACCGATTGAGGGGTGATCCCGAAATGCTCATAGATGCCGCGACCGGTGGGGCCGAGGGCCCCGCTGGCATGGGCTTCATCCATGACGATGACACTACCGGGGTAGTTTTCCATCACATCGATCATATCCGGCAGGGGGACGAGATCGCCATCCATGGAAAACACCGCATCGGACACCACGAGGATGCGATCGCCCGGTTTCGCATAGCGACGCAGTTTCCGCGCCAAGTCATTCATATCGCAATGGCGATAGGGCTTGACCCGCACATCCGGGCTGTAGCTAAACACCTTCCCCGACCGATTATCCGCATTGACCACCGCCGACACGATGCAGCCGTGGTTGAGCACATCGGTGAGAATCAAGGTTTCGCGGGTATTTTGGAACCCCGGCACCGGCATTGCCAAATGACAGAACCCATCCATCAACGCCTGCATCGCCATCCATGCATTGAGGAACAGTTGGGTATGGGGCAGATCTTTGAACGCGGAAATTTCGTTTTCGAGTTGGCGATGGAGATCAATACGACCACTGAGCACCGAGCAGGAACTATTGGATGTGCCATACTGATAGATTGCATCAATGGATGCTTGGCGTACAGCGTCAGACTGGACTAGACCCAGCACATCGTTGGTGCAGAACGTGAGCACCGTGCGGCGGATTCCGGTAGACCCTTCCTCCACTTCGATGATGTTGCCGTGCTTTTGGTGGCAGATAAACTTTTCGGGATAGAGGCTATGGCTCTGTAGCCCCTGCATATATTCTTTAACGACTTGCACCGTTCACTCCTTAGCTTTAGATCTAGGTGGGATGACTTGGATGATGGAAATCATGGGATGGAGGCGAGTTCAGAATCATCAACGTGCGGAGACTGCAACGTTGGGTGAGAGGACTGAACACCATCCTGTTTGAGAATGACCCGCTGAAGGGCAATGATCGCCGGATTCACTTCGACATAGCGACGTTGACGATCGCCTTCATAGGTTCGCTGCTCGCTCTCGATCATTTCGACATCTTGATCGAGAAATGGCTTTAATAAAAATCGCCAAATGACGCGAGACAGTAACGGTCGAACCACGGTTACAAGGGTTTGAGGTAAGCGAATTTTCAAAAATAATAATGTGAATGACCGAGTTTCAGTCGGCGAAACGGGCAAACGCATTAAATACATCCGAGACACCCCCTCTAGTGTGTTCGAGTAGTGCGGATAACGATACCGAATCGAAATGATTCGAGTCGTCACGCGATCGCCGCGATCGCTCATGCCTAGAAATTGGCTGAGTCGCCCCTGATAAGATACTTGGTAATCGGCTTCTACGTCCGTATCCGTTTGATGCAAATGCAAAAGTTTGGGATCGAACCAACCTTGCAAATTCCGGTGGAGAAACCCATGGAAGACATCCATCGTATTTTCATTACAGATGGAAAAATGGGCGTTGAATTTTCCCGGAATCGGTACCATTAGCCAATTGGGGTCATCATATTCCGGCACGGTGGGCAAGGGAACCTGTGCCGCCTCGCTCGGATCGCCGGGAAACACCCAAATGATGCTAAGTTGCTCTTGCACTGGATAACTACGGGCCTGGGCACAGGGAAGCTTTTGATCGGATGGAAAATAGGGGATATTGACGCACTGGCCCGCACCGTTAAATTCCCAGCCATGGTAAGGACAGAGGAGGCGATCGCCGCTCACCTCCCCCTTATGAAGTAGGGCTGATTCATTGTAGTGAGAGTAAAACCTCCTCCAGCCGATTGGCAAAAAATCGCTTCGCATTGGCAATGGATTTCAGCCCTATCCGGCGAGCCGCAGTGATTAAGAAATTGCGAATCGTTGAGTAATTAGCCG
>NZ_JAQMTY010000065.1 GCF_028330765.1 Spirulina subsalsa CS-330 | reverse complement strand
GTTTATGAAGGAGAAATCGAAACATAACTAAGTTTTTGTTGTCTGCTGCGGGACATTCAGTGGACGTTAAACAGATGCTTGTGGAGGGGAATCTGGACGGGGTTTCAAGACAGAGATGACTTGAGACTAGACAAACCCAGTTAAGCAAGAATCCCCCGTTATAATCTTTGATTTAACGGTGGGAGTGTCAACAATTGAGAGAGGGCAATGGGGGGTTAGATTGATTAGCATCGGTGTAACAGTGGGCCCGTGGCGATCGCTTCCATTCCTCGCACCACAATCATCCTTCTGGGTTAATGATGGCATGAGAGCGATCGCCCCCACTACCGAATATCATTTTTGGGAGATCACCCTATGCCCCACCTCATTCTCGTGCGCCATGGTCAAAGTACCTGGAACGCCCAAAACCGCTTTAGTGGTTGGGTGGACGTGCCCCTTAATCATCACGGTCGTCAAGAAGCGATCGCCGCCGCCCGGAAAATTTCCCTCTATCCCGTGGATGTTGCCTTTACCAGTTTGCTGATGCGGGCGATGGAAACGATGGCCATTTGTCTCACCGAAGGGCCATCGAGAACTGACTCAAAAAGCCCCGTTTTTAAGCATGATCCCGCCGATCCTGACTGGCATAATTGGGATCAGTATGAAGGCCATCAAGATGAAGAAATTCCCATCTTTCAATCCCCCAACTTAGACGAACGCTACTACGGAGATCTCCAGGGCTATAACAAAGCAGAAATGGCGGACACCGTCGGTCATGATCTCGTGCAACAATGGCGACGTTCCTATCAAACTCGTCCGCCCGGTGGCGAAAGTTTAGCCGATACGGCGGCGCGCACGCTTCCATTTTTTAACTATCGTATTTTACCCCTCCTCAAAGCCGGGGCGAATGTGTTGCTCGTGGCCCACGGTAACTCACTCCGCTCAATTGTGATGGAACTCGAATCCATTCCCGCCGAGGAAGTGCCCCACCTCGAAATTGAAACCGGCGAACCCCTCATCTACGATCGCTCACCCAACGGCCAACTGCGCCGCCAAACCGAACCCGTGTTTCTCACCGCCCCCTAGCGAGAGCAACCTGACGACTCCCCGCTAGACCGTCTTCACAGGCATCACCACCCATACTGAATCTGAAAATAGATCCCCAAATCTTGGGCATTATCCCCCGCATCACTGAGGGGAATCAACGGTACTCCGTAATCAAACGTGAGGGTCAATCCCCGCTCCACCACCCACTCAAGGCCAACCCCTGCTCCCAGGAGCACCGTCGGCGCGAGGAGGGTATTGGGGTTATCGGGATGGTTCCACACCGCTCCGCTGTCCAGGAAGGGAATCAGTTGGAGGAGGGATTGGCCGGCGTGATCCCGTTCGAGGGTGATCCGGTTTTCCACAGAAAAGCGCAGGCCATTATCCGCAGACCGGGCATTTTGACGATACCCCCGCAGGGATTGCCGTCCTCCGATCACAAATTGCTCCGAGGGCAGCAGACTATCGGGGGTGAGTTGGGCATCGAGTTGCCAGATCATTAGGTGATCCGCACTGAGGGCTTCTACCCGTTGCACTTGACCCGACCAACTCAAAAAGCGGCTATCGGGAATCGGGTCGGCGTTTATGGTGCCATCGAGCCAGCCTGTGCCGATGTTGAATTGCGATCGCAGCGACCAAATTCCCGTCCCATCGCGCCGTAGATAGTCCTGGCCAAAGCGTATCACCGTCGTGCGACTCACCCCATCGTCATCAGGGCCAACCCCAAAGGGCTGGGGACTGCCAAACAGGAAGGTTTGACCGTTGCGATGGGCGAGATCCCACGACAGGGCAAATTCTTCTGTGAGGCTTCGGTGAAACGGTTGCCGCCAACTGAGTTGATAGAGTTGAGACGCGCCGGTAATCTCCAGGGCATCTAGGGGGACTTGGGTAATGCGGTTACGGTCGAAGACGGTGCGGAGGGAGAGCGTGCCGTTTTGGGGGTTGAGGGGAAGGGAATAGGCGAGATCGAGGCTTTCGGAACCGCCCGTGGTGGTGCGGGCGTAGCTGAGTTGAAGTTGATCGCCCCGGCCCGTGAGGTTGCGATCGCGCCCCACCACCTGCAACCGTTCCGACCCCACACTCGCCGGTGAATCATTACTGATCTGCACCTCCCCCGATACCGATTTCGCCTCTTCTATCGTGATCCGGAGTTGGGTTTGGGTCGGGGAAATTACTTCGAGTTGGGCCGTGAGGGATTTTAAGAGGGGATCACGCCGGAGCAGTTGGAGAGCGGTTTCCAGGCGATTGATCTGGAGGGGACGGGTGAGGCCGGGGGCGAGGCGATCGCGCAGATATCCCTGCCGTAACTGCCGCGCCCCCTCAATCACCACCCCATCCACCCCCGCCTCAATCACCTGAATCGTCACCTCCCCACGGGGCGTAATCGCTTGGTTGCCCAGCACCGCGCTCGACGTAATATAGCCCGCCTCGTGATAGCGTTGGGTAATCCCCGCCGCCAGGGCCTGCAACGCCGCCAGGGACACCGTTTTCCCCTCCACCGTCGCCAACAAATCCGCCACATCGTCACGGCTCACCACCGTATTCCCCACCAACACCACCCGCTCCACCGCAATCGGGATCGGTGCTTGGGCAGAGAGAGGCAGAGGAGTAGCCGCCAGGGCGATCATCATCACACTCCCCCCCAAAGTTGGCTGGGCATGGGTTTCTGCTTCACGATCAATCCCCCCAAGTGAAAAAAAAAGATGTAGCATGGCTACATCCTTCGTTTAGTACCAAATCAAAGCAGGTCGATTCAACAGACGTTTAGCCTTTCTTGCCTTCGCTTCCCCCCAAAACCTCTGCTTTCAGGGTGTTAAATTCTTGCACCAATTCGCTACGTGTTTTTGACTGCAAGAGGTAACGATAGACAAACCAACCGGTGTAGGCAATCCCCACCAGTTCAAACACAGGGGCCAACAGTGGCACATCATTAATCGCCGACAACAACGCTAACGTTAATTTCACCGTAATAATCCCAGCCACAATCAAACCTACGGTGATCAAGGGCTGCTTGTAGTCTGAGAAGAATTTTCCCAGGTAATCCGGTAACTTGGCCAAAAAGTCGGACACGGGTTCTAACCATTCTTGCCATTCTTGACCGCTAGCAGGTGCAGTCGCAGGAGAAATCGCACCAGAGGATTCGGTGTTGATCTGGGCAGACTGTGGGGCTTGGGTTTCAGTTTCGGACGATTGAATATTCGGTTCCATAGGTTTTTTTCTCCTGATCGTCAAAAAAAATAAGGTGATTTTGATTGAGCGTGACACCTTCAACAGCAAACGGCGAACTCTTGCCCATCTTTATGACGCTCATCCAAACGTAGCTCAAGACTAGACTCGGAAATGCCTGAATGTTTAGGATTCACCCTTCAACAGAATACACAGAGAATGGCGTTACGCTGAACCTAATCGTCGATCCCCAGGGGAAGGCAAGCCACCGTGACCTTGGGATTTGATCGGTTGTTGCTCCTGTGTTTGACTGGGCTAACGCGCTGGCATCATCACGACAATGGGCAGGATGGATAGAAGGTGGGAAAGCCTAAGATTCGGGCTAGATATCTCCAAAATACTAAGGTTTGCGCTAACGCTTAGGCAATGGTATCACAGACCTCGCGTGTTTGCCGCTGTTGAGTCCTTCAGGCATTTTGGATCGGAATCATGACAGTTTAGATGCTGTTTTTGGGGGGGAGCGGCGGGTAGATCACGCTGTCATGGGTATGGGTTCTCCTGCGCTAAAATCCGGTCACTTCTCCACTTTGGTATTTCATCAAGCGGCCATAATCGCCCATGGCGTAGCAGGTGGTGCGTAGACTGCTGAGGGCTTGTTGTTCGATGCGGCGATCGCTATTTTGCCGCGCCAAGATTAACCGTTCTTCATAATATAAAATTGCATTTTCGTAGTCTCCGAGGGCTTCGTAGGCAACCCCTAGGCTACTGAGGGCTTGTTCATGGGCGCGGAAGTCTGCTTGATCTTGGGCGAGTTGGAGCCGCTGATGACTGTAGGCGATCGCTTTTTCGTAATCTCCCACGGTATAGGCTGTATTCCCCAGATTTCGGAGCACTTGCAGCACAATGCGGTGCTCTTGTTTCGCGTTGGCCATTTGCAGGCGGCGCTCGTAGTAGGTGATCGCTTCGCCATATTGCCCCAGGGAATAGCACGCATTGCCCAGGTTTTTGAGGATTTGGGCGATCGTTGTTTCATCGCCCAACGCCTCGGCAAAGGTTAAGGCTTGTTTTTGGCAGGTAATCGCGTTGCGGTGATTCCCTTGGGCCTTATGGGTCAAGCCTAAGTTGTTCAGCAGCGCCATCGCTCCGGCTCGATCTTTGAGGTTCAAGAACAGTTTTAAGCCCCGCTGCTGCACCTCCAAGGCGCGATCGTAGCGGTCTTGGTGGCGATAGGTATTGCCCAACAGGCTCAAAACCTGCGCCATTAAGCGCGGATCATCTAAATCGGATACTGCCGCGAGACCCGCCTCGGCGGCCTGTTGGGCTGCGTCGTATTTCCCATCGCTGTAATAGGTCAGCCCAATATAATACAGGGCCTTCACTTGGTTCCGGACTTGC
Source organism: Spirulina subsalsa CS-330 (assembly GCF_028330765.1). GTDB lineage: Bacteria > Cyanobacteriota > Cyanobacteriia > Cyanobacteriales > Spirulinaceae > Spirulina > Spirulina subsalsa_A. The sequence goes on along the minus strand of NZ_JAQMTY010000065.1, from coordinate 12,291 downwards.
TTACGCTGAACAAACAGATCAAGGGCCTGCTTCAGCACAAGGATGGCGGACTCTAGTTCCCCCCGATGCTGATGTTGAATGCCTCGATCCAGCAACTGCCCACCCACATCCGCCACCTTGCGATCGCGCAATACCGAATCATCGGTGACTCGTAATGTGGTCAGCGGCTCATCGCCATAATTGGACTGCTCCGCCAAGCCATCCCCCTAAACCGAGTTGCCAAAGTATCCTATCCTTTCCAGTGTATCGGCGATCGCAGTGACTTGGAACAGGCCACCGGAGTCTAGCCCGAACTTTGCAAAACATTACGAGGGGGATGCGGGTGCGCCGATCGCCGCCCATTCCGAATCCGGATCGCCTCAGCCGTGCGGGCTAAAGACGAAATGCGTTGGGGTGCGGCTGATGCGGTCGGGGGCGTGACCGGCGTTGAATTCATACAGTTTGAGAGATTATCCTGGGGAGACATCGCCTCCATCGCCGCGAGAATCTCAGCCGCCGTTTGATACCGCTCTTGGGGCGTGGGGCGCAGCATTTGCGTCAAGATTTGATGAAAACTCCGGCTCACCTGTACCTTATCCTGCCAAAACAATTCTCCGGTGCGGGGGTTGCTTTTGAAATCAAGAGGCGCTTTGCCCGTTAAAAGGTAGAGGCAGGTGACCCCCAATGCATAGAGATCGCTCGAATAGACCGGACGCAGGGAAAACTGTTCCGGAGGCGCAAACCCCACCGTGCCGACAAAATGGGTGGTGACCCCGTTCTGAATGCTACTATCCGCAATGCCAGCGAGTTCCGCCTTCACCGCGCCAAAGTCAATCAGCACAATTTGCCGATCTTGGGAGAGGATGATGTTCTGGGGCTTGATGTCGCGGTGAATCACCCCTTGGCTGTGGACAAAGTGGAGCAATTTTGCCACTTCGCGCAGAATGCGACGCACGATCGCTTCGGGTTGGACTCCTTGCCGCCGCACGAGGCGAGCGAGAGTCGCGCCTTTGATGTATTCCTGCACCAGATAAAACTCATCGTCCAGGACAAAGTAATCCAAGAGCATCGGAATTTGGGAATGGCTGCCCAGGGTGGCGAGAATTTTGGCCTCGCGTTTGAAGCGGTGGCGGGCGGTATCTAGGGCGCGGAGTTCACTGACGCGGGGGCACAGTTGCTTAATCACACAAAAGGGTTTGCCCGGCAGCATCATGTCACGGGCTAAAAAGGTCACACCAAATCCGCCCCGGCCGAGCATCCGCAAGACAAGGTAGCGATCGCGAAAACGCTCATCCGTGCCACACAGTTGCCCCAGGGTGGTGTTTTCAAACACATCGTTATGGAATTCAGACAAATTAGTCGGTTGAAACGGCATGGTGAATCTTGGTGAGTGAGGACGGACGTAGATGATTCTGACAACCTGTTTTGAGTAACCCTGAAGTCCTCAAAACTGCACCCTTAACTCATTATCTAACCTGTTATCCCGGATTATCTCTGTGAGGCATTCACGTCATCGGGGGGATTGCTCCCATCACCCCACCATTTTAAACCTACACCCGATGACCCTAGTGTTCCTGATTGAAATCGATCGGCTCATATCCTCGGCCCTGTGGATGGCAAGAATAGATATAGCACTAGCGAGAGCGGTTAGGACATTCAGAGACTCTGGCACAAGGGGCTTAAGCCCCTTGCCTGTCCTCATGCTCTTGTTGATTGCGATATCTGATACTGGGGGACAAGATCTAGATACTGTTAGTATTGACCGAAAGCAACGTTAAATGACAAGTCTATGACTATGAATCTTAAACTCCGCACCGCCTTTGCGCACCATGCTGCCCTGAAGGTGATCAGTGGATTGCACAACTTTGAGCGTGCGTCGGTGGCGGCAACGGTGAAGGCTGCGACGGCAGGCGGGGCGACCTTTGTGGACATTGCTGCCGATCCGGACTTGGTGCGGTTGGCGCGACAATTAACCCCGTTGCCGATCTGTGTGTCGGCGGTGGAGCCGGAAAAATTCGTGACGGCGATCGCTGCCGGGGCCGACCTGATTGAAATTGGGAATTTTGACAGTTTCTATGCTCAGGGTCGTCGCTTTGAGGCCCCGGAAGTTCTCGCGTTGACCGCAAAAACGCGGGCCCTGTTGCCGGATGTGACCCTGTCGGTGACGGTTCCCCATATTCTGGAACTTGACCAACAGGTTGAACTCGCAGAAGCCTTAGTGGCCGCTGGGGCTGACATTATCCAAACCGAAGGCGGCACCAGCAGCACCCCCCACCATGGGGGAACCCTGGGCCTCATCGAAAAAGCTGCCCCCACCTTGGCAGCGGCGACGGTGATTAGTCGGGCGGTTTCTGTGCCGGTGCTCTGTGCGTCGGGCTTGTCCGATGTGACAGCCCCGATGGCGATCGCCACCGGCGCGGCTGGGGTTGGGGTAGGTTCTGCCATCAACCAACTCCATAACGAAGTGGCCATGGTGGCGGCGGTGCGCCGCTTTGTCGAAGCGATCGCCACCGTAGAACATCGCACCCCGGTACGCTAACCCGCCGTCCCCTGCCCCTCGTCACGGGGGGCATTCACCCACTACGCCAGTTGGGCGATCAGTTCATCATCGAGTTCAAAATTGGCAGTCACATTTTGCACATCATCGAGGGCTTCGAGCGCGTCCATGAGTTTGACCATGGCTTTACCATGATCGAGGTCATCCAGGGTGATGTTCGTGCTAGGAATCCAGCGCAATTCGGCATCTTTGACCGCAAATTGATGATCCTGGAGGGTTTGACTGAGGTGATCGAGATTGGTCACCTCGGTAAACACTTCGGCGCTGAGATCCTCGGCATCGGTCAATAATTCGTAGGTTTCACCGCCGCCAGCGATCGCCACTTCCAAAAGGGTTTCTTCGTGGATTTCACCCGCTAAACAGACCACGCCCTTTTGCTCAAACATCCAACTCACACAGCCCGTTTCGCCCAAATTGCCGCCGTTTTTACTGAAGGCAGCGCGGAGGTCGGCGGCGGTGCGGTTGCGGTTGTCGGTGAAGGCTTCGATCAAGACGGCAACCCCGCCGGGGCCATAGCCTTCGTAGCGGATCGCTTCGTAGTTGTCGCTGTCGTTGGCGTAGGTTCCGGCTCCTTTGGCGATCGCCCGATCAATATTGTCGTTGGGAATCCCGGCCGCCTTCGCCTTGTCAATCGCCGTGCGCAGTTGCACATTGCCGCTGGGGTCGGGCAAACCGTTCCGCGCCGCCACGATGATCGCCCGTGACAGTTGTGTGAAAGTTTTCCCTTTTTTCGCGTCTACTCGTGCCTTTTGGCGCTTGATGTTGGCCCATTTACTATGTCCTGCCAAGGGTAATGCTCCTCTACGAACCCATGTGCAAGGGTTGACTCGGTTGGTTTGTATCACCCTTCATTTTAAGACCTGGTGGAAGTGTTACCAGGCCGGATCGGTGGCTAAAAGGCTCTCAACGGCAGCGGCGGCGAGGGGCTTGGCGAAGAGATAGCCTTGACCATAATCACAGTGCAATTCGCGGAGAATTTCCAGTTGTTCCGGGGTTTCGATGCCTTCAACCACCACATCCAGTTTCAGTTGATGCCCCAGATCGAGCATGGTTTTAATGATTTCGCGGTTTTCCGGTTCGAGGCTGAGGTTTTGGACGAAGGAGCGGTCAATTTTGAGGGTGTTGATCGGGAGATGGCGCAGGCGACTGAGGGAAGAATAGCCGATCCCAAAGTCATCTAAGCTCAGTTGTACCCCTAATTGGCGCAGTTGTTCGAGGAGGGCGATCGCTCGATTGCCATTGCTCATTAAACTGCTTTCGGTGATTTCTAATTTCAAACAAGACCCCTGTAAGCCCGTGGCGAGAAGAATCGATCGAATTTGGGTCAGCACTTCCGGCCGCAGCAGTTGAATCGGGGAGAGGTTCACGGTCATGATCAGGGTTTGATATTCCGGGAAGAGCATTTGCCAAGTGCGGAGCTGATAGCAGGCTTTATAGAGTACCCACTGTCCGAGAAGGGTGATTAAGCCAGTTTCTTCGGCTAAGGGGATGAATTCGAGGGGGGAGAGTTGGCCACGGGTGGGATGGTGCCAGCGAACGAGGGCTTCAAATCCGGCAATGTGGCCGGTTTTCAGATCCACAATCGGCTGATAGTTGAGGTAAAAGCCTTGTTTTAAGAGGTCGCTATCTTGGCTGGAGATGCTGCTGTCTTGGAGGGATTGGCGCAAATCTGATTCCAATTGCCAGAGCGCGATCGCCCCTTGATGGAGTTGAACATTAAACAGGGCATAATTGCGCTTACTTTGAATCCGCGCCTGATACATTGCTGTTTCGGCATAGTGCAGCAGGGTATCCGCCTCCGGGCAGGATTCCCAGGAGAGGACAATCCCGATGCTGACGGTACAGTAGAGGGTTTCGGTGCTGAGGACATAGCCTTGGCGCAGGGCTTGATCCAGATGGTGGGCGGTTTGCAGCGCTTGGGCCCGCCGGGCTTCGCTGGTGAGGAGGGGGGGGGCTGGCACGAGGAGCATCAATTCATCGGCTCCGACCCGGGCGAGGTGGGGGTGAGCGATGGGGGCCATGGCTTGCTGAATCCGGTGGACGACTTGGATTAGCAGTTCGTCACCGATGCGATCGCCGTGGTGGGTGTTGATGGAGCTGAAGCGATCGATATCAAAAAAGAACAGGGCGAAGGTTTGGTGCGTCTGGATGAGAGGGGTCAGAGTGGCTAAAAATGAAGCGCGATTCGGGAGGCCGGTGACGGTGTCGTGGCGGGTTTGGTGGGTGAGGCGTTGGATGAGGCGGGTTTCTTTGTAGATACTGCTGAGGCCGGTGGTGAAGCCCACAATCAACAGGGGGGGAATGACGGGAACCAGGACCGCCACGGCTAAACTGCCGACCCCAACGAGGACGATCGCCCCACCGAGCATCACACCGCTGAGGAGTTGCCAGCGATGGGCGCGGGTGGCGATCGCCCCACTCAACCCCAACCCCAGCACAGCATACACCAACCATTGCCACCCCCACGGATCTTGAGCCAGCACCCGCAGGGTATTGCCCTGGAGTAAATTACTCAACATCGCCGCATGAACATAGATGCCGTGGGTGGGCTGGCCCGTGTCATAGGGGGTCCGGATCGGATCGATGCCGGCGGCCGTTGTGCCCACAAGGACGATTTTGTTGCGAAAGACGGCCGGATCAACGTCGCCTTTGAGGACGGCGGCGAGGGAATAGGTGGGGATCGTGTCCATTGGTGCGGCCCAGTTGATCCAGGTTAAATTCGGTAAGGGATTGGGTAAGGGGGGCAGATCCGGCCGGGTGCGGGCGATCGCATAGCTCAAACTGGGCCGGGATTGGCGCGTAATCGACCCTTGGCGCGTCACCCCTTGATAGTCCGCAAATTTAGTGATGTAGCCGATCGAGGTGGCCGCTTCCAAAAGGGGCGAAGGGGGCTGCACAAAGGCTCCGGTACTGTCCCACGAAGCCCCCAACACCACCGCCGGATCGCCCCGCATCGCAGCGGCAAACATCCCATCATCCGCCGTCGCCTGTTCAAACAACAGATCAAACCCCACAACCTCCGCCGGGGCTTGGGCCAGGATCTTTAAGAGTTCTCCGTAGGGACGACGAGACCAGTCGGCCGCTTCGAGGACATCCATTCCCGCTTCATCAATGCCCACCACCACAATGCGATCGTCCCACGCTTGCGTGCCCCGGAGCCGAAATAAGGTGATATAGGCCAACCCTTCAAAGGGTTCCACCCAGCCGAGCAATTGGAGGCCAGCCACTAGCAGCGTGGCGATCGTTCCACTGAGAAATGGCTGCCAGCGTTGCAAAGCCTTTGCTTGGTGTTGTTTCATCGGTTCAGTGGGACATTAATTAAAGCAGGGAGAAGCATTAACATACTGCTCTTTTCGGATCAAAGGGAGAGCATTCCGTATGGTCTGAAGATTGCCAGGGCGGGATCGTTCGGGGCGATCGCTACACCGCATCTCCTCCTACGGTCACATCTCGAATCCGGAGACTGGGGCCACCGCACCCCACCGCTAAACCATTTTGCCCCCCTTTGCCACAGCCCCCCGATTCATCCCACAGAAAATCATCCCCAATGCCTTCAATGGCGGCTAAGGTCTTAAACACATTACCCGACAACGTTACATCCCGAACCGGCTCGGCTCGCTGGCCATTGCGAATCATCCATGCTTCCCCGGCGGTGAAGGTGAACATTTCCCCATTGGTCATGCCCCCCAACCAATTGCAAGCATAAACCCCTAGTTTAATATCACTGCACAGATCCGCCACGGGCGTTTGGCCGCGCTCAATCCAGGTGTTGGTCATGCGCACGAGGGGAGAGTAGTGATAGTTTAAGCAGCGGGCATTGCCTGTGGGGGCTTCGCCTAATTTACCGGCGGTTTCGCGGGAATGGAGGCGGCCCACGAGGCGGCCATCGCGGATTAGTTGGGTGGTGGTGGCGGGGGTTCCTTCGTCGTCGTAGGCATAACTGCCGCGATGTCCCGGCGGGGCGGCTCCGTCGAAGATTTGCAGGCTTGGGGGGCCAAAGCGTTTGCCAAACTGCATCACGTCTAATAAATCAGGATTTTCATAGGCCATATCGGCTTCGGAGAGGTGGCCAAAGGCTTCATGGACAAAGAGGCCGGTGAGGATCGGGTCAATGACGACGGTGTAGCGATCGCCCTTGACGGGGGGCAGGTGGAGGGCTTGGGTGGCGCGTTGGGCCGCAGCGGTGACTGCGTCGTCTAAGCCGAGGAGGTCGTCATAGCCCCGCCGGGAGCCGGTGGTTTCGCGGCCGGTTTGCACGCGATCGCCGTCGCGGGCGGTGGCGGCAAAGCGCATTTCAAGATCTGTCCAGGTTTGGTCGATCATCGTGCCGTCGGAGGTGACGAGGAGAATTTGTTGGGTGCTGTCGCTGTAGCGGACGGTGCTGTTGATGATTTTGGGATCAGCGGTTTGGAGGGCGGCGAGGTAGCGATCGCAAAGATCCTTCTTCGTTGCGAGGCTGACCTGGCGCGGATCGCGACCGGTGAAGGGGAGGATCACGGAATCGTGAATCCCGGCGATGGGGGCGAGGCAGGTGGATTCACGGTTGCCACTGCCCACCAGACGAGCGGCGGCGATCGCAAACTCCACCTGCGCTTCGAGTTCCGCCATCTGGTTAAAACTGGCAAAGCCCCACCCCCCCTGATAGCAAGCCCGCACCTGGCCCCCCAGGGAGACCCCTTCGCTCAGGGTATCAATGGGGGCCGAAGGCGATCGCAACACAATATCAGTGCCTTGGGAGGTTTCCAGGCGGATCGCTAAAAAATCGACACGGTGGCGATGCCGACTAATTAACGCATCGAGCCGATGTTGATGATCACTCAGACTCGCCATGAACACCTCACGCAAAATAAAGACAGATACCCTACATGGTAATCTCTGCAAGCCCGTCAATTGTCCCGTAGCACCACATTCGCCGCAAGGAGGTTTCCACCCCACACCCAGGCCGCCGCTAGCCTAACCCTCTCCGTCATGACCGAGGGAGGCAGCCAAGAGAGCCGCGATCGCCTCGCTCACGGCCCGATTTCCCGCGCCATTGAGGTGAATATGGTCGTGATAAAAACGCGAAGGATCAGGATCGGCGTTGAACTGGGGTAAGAAATCCAGATAGGGAATGGTGTGATCCTGGGCGAATTGGGTGAGGCGATCGCGGGCCTGCTGTTCATACTCGCGGGGCTGGGCCGGTTTGAGTTCCCGCTGTAAGGGGGTCATCACCAAGACCAGCCCGGCCCCCTGGGCTTGGGCCAGGGCGTGAATCTGGGCCAACGCCGCCAAATTTTTACCAACGCGATCGCCCCCCTCCTGCTGCACCGCCTTTAACCCCGGAATCGGTTTTTGCTTTGCGCCATAGCGTTGATAGAGTTCTTGCAGCGCCAGGATCGGGTAGCGATCGGGGTAGTTGCGATCGCGCCCCACCGGTAACGCCGTCGGAGCCGTCGCAAACAGATCATCCGTATTCAGCAACACCAGAACAAGATCCGACCCAAACAGACCAAACCGCTCCACATAGGCCCACTCATTGCGCGGCCCCCAAGAATTCGCCGACGCATTCAACACCTCCACCTCCACCCCCCACACCGCCGCCAACCGTCGCCCCAACTGCTGCGAAATAATCTCAGCTTGATCCGTCCACCAGCCCCCATTCGCCACCGAATCCCCCAACAGCAGCAGCCGCCGCCCCGTGACCTCCGCCCGGATCGCCTCCCCCCGCATCGATTGAGCATTAATCACAATCCGGTTTCCCCTGCGCCGTGTTCGCTGATTTGGCCGTACTAAATAGCCAATCGTCGGATCACCCTGATACAGCACCGGCCGCCCCAGCCCCAAGACCCACCGCAACCCCACCTCCACCGCGATCGCAACGATCAAAAGTGCGATCGCCCCCCACACCCCCAGCATGAAACCCATGTTTTCCCCAAGCATCAATAAGATTAAGATTAAAAAATAAAATCTGCATTCATGCTAAACCCATGCTTACCCTGAAGTTGAGATCAACCCACAACCCATAACGCACTATGTCTGATCTGAATCGCGGCATCATGAAATTCAAGAACGCTGACAAGCCTATTGTCGTAGCCATCTCCGCCACCCTTGTCATCGGCAGCATCATCGCCCTCATCCTCTGGGCCCTAAGCACCGCCTACCAGGTGTAATGCATTTTCACCCACGGATGTAGTGTCACAGTCTCGACCTCCATCCACCCTCACCCCTGCTGTTCTTCGTTCTTCCTCAACCCCCCTTGTCAACCTCCTTCCCCGCTTTGATTGCCGTCGCAGAAGCCCAACCCCTCCTCGGTTCCGTGTGGCTCGATCTCACTGTCATCGTTTTGATGCTCACCCTCTCAGCCTTTTTCTCCGGCTCAGAAACCGCAATCACCGCCCTCGATGACCTCAAACTCCGCGGCCTAATCAAACACCAAGGCGACCCCAACGGCATGTTTCGCCTTGTCCTCACCAAGCGCCCCCGCTTCATCACCACCCTCCTCCTCGGCAACAACCTCGTCAACATCTTCTCCACCGTCCTCACCAGCAATCTGTTTGTCCTCTGGCTAGGGAACGCTGGCTTAGGCATTGCCACCGGCATCGTCACCATCTTCGTGCTGATTTTTGGCGAAATCACCCCCAAATCCGTCGCCATCCTCAACTCCCTCGCGGTCTTTCAACTCGCCGTCCGCCCCATCTATTGGCTCTCGCGGCTCTTCTCGGCCCTGGGGTTAATTTTCATTTTTGAATCCATCACCCAGCGCATCATCCGCCTCTTCCAGGGCAAAGCCTCCAAATCCTCCCAGGACAGCGAAAGCCTCACCGATTTACAACTGATGATTGAAATCCTCAGCGGCAAAGGCAAACTAGACTTCTACCGCCATGATCTGATTAGTCGCGCCCTAATGCTGGATCAAGTGATGGCGAAAGATGTGGTCAAGCCGCGCATTGAAATGCAGACCATTTCCCGTGAGGCCACCGTCGCCGAACTCGTCGATCTCTGTTTGAAAACCGGGTATTCTCGGATTCCGGTGCAGGAAGAATCCAAAGATCAGATTGTCGGCATTGTCCATTTAAAACAAGCCCTCCAGCGTTTGCGCGGCCTGCCCAATGGCCAAATCCCCCCAGCCGATATCAAGCTCAGTGACATCATCGATCCGCCGGTTTACGTGCCGGAAACCCAACGGATTGCCAGCCTCCTCAAAGAAATGCTCAAGCAACGCTGGCATCTGGTGATCGTGGTGGATGAGTATGGCGGGACGGTGGGCTTAATTACCCTAGAGGATATTTTGGAAGAGTTGGTGGGTGAAATCTATGATGAGAGCGACTTTCCCCGCCCTAAACCGCCCCTACTGCGATCCAATTTGGTCAATTAGCTTGCCTTTTGTGAACCACTCCGCTACGATTAATAATCGTGGAAATCAAAGGGGTCGATGCCCGAGTGGTTAATGGGGGCGGACTGTAAATCCGCTGGCTACGCCTACGTTGGTTCAAATCCAACTCGGCCCACCACCTTTTCCCGCCCGTGTGGCTCAGTGGTAGAGCACACCCTTGGTAAGGGTGAGGTCACGAGTTCAATCCTCGTCACGGGCTTTTGTTTTGCGTCACCCAAAGTTGGGTAACGCTCAAAGATTAGACTGCGGTTGATGTGATGACTGGAGCGCAGTTCCGGGTTAATGATAGCATAGGCTAAATTAAACACCCCGAATGGGGGTTTTGGTTAACCCCTTTCGCTTTTTGTGATCATGAATACGCAAGCGTTTTTACTTTCGCTGTTACTGATCGGTAGCGTGATGCCAACGGCTTCGGCTCAAACTCCCTCCGATCCTCCCCCAGCAGAAGCAGCAGAATCTACACCCGATTCAGCACCGGAGGCATCTGCTGCGGAAACGACCGCTGCGGTTAATCCGGCAGACCCAAATTGCCGCCAGACGAATCGCACCGTTGATATTTTTAATAAGCCCTCGGTAGGGGCGGATAGCAGTACGCTGGGCATTTTGGAGCCAGAGGCGCGGGTGACGATCGCATCCGCAGGGGCGAATGGCTGGGTTCCCATTACAGCACCCCTCGCGGGATTTGTGATCGCTCGTCATCTCAAACCCTGTACAGCGGTGAGCACATCACCCGCAGAACCGGATCGGCCCGTGTTTACACAACATCCGACCCTCGTGGATTTAACGCCGGGCAGTTGTCGGCGGGCGGCGTTGGGGTTGGTGGTGCGTCCGCGGCCTGAGGTGGGGGCAGAGCCGTTTGTGGGCCGTCTCCTAGATGGCATGCGGGCGACGCTGACGGGCGAAAGCCAAATGGATGATGAGGCTCGGCTCTGGCTCAAGATTTCGGCTCCCTATGCCGGCTGGATTTCGGGCGGCCAAGAGGGGGGGACGAATCTGGCGTTTTGTGAGTCCTAGGCGGGGTTTGCTGCGCTCCACTGCACGAATCTCAGGAGGCTGGGGCGAGGAGTAACGCCACAGCATAGGCGGCGATGCCTTTTTCTTGGCCGACGGCATCGAGTGTTTCGTTGGTGGTGGCTTTGATACTGATTTGATCGCGATCGAGGTGTAGCACCTGGGCGAGGCGATCGCGCATTAACCCCAGATGAGGTTTTAACTTGGGCCGCTCGGCAATCACCACCGCATCCAGGTTGCCGATCTGCCAGCCCCGTTGTTGGATTTCGTGGTGAACCTGGGCGAGGAGTTTGAGGCTATCGGCTCCGGCCCATTGGGGATCGGTGGGGGGGAAAAAGTGACCAATATCGCCGAGGGCTAAGGCCCCCAGCAGGGCATCCATAATCGCATGGGTGAGGACATCGGCATCGCTGTGACCCACTAAGCCCAGGTGATGATCGAGCTTGACCCCGCCCAGGATAAGATCGCGATCGCGCCCCAATTGGTGAATGTCGTAACCGTTGCCAATGCGAATTTTCATACCCCTAATCCGGTGCTGTCCTAACGTGCAATAAGCCTTTTTGATTATCCCTTAGATTGGGACGGAACTATGTTAGGACAGAGGGGTTGATCCTCAAAAATTGCCATGGAAATCAACGGTTTTAGTCTCACGATCCAACCCGGTAAAGAAACGCCCGAAGGCTATGTGGAACTGCCCCACAATACGCCCTACACCCTGCATCTGCGCAACGAACACCGCCAATGCTGTGATGCCAAGGTGATCATTGATGGCAAGCATGTGGGCACTTGGCGGATTCCGGCGGCGAACTTTATCACATTAGAGCGAACGGTGAATGATACCGGACGGTTTACGTTCTATGCGATCGCCACCCCCGAAGCCCAACAGGCCGGCCTCAATGCCGCTGATCCCAATCTGGGCTTAGTGCAGGTGGTATTCACCCCGGAATTAACACCCCAACGCCGAATCCGGTATTTTTCAGCACCTCAGTCCAGCAGTCGCCAAGCTGGTGGGACAGGCCTCTCGGGCCGCAGCGATCAGCAATTTGGGACGGCAGCACGGATTCAGCATGATCTCAGTCAGCAAACAACGATTAGCCTCCGGTTGATTGCGACCCCCCAAGCCCAACCGCGACCCCTGCGTCCCCTCTCGAATCCGGTTCCTCCCCCGATCGCTTAAATGGCGGTGAACCTGAACAGAAAAAAGCACCTCTGGGGGGAGGTGCTTGGGGGTGATTGACATACTCCCCCACTAAACCCTACGGGCTATAGTGGGGGATTCTGAACAGCCAGTTACCTGACCATTTATCCACTCAAACAACGAGAGTTGCAGAGGGTTGCTAGGCTCAACGACTAACGCCATTGATTTATCCTG
>NZ_JAQMTY010000064.1 GCF_028330765.1 Spirulina subsalsa CS-330 | reverse complement strand
CTGTCGTTCTCGAAAAAGGTGGAGAACCACATTGGGGCGATATGGCTGTTCATCCATGAGTACAATCGGGGCATCAGAGAGAAGCTGGCGGAGCAAGATGCCCCTATCTTTTCCTCTAGCCTGCACTAAAATGCACTACCAGGGTGCGATTGGGCAAGCCCGTCAGGGTATCGTGGACGGAGTCATGTTCAAGTTGAAGCTGGACTTGGACGCGATCGCTCACATCCCGCGATGTGGTTTGGAGGCGCACCACCTGGCCATTGTCACCAGCGATCGGAATGGTCAGGGTTTCGAGCCAGATATACCGGCCGTCTTGGTGGCGCATCCGATAGATGATCGGTGTCGGAATATTCACCAGGGCATTGTAGTGGGCATGTTGGCGAATCTGATCACAGTCGTCCGGATGGAAAAAATCGTAGGGGTTCTGGCCAATCATGTCGTCACTGCTATAGCCCAGCAAGGTCTGACAGGAAGGGCTGACGTAGAGATATTCCCCCGTGGGCTGGTGCAGGCAAACCAGATCGGTCATGTTTTCGGCGAGGAGGCGATAGCGGGCTTCGCTGGCTTCCAGGGCCTGTTCAGCAAGTTTGCGGGCGGTGATGTCTTGCACCATGGTCATACCGCACTGAATCTGGCCGTGGTCATCGCGCACGATCGCCGTATTCACGTTAACCCACAGGGGTTGACCATTCCGGCGGCGGTAGCGTTTTTCCAGATGGTAGGTATTGCGATCGCCCCGCACACAGTCTTGCAGCAGTGCCCATTCCCTGTCGTCATCGTCTGGGATACTCAAATCACGGATGCTCAAGGTCGCCAGGTCTTGGGGGGAATAGCCCAGGAGTTCAGTCAAGGCCGGATTCACTAGGCTGAAGGTGTAGTGGGGCGGGGTGACCACCGCAATGCCGACGGGAAAGTTGGCGAAAATGGCTTGAAACTGGGTTTCGCGGGTTTGCAAGGCGACAGATTGCTGCGTCACCTCTTGGGCAAGTTGTTGATTGTAGTGGGCTAACCGTTGCTCGGCGACTTTGCGATCGCTAATATCCGACACCCACACCACATTAATCGCCTGGTCGCTGATCTGCACCTGCTTGGCCACCAGTTCCCCCCAAAATTGCCGCCCCTGCAAGGTGACATATTCCACCTCTTTCTCCCATATTCCCTGAGTGTTAAGCGTGGTTTGAATGTCACGTAACTCGTTGGGGCTGAAGGGCGTTTTTTGGAGACTATGCCCCGCAATATTCAGAAGTTGGGTTTTGGATTCGGCTTCAAAAAGTTCAACGGCTCGATGGTTACAGTCAATGGTCAGCGTCGTTACGGCATCGACGACAAAAATAGCATCGGTGGACTGTTGGAAAATTTCGGCATAGAGCATAGTCGAAGCTGCAAAAATGAGGTCGTGATCGCACAGTCATACACAGAATCGCAAGGGAGAGAAACGGAAAACAGTGGCATCAATTAAACTTACAACCTATTTCAGAAATAGTCTGATCGGCGTTTACAGTCTTTCGTTCTCTTGGGGTTGCCGCTCATATCAAGATATCGATCTCACGTTTCACGTCTTGCGTGATTTCCCCGGCCCCCTTGCAAAAGCTACTGCTTATCCATAGCCCAAGTTACGAATCTGGCGGGGGTATGCGTGAACCAGAGGCTCGCACTACCCTGCCTGGAATCCTCTGTAGTGCGAGCCTCTAGCTCGCTGCCTTGACGACAGAGGGGGATTAAACACAGGCGAGGTCAACCTGAGAACGTTGTGTGCAGTAGCTTGCCAAAGAGAGGAAACGTTCAAAATCCCGCTATTCACAAGAGATTTAGGGGGAGCAAGGTCGGTGAGCATTGGCACGGTGTAACTCGGTTAATCCAGGCCTCTGGTAGACGGTTAGCCGCCGATTTGGGACATGGTGCGGCTGTAGTGGCCGGTGGTAGTGCCGGATTCGCGGGCTTTGAAGTTGATTTCGGGTTTGAGGGCGAGGAGTTCGGCCACTTGGGCGCGGAGGGTGGCGATCGCAATCCCATCGCGCAACCCTTGGCGGAGGTTGATCTGGCCGGTTTCATTCAGCAAACAGGGACGCAGCCAGCCATCGGCCGAGAGGCGCATTCGGTTACAGCGATCGCAAAAACAATCCGACATCTGACTAATAAAGCCCAGGGTTCCCGCCGCTCCCGGAATCCGAAACACATCCGCCGGGCCATTGCCCCGCACTTGGGAGGTTTCTAAGCCCCAACGCTGCCGAATCCGTTGCCGCAACTCCTCCGAGGGAATCCAAGCCCGCGCCCCGAAGAGTTCCGGATTGCCGATGGGCATGAATTCAATAAACCGCACATGCCATGCTTGCTCGATGCTCAGGGCGGCCAGGGCTTCCACTTCGTGATCATTCACTCCCGGAATCACCACCACATTCAACTTCAGCGGGTTAAACCCGACCCGATGCGCGGTTTGAATTCCCTCCCACACCTGGCCCCAGCGATCGCGCCCCTGATTGCCGATAATCTGCTCAAAGATTTCCGGTTCTAAGGAGTCGAGACTAATATTCAGCCGCCGTAAGCCTGCGGCGTAGAGATCAGCGGCCAAGGGCGCGAGGTGAAAGGCGTTCGTGGTGATGGCGAGGTCTTCGGTTGCGGGCAGTTGAGCGAGCGATCGCACCACCTCCACCACCCCCGGCCGCAATAATGGTTCCCCCCCCGTCAGCCGCCAATTCCGAAACCCCAACGGGATAAAAATTTCGCGCACGAGGGTTAAAATCTCCCCATCGGTGAGCACGTCGTCTCGCTGCACATACTGCAACGCGGCATTTTCCGGCATACAGTAGGTGCAGCGAAAATTACAGCGATCGATGAGGCTAATCCGCAGATAATCAACAGGGGGCATGGTTCAGACTTTGCGAAAACAGTTTCCAGGTGCGGTTTTTCTCAATCCAAGGGGATGATGATCCCCCTCAATCCCCCTTAAAAAAGGGGAAGTCATGCGCTTTCGCAATCTGCTGCGGCATGGGCTGACGAGGCGCGATCGCTTAATAGGGGCCAAAGATACTGTTACCCGGTGCGTCAGGGTCGTCACTGTAGAAAAATTCATCAATGTGGCCGAGCACTGCCTCGCGGCTTAGGTTACCCTCTGCATCGAGGCTGAGGCGGGCAAAAATGAGCGGCGCATAGATCGGGGAGGTGTTGTAAATACAGAGGAGGTTGCCCCATTCGGCCGCGCTCAGGGTGTTGTCTTCGTCTTGGTCGAACACATCAAACACTAATTGGGTCAAGGCTTTGACCCGCTCATTGTAAAGGGTTTCATCGGCGAGAACCCCATCATAATAGGTACACCACTCGTCTAGGGAAATTTGGCGATCGCGGTTGGTATCCGAGGCTTTTTGCAACCCTTGCCAATCTTGGGCGAGTTGACTTTTGAGGGTGATGCCCTTGGGCGATCGCGTACTCCACCCGGCGCGATCGGCTAATTTTTCCGCCACATCTTCAAAATCTTGTTCGACAATAAACCCATCGCAGTTCACATCATACATACTGAAGAGTTTCATCAGTTTGCGTTTTTGAAAATCTGTCAGCATAAACCCTATCCCCTGGCATAAGCGTGTTTGACCCATGATAACAAGCCCGCCCCGTGGGAATC
Source organism: Spirulina subsalsa CS-330 (assembly GCF_028330765.1). GTDB lineage: Bacteria > Cyanobacteriota > Cyanobacteriia > Cyanobacteriales > Spirulinaceae > Spirulina > Spirulina subsalsa_A. The sequence continues at coordinate 6,318 of NZ_JAQMTY010000064.1, read as the reverse complement.
ACCACACCCGGATCGCGTCAAAATCTCACCCTGAGCCTGGGGGAGGGTCAGCCGCACGATCAAGACGCGGCGAGTTGGGTGCAGAGTTGGCGGAAATGATCGCCCCGGTGTTCAAAGCTGCTGTATTGGTCAAAACTAGCGCAGGCCGGGGACAGCAGCACCGTTGAGGCTCCGTGGTGTTTTGCCAATTCGAGACTGCGGGGGACAGCTTGGTCGAGGGTTTCGAGTTGTTCAAATTGGGTGTAACCCACCTCGGCGAGACGGGCGGCAAACTGGGGGGCTGCATCACCAATTAAAACCACGGCGGCCGCTTTGGCCGCGATCGCCCCTAACCACGCCTGATCATCCCCGGCTTTTGGATCACCCCCTGCGATCAAAATCGTTGGGGTGGGCACAGCGGTTAACCCCACCAGAGAGGCATCGTAGTTGGTGGCTTTGCTGTCGTTGATGAAGGTCACGCCCTCATGGGTGCAGAGGTATTCAAGGCGATGGGGCACGCCGGGAAACTCGCGCACAGCAGCGGCGATCGCCTCCGGTGCAATCCCCGCCAACCGCGCCGCCCCGACCGCCATCAACAGGTTTTGTTGATTGTGATCCCCCAACATTTTCAGGTCGCCAATGGTCATCACCCGTTCCCCAAAGGCAATCACCTCGCCTTTTTCTAAATAAATGCCGTGCTCTGCTTTACAGGGCAAGGCAGCCGGGCCGGTGACGCTCGTCCAATGGGCGCGGGGCCAATCGGTGGCGCGATCGCGCAGATAGGGATCATCGCCGTTAAAAATTTGGGACTGCGATCGCGCCAACAAACTGGCTTTAATCGCGTAGTAATTCTCAAGGGTGTAATGGCGGGCCAGGTGATCCGGCGTGAAGGTCGTCCACAGACCAATCCGGGGCGCGAGGGTGGCGGCGGCTTCGATTTGATAGCTGCTAATTTCCGCAATCACCCAATCGAGATCCTGGGTCTTGCTGGGGTTGATCAGGGCCAATTCACAGGCGGCATGGCCAATATTGCCGCAGGCGGGAGCCTGAAGACCGGCTTGGCGAAAAATGGCGGCGGTGAGGGCGGTGGTGGTGGTTTTGCCATTGGTTCCGGTGATGCCAACCCAGGGAATCCGGTTCAACTGTCGCCAGGCCAGTTCCATTTCGCCCAGGGTGTCAATGCCAGCGGCGCGGGCTTGTACCACAGTGGGGCTATCCCAGGGTACGCCGGGACTGACGACGAGGAGATCGGGATGGGGGGCGTTGAGATCGAGGGATGCGCCGAGGCTGACGGTGATGCCCTCCTGTTGTAGGGTGTCCCGCAGGGGGTGCAAATTAGTATGGGTGGCGCGATCGCTCAATTCCACCTGCCAACCCTGCTGCTTCAGCACCCGTGCCGCCGCAATCCCCGAACGTCCTAACCCAATGATGTGAGCCTGTTTCATCTAAACCACCTCAATTTCAGGGGTTCCATCCACATCCAGCCACGCCAGGCGACGAATACCACTTTCACGGGCATAGTCCCGCAGTTCCGCCGGGGTGCGGCCGCCGAGATCCAATTCCACCCGCACCACATGTTCCGATTGGCGCAGTTGGTGGGCATAGCTGAAGGCGATCGCTTCGGCTGCCGGAGTTTTCGCCACCACGAGCCAATCATTCACGGGCATGGTTTGGGGCAGTTGGGGCGCAGCCAGCAGGGCCGTATGGAGATCTTCCACATTGAGGGCAAACCCCACCCCCGCGCCGGGCTTCCCAGCGGGATCATAAAGCGCGAGGAGTTGATCGTACCGTCCCCCTTTTCCCAATACCGAAGAGCGATTGTGGCGGGACGATACCACCTCAAACACGATGCCCGTGTAGTAGTCAATGGTTTCAAGCAAGCTCAGATCCAAAATTAAGGGTAAGTCATCCGCCGCACTGGAACGCAGCCGCTCAATTAAGGTTTTCAACCCCGCAACACAGGCTTGGCCCGTGGCATCAAGATCCAACTGGCTCACCCGTTGCAGCACAGTTTCGGGACGGCCCCGCAGGTCAAACATCATCAAGGCCCGTTGCTGAAGTTCAGAGCTGAGGGGAAGGGACTCAAGGCGAATGCGGTCGAGGTGGGCGATCGCATTGCGCACCGTCCCTTGATGTTCTGGGGGAAACGGCGCGAGGAGCGATCGCGTTAACTGAGCTTCCCCCATCAGCAACGACCAATCCGTCAGACCCAACGCCGCCAGACAATCCACCATCAACAGCACAATCTCCGTATCCGCCAGACTGCCCCCGGTGTAGAGCAGTTCTACCCCCATTTGATAAAACTCCACCTGGCGGCCGTGGTGGCTTTTCGGGGCGCGGCGAAACACGTTGGCATTGTAGTAGAGGCGCAGCGGCGGCGTATCGTTGGCCATCCGCGCCACCGCCGCCCGCGCAATGGAGGCGGTCAACTCCGGCCGCAACCCGAGCCGCCCTTCGGCCGTTTCACCCACTTCGATGACCGTATCCGGCCGAATCGCGCCGCCAGCGGTGAGGGTGTCGAGCCATTCAAGGGTTGAGGTGATAATCCGTTGATAGCCCCAGCGTTGAAAGACTTCCTGCAAGCGGTCAACAATCCAGCGTTTTTGAGAAACCTCGAGCGGCAGAATGTCACGAGTTCCAGCCGGGGGTTGGTGAATCATCATCAATTTGGGTTACAGCGAGGGATTAGCAAGGAGAATCGAGACGGCAAAACACAGCATCGAGCCGGATGCTGCGATCGCCCCTCTACTTTTTCTTACCACCAAACAGCCCCCCAAACATGCCCCCGCTACCAGATTTCTGATCCGACTTGCCAGAATTGGAGGCCGCCCGACCCTCGCGAGCCTTCCCCGCCGTATTTCCCGACGAGTTAGACCCCGCACTGTGGGAACTGAGGGGCTGTCCTAGTTTTTTCTCGATCACCGCTTTACATTGCAAGGCGATCTTTTCTTCAGGATTCGACTGGAGGGCCTTCATCACATGCACCTTCGCCATGCTGACTTGGTTTTGCTTCAGATAGGCCATCCCCAGCAAACTATGACAGGTGCTATTTTTCGGCTCCAGCTTCAAGCCATCCCGCAACTCCAGCACCGCCTTCGCAAAGTTATTTTTTTGAATATATTCCTGTGCGCGGCGCACGTAGGCGCTCACGGGGGACTGTTCCGCCTTCGCCTGGGCCGCCGCCGCTGCTGCCGCCGCCGGGGTTGCCGCTGGCGGTACTTTCGCTTTCGGGGGTGCTTGCGGCGCGGGGGCCGTTTGGCGCAATCCCTGGCCCGCCTTCATCATTAAATACACCAGATTCAATTCACTCAAGTCGCCAATGGACTGCTCACATTCAGCGATCGAGCGATATTGATTTTCCGTCAGAGCCTTGAGGGCTTGGGCATAGGCTAAGTCTACGTTGGTCCCCGCTTTTAACAGCCCCTTCGCGATTTCATTGGTGACGGCGGGCGTGCCGCCTTCGTTGGCGAGGCGTTTCCCCGTCTGTTCTAAAACGAGTTGATGCTCGTCGCGGGTTTTGCCTTTCAGGGTTTCGTAGGCGGGGTTGATCAGTTTCGAGAGCAACTCGCTGGCCTGGGCCCGTTCTTGCTCGTTGTTGACTTTGACCGTGTCGGGGTGCAGCAGTCGTGCCAGTTTGAGATAGCGTTTCCGAATACTATTGGCATCGGCGGTGACGGGAACACCAAGAATGGCATGGTGATCCATTAAGTCATATTTAAAGAGTCCGTGTTTAATGTTTAGCGACATCAGGGTTCACCCAAGGCAGGATTGAATATCTATATATTTTTAGTATCCCCTAGATTTTTAGGGATGATCGCGAAAATGGCCTAAGACAAGGGCGAGATCGCGGCCATTTGGTTCACGTCACTCCAGGTACTCAGGGGGGGCGTGGCTTGGAGGGCTTCACTCAGGGCGGCATGGATGGCGGGGTTGGTGGCGAGGAGACGACCGGAGGAGAGGTCGAGGGGGCTTTGGTCGTAGGCGGTGACGATGCCACCGGCTTCCCGTACCAACACAATCCCCGCTGCAATGTCCCAGGGTTTGAGGCCCCGTTCCCAATAGCCATCAAGTTCACCGCAGGCGACATGGGCGAGGTCAAGGGAGGCGGAACCACCCCGGCGCACGCCTTGGGTGAGGTGGGTGAGGTAGCAGAATTCGGCGTAGTTGTTGTCGCTGGTGAGGTGGCGATCGTAGGCGAAGCCGGTGACGAGGAGGCTGTTTTGGAGTTTGGGGGTGGTGGAGACTTGGATCGGTTTGCGGTTGCAGGTGGCTCCGAGGCCGGTGGCGGCGCGGTAGAGGCGATCGCGGGCGGGATCGTACACCACCCCCACCGTGGGCACATCGTCAATCAGCAACCCAATGGATACGCCGGAAACGGGATAGCCGTGGGCGTAGTTGGTGGTGCCATCGAGGGGATCAATCGCCCAGCAATATTGTGTGTCACGACCTGCGATCACGCCGGATTCTTCGGCCAGGATCGGATGGTCGGGGAGGTGTCGCCGGACGGTGGCGAGGATCACGGCTTCGGCATTTTTGTCCGCTTCGGTAACGAGGTCGCCGGGTCGGCCTTTTTCTTCGATGGATTTGAGGTTCCCCCAGTGGGTTTTGAGGACTGCCCCTGCGGCTTGGGCTGCTTCGGTGGCCACATCCAAAAAGAGTTGTAGGGTGTCGGGGGACGGTAACGCCATAAATTCAAGGGTGAAGGGTGCGCGGGGCTGGAAATTGACGGGCAGGGCCGGGGGCGATCGCTGCCGACTCAGATCAAGATTTTGGGGCTTGGCTCAAGGGTTAGGACTCTCCACGCCGAAATTCCGCCGGGGTCTGACGGAGGGGGGTATCCGGATGCCAAAGGCCTGCCCCCCTCATTCTTGCATAGTCTTGAGCATGGCTCAATTGTTGCGCCTGGGGGCTGGGATGGGGAACAAGGGGGACGAGCACATGGCCCTGTGCCACGAGCCACTGATTGATCCATTTGTCCGCCTGCCAAAGGTCGCCCCAGTAGCGATCGTAGGCATCGGGTTCGGCGCTGGCGAGGACAAGGGTGATGGTGGGAGTGCTGCGGAGTTTGGTTTCTAGGGCTTGGCGGGCGGCTTCGCCCCAGGGAACTTGTTGGAGGTCGGGGGCGTGAATGCCCTGGAGGCGGATCGTGAAGGCGGCGGTGGGATCGGTGGGGACACCGCGCACGATCACGGTTTGGCCGCTGATCACCCGATCGACGGAGACTGCAATACCGGGGGGCGGGGCGGGGATGGCGGTACAGCCTACGACGCTCCACCAGAGGCAGAGGAGGAGGAGCGATCGCACCCAATGCCTAACCCGATCCGCCCTAATCGTCATCCAGGGGTAAGCCCAGCCGTACCGCCCCCTTGCCAAAGTAGCGGCCAAACTGCATTTCATACACTTCATCTTCATCTTGGGTTTCCACATCCAAATCAGACCGGGCATAGCTCACACAGAGCAACGCATAGCCCTGGGCTTGGATTTCTGGCGACAGTCCCATGGCTTCCGGTTGAACCAAGTCGCCCAAATTAACCCGCACGGCACAGGTGGTACAGGCTCCATTCCGGCAGGAAAAGGGAAGGATGTGGCCCTGAGCTTCAAGGCTGTGGAGAATGTATTGATCATCGGGGACTTGAGCGGTGATCACCCTGTCGTTTTGGCGATCGTGAACGCGAATCGTGTAATACTCTGGCATAGCTAGCACAACAACAGCGCTTTTTATTGTAGAAGATGAGCGCGAGGTGCGATCGCGCAAAAATCTCAACCCAACCCTGCCCCAATGCGCAGTTTGCTGCTATAGTAGAAAACTGCACAAGGAGAGATGGCCGAGTGGTCGAAGGCGCAGCACTGGAAATGCTGTAGGGGCGAAAGCCTCTCGAGGGTTCGAATCCCTCTCTCTCCGTACTCAATTCCACCGAATTCTAAAGACTGCACCGATGCATCGGTGCAGGAATTCAAGCGTTGGCGAAGCTGTGAATGCAGCGAAAAAGAGATCGCTGAGAACCATGATTCTCAGCGATCTCTTTTGAAACGATGGGCGATACTGGATTTGAGACAGTGAGCCTTCCTTCACACGGAAGGGGTCATCAGTTCAAATCTGATATCGCCCATCCCTTACACAGCAAGGATTCTAGGTAAATCCTGTACATGAGCGAGAGTGCGTACATTCTCATTATGTACAGGATTTGTACAGTTTTGGGGTTGACATACTCCCCCACTAAACCCTACGGGCTATAGTGGGAGATTCTGAACAGCCAGTTACCTGACCATTTATCCACTCAAACAACGAGAGTTGCAGAGGGTTGCTAGGCTCAACGACTAACGCCATTGATTTATCCT
>NZ_JAQMTY010000063.1 GCF_028330765.1 Spirulina subsalsa CS-330 | reverse complement strand
TTTTGCTGCGCCGCCAGTACAACTGGACTTCGCTCGTGTAGGCTGTCTGATCCATCGTCTCGGGTGGGTCGTTGACCAAGGATTATACTAACATCAAGCCGTCCTAGAAGGACGGGGTTTCTACCCAAATTTTCGATGATCAATGAGGAGTACAGCGATCGCTCATGTCTGACTCACTGAAAATTTTAGGAACGCCGCCCAATGCGTGGCGTGTTGATGCGGAAACAGCGGATCTGAGCCGTCCTGCATTATCACCCCAGATCATCACCGTTCCGACCCACTCCAAAACCCTGCGGCTGGATCTTGCCAAAACTGCTCTTTTGGTGATTGATATGCAGAATGATTTTTGTCATCCCGATGGGTGGCTGGCGGGGATTGGCGTGGATATCATGCCCGCTCGTGAGCCGATCGCACCCTTGCAGCGGTTTTTACCCCAACTGCGATCGCACCATGTCCCCATCCTTTGGGTCAACTGGGGCAACCGTCCCGACCTCCTCAACATCAGCGCCGCCACCCGCCATGTGTATAACCCTACGGGCGACAGCATCGGCCTTGGCGATCGCCTGCCAAAAAATCAAGCCCCCGTCCTCGAAGCCGGTAGCTGGGCGGCGGCGGTGGTGGATGAATTGACCCCCGATCCTGAAGATATTCGCGTCGATAAATATCGCATGAGTGGGTTTTGGGATACGCCCCTCGATAGTATTTTGAAAAATCTGGGCCGCACCACCGTGCTCTTTGCGGGGGTGAATCTTGATCAATGTGTGATGGCGACGTTACAAGATGCCGCCTTTCTCAATTACGACTGCATTCTTTTGCAAGACTGCGCCGCCACCACCTCCCCGGAATTTTGCACCCAAGCAACACTCTATAACGTGAATCAATGCTTTGGGTTTGTGACGAATTCCACAGCATTTTTAGAGGTCATGGTGTAAAAGCTTAAAAGATGCGATCGCCCTCCATCGTTTTGGATCAAACACGCTACCCTAGCGGTATCGGCCATCTACACCCTTAACCCCTCACCCACCCATGACCGACTTACTCGCCGCAACCAGTGACCATTGTGTGATTCCCGTGGTGAAGTCGCCCCGCGATTACCAAGCCTATCGCATCAGTCCCCAGGATACGAATCGACTCGCGATCGTCTTTGATCCAGACATTGCCTCGATGTCGTTAACATTCTGTGTGGAGATTTTTGATCCCGGTGGGAAAACACCCCCGAACCGTCACAATATTGCCCTAGAAATGTTTTTTGTGTTGAAAGGGGAAGGGTTTGCACTCTGTGATGGTAAGCAGGTTCCGATTCGGGCGGGAGATAGTTTGCTAGTGCCACCGACGGGAATTCATGAAGTCCATAATACGGGAGATGGGCGACTCTATGCCCTCTGTTTTATGGTACCAAATGAAGATTTTGCGGAGTTAATTCGGAGTGGGATTCCGGTGGAATTAGATGAAGAAGATATGCAGGTATTGGGCCGTTTTGATCGCGTAGGTGGATGAGCAAGACTTGATCGAGTGGGATAGGCTTCTAATCATAATTCAGTAGGCTTTAGCCTCCTTTCGCTCTGAGCCAGGGATTGAAATCCCTGGCAAAGCTGAATCATGGCAGCGAAGCGGCGGGATTTCGGCGGACATGAGATACTGGACAGTGACCCTCCGCCTACGATTTCATGAGTATTCTGACGCTTCAGGCTGTCCACAAAGATTTTGGCATTAAAGACATTCTTCGCGAGGCCAGTTGCAGCATTGAGGCGGGTGAAAAGGTTGGGCTGATTGGGGTGAATGGGTCGGGAAAATCGACCTTTTTAAAGATGATCGCGGGGTTGGAGCCGTTCGATGGGGGCGATCGCATCCTCAAATCCGGGGCCCGCGTCGTCTATCTGCCCCAACAGCCCGACATTGACCCCAACCTCACCGTATTAGACCAAGTCTTCGCCGACAGCAGCAACGCCATGGGATTGGTGCGGGAATATGAAGACCTTTCCCATCGGATGGCCCACGCCGCCGGGGATGACCTCGATCGCCTCATGAGTCGCCTCGCCACCGTCAGCGAACAGATGGATGCGATCGGGGCGTGGGAACTAGAAACCAACGCCAAAATTATCCTCAGTCGGTTGGGGATTGATGACTTTGAAGCGCGGGTGGGCGATTTATCCGGCGGCTATCGCAAGCGCATCGCCCTCGCCACTGCCCTCCTCGCCGATCCGGATCTGCTCCTGATGGACGAACCCACCAACCACCTTGATGCCGAATCCGTCGAATGGTTGCAAGACTACCTCACCCAATTTCGCGGTGCATTGTTGCTGATCACCCACGATCGCTACTTCCTCGATCGCGTCACCAACCGCATTTTAGAAATCGATCGCGCCGACCTCTACAGCTACGACGGCAATTATGCCTATTATCTAGAGAAAAAAGCCCTCGCCGAGGATTCGGCGGCCAGCAGTCAACGCAAGTATCAAGGCATCCTCCGGCGAGAATTGGAATGGCTCAAACGCGGCCCAAAAGCCCGCAGCACGAAGCAAAAAGCCCGCATTGATCGCATTGGCGAAATGCAAAACACCACCTTTAAAACCGCCAATAGTAATGTCAGTATTGATACTCCGGGGCGGCGGATTGGCAAGAAGGTGATCGAACTGGTGGCGGTGAGTAAATCCTATGGCGATCGCACCTTAATTCAGAACTTTTCCTATGAATTTGGGCCCAGCGATCGCATCGGGATTATCGGCGGCAATGGCGCGGGAAAATCCACCCTGATGAACATTATTACCGGTCGCATTCCCCCCGATTCCGGCACGGTAGACATCGGCAGCACGATCCATTTTGGCTACTTTGATCAACATTCCGAAAGTATGATCACCGCCAAAGAAGAGAATCAGCGGGTGATCGAATACATCAAAGACAGTGCCGAACTCGTCAAAACCAGCGATGGCACAACGATCACCGCCTCACAAATGTTAGAGCGGTTTCTCTTCCCATCCGATCAACAATATGCCCCGATTCATAAACTATCAGGGGGTGAAAAGCGGCGGCTGTTTTTACTCAAAATTTTAATGACCGCCCCCAATGTGCTAATCCTCGATGAACCGACCAATGATCTAGATGTGCAAACCCTCGGCGTATTAGAAGACTACCTCGAAACCTTTAATGGCTGCGTGATTTGTGTGTCCCACGATCGCTACTTTTTAGACCGGACGGTGGAGTTTATTTTCGCCCTCGAAGCGGGGGGGACGCTGCGGCAATATCCCGGTAATTATTCGGTCTATCTCGATTACAAACGGGCCGAAGCTGCGATCGCCAAAGAAGCCGCCGCCCTCATCCCATCCCCAGCCCAATCCCCCGCGAAATCCTCACCCGACCCGAACAAGAACGCCACCTCATCCCGCCGCCTTTCCAACTACCAACGCCGTGAACTCGCCGAACTCGAAACCAAAATCCCCGAACTCGAAGCCCAAAAAGCCACGTTAGAAGACAAAATCTACACCAATCCCCCCGCCGACTACAATCAACTGCAATCCCTCACCGATGAACTCGCCACCCTCACCGCAACCATTGATCAGGTCACAGAGCGATGGTTAGCCCTCGCAGAACTAGAGCAATAAGTCCTCATGGGGGGCACTGGCTGGATTTACTGATCGGCGGTGGGGGTGTCGGGTGTGGCTTCGTTGCCGTGCCAATGCTGTTCGAGGTCTTGCAGTTCCCGATAGAGGGAGTCATAGACGGAATCCGGCAGGAT
>NZ_JAQMTY010000062.1 GCF_028330765.1 Spirulina subsalsa CS-330 | reverse complement strand
TCTCTCGATCCCCCCTAGCCCCCCTTAAAAAGGGGGGAACGCAAAAAAGTCCCCCTTTTTAAGGGGGATTTAGGGGGATCAAACGCAGACGAGGCCAACATTTGAACGTTATGTATAAGCAGTAGCCCAGAGGGCGAGGGGCTTCTGATCTGTGCGGGATGATTGCTGAACAAACTGTAATTAGTGGGGGTCGCGGTCGGCGGGGTCGAGAAAGTCTTGGAGGATTTCGTCGGGTTCGTCGTCTACGTCCCAATATTCGTGATCTGAGGGTGGGGGGGGTGGGGTGGGCTGGCTGGAAGTGCGGCTGAGGGCGATCGCTTGCACATAGTTGAGGCGTTGGGTGAGTTCCTGGAGGGATTGGCGCAGGGTGGTGACTTCGCTGTCGAGGTGATCGAGGCGTGGGATGTTGGTGTTGACAGTTTCACCGAGGTAGTAGGCGATCGCTTCGGTCATCACCTCGGCGGGGGCTTTTTTGCGTTCGGCGGCTAACCGTTCGAGTTTTAGTTTCCAAGCGAGGGGGAGTTCACAATGCACTTTGACCAGATCACTCATAGGACATCACACCGAAGAATTCAGAGGGAATCGTTCAGGGTATGTTAAGCGATCGCGGTTCCGGTTTGCCGCAGAAATCGCCCGGTTAAGACCACCGCCGCCACGATCAACCCCCAGACTAAGCCAATCCACAGGCCCACCCCCTGCCACGGCCCCACAATCCCTAACAGATAACTACACCCTAACCCCATCCCCCAATAGGACAGCAGCCCGATCCACATCGGCGCGTAGGTATCTTTGAGGCCGCGCAAGGCTCCATTGGCGATCACTTGAATGCCGTCAAACACCTGAAACAGCGCGGCCACTCGTAATAACTGCACGGCATAGTGAATCACGGCGGTATTGTCGGGGTTGGTGCGATCGAGATAGATGCCGATGATCAGATCCGGCAGCAGCCAAAACAGCACCCCCATGCAACTCATAAACAGGGTTCCTAGGCCAATCCCGACACAGCCGGCTTGACGCATCCCCCGCCGATTCCCCTGGCCGTAAAATTGGCCGACCCGGACGGCGGTGGCGTGGGAAATGCCCAGGGGAATCATGAAGGTGATGGCGGCGGTTTGGATGGCGATCTGGTGGGCGGCGAGGGCGGTGGTGCTGAGGGTTCCCATCAGATAGGTGACACAGAGGAACAGACCGGTTTCTAGGGTCATTAAGCCACCATAGGGGAGGCCAATGCGAAACAGTTCGGCCATCATTGCGGGCTGCCAGGGACAGCGGGCGAAGAAGCGATAGGGGCGAAAGCTGGGGCGATAAAAGATGATGCCGAGGGCGATCGCAAACTTGACCCAAAAGGCGATCGTACTGGCCCAGCCTAAACCGGCTAACCCCAGTTCCGGTAAGCCCCAGCGACCGAACATCAACCCGTAGTTGAGCACGACATTGAGCGCAATCCCTAACCCCATGATCTGCATGATGATCTGGGGTTGGTTCACCGCTGAGGCGAGGTTCCGAATCAGGCTGAACCCCAGGGCGGCGGGGATGCCCCAGGCGATCGCTTGCAGATAGCCTTGGGCGATTTCGGCATTGGTGACGGATTGGCCCAGGTAGGGGAGGGCGGCGGCTAGGTTCCAGACGATCAGGCTCAGGGGTGTGGCGATCAGCAGGGTGAAGAGCAGACCATGGATGCTGATCGTGGGGAGGCGATCGCGCTGTCCGGCTCCGATGGCGATCGCCGCCACCGTTCCCACGGACGACACACAACCCACCCCGATAATGAGCAATGACATCACCGAGGTAGACCCCAACGCTCCGGCGGCGAGGGACTGTTCCCCCAGCCACCCCATCATCACCGTATCAACGAAGTTCGTAGCCGCTTCAGAGAGTTGAGCGATCGCCAAGGGGAAGGATAATTGTACGCAGGCCCGGAGTTCTTGCTGTAGCCGCCAGGGCATGGGTGATGAAGACATAGGGCTGAGAGTTTTTAACTGAACAACTGAATCGGTGATCCAGCGACGAGCCTCTGACCGCTGTGGCCAAGACCGATCCGCCGGAGAATCGCTCGTAATACAAGATACTACAAAAAGCAGTCATTCTGAGACCCCTGGGGGGGATTCCCGAATAATCCGTGCTTTTAGCTACAATTCCAAACCCAATCTATGTATAGATCCTGGCGAATTGAATCGTGACTTTCAAAGGGTCAATTTTCCGCTACACTACTGAACAGTTCAAATCAATCTAACCCGCGTGACTTCTCGTTCTTTGCAGACATCCACTCCCGTGCTACTCAGTATGATGACCCTGCCCTTTTTAGGGACGGTGCTCCTGGTTGATGCGATCGCGCAGCACCTCCAAGCCTTGGGTGAAACCAGCGAAGAACTGCTGCGGGGCGATCGCCTCCCCACCCTTCCCTTCCCGGAACCGCACCCCTCTCAACCCTAGCCCCCCAGAGCGTCAGCCCCCAGAGTTGACAAATCGTAACTCTGTGTTGCTAAACATGTCGATTCCCCAAAATCTCAATCGAGATCCTCTAGACTACCCTAGTATCTGCAACCATCAGACATCATGAGTTCGCTGCTTCAAACCTCAGAGCAAACCCTGCAACTGCCGTCTAATTCAATGCTTCTGTTGCACCATCGTCTTAGGATGGTTGAAGATTTATGGGAATCAGTCTTGGTGGCCGAATGTGGTCAACCGCTGGTGGATCTCCTGCGTCAACTCCGCTCCATGTGTTCCCCTGAAGGGCAGACCAAGATCCTCGACAAAGCGGCGGTTCTCCACCTCATTGAACAGCTTGACCTCAACGAAGCGATTCGCGCCGCCCGCGCCTTCGCCCTCTACTTCCAACTGATCAACATTGTTGAGCAACATTACGAACAACGCGAGCAACGCCTCTCTCGCCGCGCCACCTATAAAGAAAAGTCCCCCGCCTTTCTCAGCACCCCCACCCCCCCCAACCCCGACGAGCCGCCCCTCGATGACGCGGCCAACAATCACCTTGAGGATGCCGCCGCGCCCCTCGGTGCCAAGCAACTCGAACGCAATCTTAAAGACAGTGAACTCGCCAAGCCCAAAGCCGGGACGTTCCATTGGCTCTTTCCCTACCTGCGGCAGCAAAATATGCCGCCCCAAAAAATTCAACGCCTGCTGGATAATCTCGATATTCGCCTGGTCTTCACTGCCCACCCGACGGAGATCGTGCGCCATACGATCCGCCGCAAACAACGCCGCATTTCCAACACCCTGCGCCATCTCGATCAAGCCGAGGAAGCCTATCGCGGCCTAGGGCTGACCAACTCCTGGGAAGCCGAAACCGCCACCCGCCAACTCCATGATGAAATTCGGCTCTGGTGGCGCACCGATGAACTGCACCAATTCAAGCCCACGGTGTTGGATGAGTTGGACTATACCTTGCACTATTTCCAAGAGGTGCTGTTTGATGCGCTGCCGGAATTGGCGGTGCGCCTCAAGCAGGCGCTAGAAGATACCTTTCCGACGTTGCGATCGCCCAAAAACCGTTTTTGCTACTTCGGCTCCTGGGTGGGTTCCGATCGTGATGGCAACCCCTCCGTTACCCCTGAAGTCACCTGGCGCACCGCCTGCTATCAACGCAACATCGTTCTCGAAAAATACCTCCTGTCGATCCAAGAACTGATCAATCAACTCAGTCTTTCCCTGCATTGGAGCAATGTCCTGCCGGATCTCTTGGATTCCCTAGAGCGCGATCGCACCTACCTCGGCGAAGTCTACGAAAAACTCGCCATCCGCTACCGCCAAGAACCCTATCGCCTCAAACTCGCCTACATTCAAAAACGCCTCGAAAACACCCGCGAACGGAACCACCTCCTCACCAGCAGCGACCCCCATCAACAACGCCTCCTAGACGAAATCCACCCCAAAACCATCTATCAATCCGGCGATGAATTTCTCGCAGAATTGTGTCTCCTGCAACGCAACCTCAGCGAAACCGGCATCGCCTGCCAAGACCTCGACAAACTGATCGCCCAAGTGGAAATCTACAGTTTCCACCTGACGGAACTAGACATTCGCCAAGAATCCCTCCGCCATTCCGAAGCGATCACCGAAATTGCCGCCTATATCCAAGCCTTGCCCCGGCCCTACGATGAACTCGAAGAGGCCGATCGCCGGAATTGGTTAATCACCGAATTGCCCACCCGCCGCCCGTTGATTCCCTCAGAAGCGCCCTTTTCCGATCGCACCCGTGAAACCATTGAAACCTTTCAGATGGTGCGCCGCCTCCAAAAAGAGTTTGGCCCGAACATTTGCCAAACCTACGTGATCAGCATGAGCAACGATGTGAGCGATGTGCTCGAAGTGCTGATTTTGGCCCAGGAAGCGGGGCTGTATGATCCGGTGACGGGGAAAAGTAGCATTCAGATTGTGCCCCTGTTCGAGACCGTGGACGATCTCAAACGTGCGCCAGCGGTGATGACGGCGTTGTTTAATTTGCCCTTGTACCGTGCCACCTTGTCCGGCGGTTACGACGCGCTGAATACCCAATTAGCCGCGGCCAATTTACCCCATTCGCAACTTCCCCACACGGAACCCCTGCAAGAAGTCATGCTGGGGTATTCCGATAGCAATAAAGATTCGGGGTTTTTGAGTAGTAATTGGGAAATTCACAAGGCGCAGAAGGCGTTGCAGACGATCGCTAGCCAGTTCGGGATCGCGTTGCGGATTTTCCATGGGCGCGGCGGTTCCGTGGGACGCGGCGGCGGGCCAGCCTACGAGGCGATTTTGGCGCAACCGAATTCCACGATTAACGGCCGGATCAAAATTACCGAACAGGGGGAAGTGCTCGCGTCGAAATATTCCCTCCCGGAATTGGCGCTGTATCATCTCGAAACCGCATCAACGGCGGTGTTGCAGTCGAGTTTGCTCGGTAGCGGCTTTGATGATATTGAGCCGTGGAATGAAATTATGGAGGAGTTGGCGACGCGATCGCGCACCTGCTACCGGAATTTAATTTACGAGCAACCGGACTTCATTGATTTCTTCATGTCCGTCACGCCGATCCAAGAAATCAGCCAATTACAAATTAGCTCCCGCCCCGCTCGGCGCAAGAGTGGCAAAAAAGATCTCAGTTCATTACGGGCGATTCCTTGGGTGTTTAGCTGGACTCAAAGCCGCTTTCTCCTTCCGGCTTGGTATGGGGTGGGGACGGCTCTCAAAAGTTTCCTCGATGAAGAACCAGAAGAAAACTTAAAACTGATCCGCTATTTCTATTTCAAATGGCCCTTTTTCCGCATGGCCATTTCTAAAGTAGAGATGACCCTCGCCAAGGTGGATCTACAAATGGCGAACCACTATGTCCAAGAATTATCGGCTCCAGACGATCGCGATCGCTTCATGAAAGTGTTCGACCAGATCGCCGAGGAATTTAAACTCACCTGCGAGATCGTGCTAGAGGTGAAAGGGGCGACCAATCTTTTAGATGATGACCCCGAATTGCAGCGTTCTGTGTATCTCCGCAACGGCACGATTGTCCCCCTCGGCTTCTTGCAAGTCTCGCTCCTGAAGCGGTTACGGCAATACAGCAGCCAAGCTTCTGGGGTAATTCACTACCGTTACAGCAAAGAAGAACTGTTACGGGGCGCATTGTTGACCATCAACGGCATTGCCGCCGGAATGCGCAACACGGGCTGATCACCAGCGATGCGATCGGTGAGGACGATTCCCTATCCAGAGAAGGCTACTGCTGGTGGCAATTTGATGCAGCGTTTCACGAGTTTGTGGGGCGCGATCGGCGAACAGATTTTGATCACTGGGGGAAATTCGCACGATGCGATCGACTCGTTCGGCGGTGATGTGAGGTTTAAACAGAGGTGTGGCGAAACGTTGGGCGGTGTTGAGTTCGAGACGTTCATCACTCAGGAGTTTTCCGTCCCAGTTTTTCGCGTGTTGTTGAAGTTGGGGAACGGTTTGACGCAGAACGTCTTGAGCGTCTTAAATGAATCCATGTTTGAGTAATAATTGCGCTTCGGTGGCGGTTACCACGGCCCAACCTCAGCAGAATACTGTTGGTTGGGACAATAGGAAGGTGGGCTGTTGTGGCATCTGGTTGACATACTCCCCCACTAAACCCTACGGGCTATAGTGGGAGATTCTGAACAGCCAGTTACCTGACCATTTATCCACTCAAACAACGAGAGTTGCAGAGGGTTGCTAGGCTCAACGACTAACGCCATTGATTT
>NZ_JAQMTY010000061.1 GCF_028330765.1 Spirulina subsalsa CS-330 | reverse complement strand
CTGACTTATGCCCTCCGTCAAGACCCTGAGCAGTCGGCTCAGACGATGTTTGATGCCGATGAACTGAGGCTTTTATGTCTCCTCTCGGGTCAAGCTGTTGACTCTCTACGACAGGCTACTTTGGCGTTAGCGAAGTTAGTGGGTTTTGCTCCTTCCCAGAGGCAACCTCTGCCTGGGGTCAAAGTCCTGGCGACTGCCCTTGAGCGTTTCTTCTTTGCTAAGCAGAGGGCTCAGGCTCTTTCCAAACCCCTACAGGATTAGCTTTTTAAGGGGGATTGAGGGGGATCTTTGTACCTTGTGTTTATGAAAACCGCTATAACCATTGCAGTCCATCGAGCAATCCGCATGGATTGATCCGAGGATTTTAGGGATGGGGCGACAACTCGGCCCTCTGGATTTTCACAATCCACGATCATAATAGATCCTGAAGCTCTCAACAGTCGCAAACGTTTGAATAGGGGAATTATGATGTCATGAGTGTGAATTCCGTCGCGATCGCCTTGGGGAGCAATCTAGGGAATTCAACCATGATTCTCAACCAAGCCATTGATCTACTGTCCGTCACGCCAGGACTTTATCTAACGGCAGTATCACCCTGGTATAAGACGGCTCCCGTCGGCCCGCCCCAACCGGACTATGTGAATGGTTGTGCGATTTTTGATGTGGATCAATCCCCTGCGGATCTGCTTCAGGTGTTGTTAACCACCGAGCAACATTTTGGGCGGATTCGGCGGGTGCGGTGGGGGCCGCGATCGCTGGATTTAGATTTGCTCTTCTACGGCGATCGCATTTTGCAATTGCCGAACCTTACCGTTCCCCATCCCCGAATGCGCGATCGTGCCTTTGTCCTCGCCCCCCTCGCCGACATTGCCCCCCACTGGTGCGATCCTGTCACCCAAACCACCGTCGCCGAACTCCTCGCCCAGGTGGACTGTAGCGGGATTACCCGCCTCGCCCCCGTCTAACCTCATTCCCAAACGCCACCCCCGCCCCCGATAATTAACCCGATACTCAAGAGCGATCCGCCCAGCCATGCAACCCCAACACCAAGCCCCCGAAATTCTCCAACAACGCCTCTACTACCACGGTCGCAAATTTGCCTTTGATGTCAATCGGCTCCGGCTGCCCAACGGGGTCGAAGGCGATTGGGAATGTATTCGTCATCCTGGCGGCGCGTTGGCCGTTCCCGTCACCCCAGCAGGTCAATTGGTGCTGGTCTATCAATACCGTTTCGCCGTCTCCGGGCGACTCTTAGAATTTCCCGCCGGCACGATCGAACCCGGCGAAGACCCCGCCCTCACCATCGAGCGCGAAATCCAAGAAGAAACCGGCTACAAGGCCAGTCAATGGCGCGATCTGGGTAAATTTCCCCTCGCACCGGGCTATTCCGATGAATATATCTATGCGTTCCTGGCCCAAGGACTAGAAAAACTCGCCACCCCCCCCAGCCAAGACGACGACGAAGAAATCGAAGTGGTCTTACTCACCCCGGATGAATTTGAAACCCAAGTCCGCCAAGATCCCACCGCCTTTGATGCCAAATCGGTGATGAGTTATTTCCTCGCCCAGCCTTATTTGTAAGGGGCTGATCATACCGTTGGAGCGGCTTGGAGAAACTCCAAAATGCCAACATCGTCAAACTCTTGGGCCAATGCCAAGATGCGATCGCAGAAGCCGCGATAGTGAGGCTCTCGCTCTTTGAGGGTTGCCGCCATTTGCTTGAGTTTGGGGATGCTGCCCAGTTTGGCCAAGTCGATGAACGCTGCCAGGGGAGCCGCCGGGGGATAGACGATCGCATCGTCCGGTTCCGGGGCGATCGCGCCCGTCGGCACATCGGCATAGACCCAACTCAACTGGAGATGGTGCTCGATCCGACTGAGCAAATACGCCATATCCACCGGCTTCGGCACAAAATCATTGCAGCCCACCACAAAGCTACGCTGTTGATCCTGGGCGAGGACACTGGCAGACGAGGCCAGGATTACCACCTGGGCATCCTGTTGACGAATGCGGCGCGTCAAGGCAAAGCCATCCAACTCCGGCATCACCAAATCTGTGATGATTAAATCGGGCTGAAACTGTTGATACACCGCCCACCCATGGGCCCCATTTTCGGCAGTGGCGATCGCAAACCCCAGCGGTTCCAGCACATCCCGGATCAGCATCCGATTCACCCCCGTATCATCCACAATTAAAACGCGACGGCGGGGCCCGCTGTAGCCGATCACCTGACCCTCCACCACCGGCCCGCCTTGAGCCTGCCAATCGTGAACCACCGGACACCGCACCTCAAACCAAAAACAACTCCCCTGACCCTCTGCACTCTTAACCTGAATCGTACCGCCCATCATCTCCACAATCTGCCGACTAATGGCCAAACCGAGGCCCGTACCTTGGGCTTTTTGGGCGTGATCGCCCACCTGTTCAAAGGGGAGGAAAATTTTCTCCACTTGGGCGGCAGTCATGCCCACCCCGGTATCTGTAATGGTGAAGCGCAGCGTGGCGATCGCCATCTTTTGATCAGCTTGCGGGGAGCGATCGGGCAAGGCCTCCACCGTGAAGGTCACCGTCCCCGTATGGGTAAATTTAATCGAATTCCCCAACAGATTTAACAACACTTGGCGCAGTCGTTTCGAGTCTATTTCAACCCCCGGCGGTAACTCCGCCGGAATCTGAGCCTGAAACGCGATGCCCTTCTCCTCCGCCTTAATCCGAATCACCTCAACCACCCCCGACAGTACCGCGAAAAAGTCCACCGGCTCCGGCAACAATTCCAACTTCCGAGCTTCAATCTTCGCCAAGTCCAACACATCATTAATCAGGGTTAATAAATGGGTTCCCGCCTGTTGAATCACCGTCACCCCTTGGCGCTGTTTGGGGTTAAGACTGTCCGTCCGTTGGAGAATTTGCGCATACCCTAAAATGCCGTTGAGGGGGGTGCGGAGTTCATGGCTCATGTTGGCCAAAAATTCACTTTTTGCTTGGTTGGCATTGTCGGCGGCTTCTTTCGCATCGGCCAATTCGGCCGTGCGCTCGGCTACCCGTTGTTCGAGCCTACCGATCGCATCCCGCAGTTGGCTCGCCATCTGATTAAACGCCTGGCCCAAGGATTGCAATTCTAAAATGCTCGTCGGTGGCACGGCTTGATCGAGATCCCCCGCCGCCATGCCTTGACTGGCTTGATTGAGCCGCACGATCGGTTTCGCAATCCACCGGGACGTGAACACCCCCAACCCCGCCGCAATCAGCAGCGCGATCGCACAGAGCAGCACCGTTTGTCGCGTATTGGTGTGGATCTGCGCCATAAACTCCGACTCCGGAACCACCACCACAATTAACCAATCCAACCCCAGCGCATCTTGATAGGGTGTCACTTGAATAAAATGGTTTTCTTGGTTAAACCGCACATCTAACGCTTCAGGCTGCGTTAAAGCGGCGAATTCTGGATATTGCGCCATGATTGCTTGGGCCGTGGCCCGAATCAATGGATCTTCGCTCTCCGTTGCTAAAATTCGTTCCGCCGTTTCCCCCTGCAATCGATAGGCTTTGCTCTCCGTGGAACTCGCCACCAATAGCCCCGATCGCTCCATCAAAAAAATCCCCCCCGCCCGATTGTGTTCTAGATCCTTGAGGAACTCTTTCACCTGCGACACAATATGATCGACCCCCAAGACCCCCACCAATTCACCCCTTGCATAGATGGGATAGCTGGCCGAAATCGACAACACCCCCGGCTTATCATCCCAGGGATAAATTTCACTCCATACCGGTTCCCCGGCCGCCACCGCATCGGTGTACCACGCCTCAAGGCGGTGGTCATAATTTTCGTAGGTTGCAATCAGCTTCAACCGCTGACCCTGGGCATCGGTTGTATAGACTCCATTTGTTGCGCCCCGCAACCGACTTTCAATGATCGCAAATTCCCCATCCCCTAAGCGTTCGACCCCAATAAATTCACCCTCCGGACTGCCGAAATTAATGTACCCCACATCGTAGATCTGCATCTGTTGCCAAAAAAATTGCCCCAAGGTTTCAAGGTCTTGGAGATTAATCAGGTTTAAGTCTAGGGCGGCCAAATTGAGGCGGTTGAGTTGTTGGGGAACGGCCAGGTAACTGTTGAGGTGTTGTGCTGTGCGTTCGGTGATTTCGGTGCGTAATTGATAGGCGAGATCGGTCACGGCTTTTTGCCCGTTGCGATGGGAGAGATACCCCACCACCCCCACCGCGAGGGCGATCTGAGCAAGGAAGGGGGCAATTAAGACAAAGCGGAGCGATCGCTGTGTAAATTTGAAGGATTTATTCATCGTCAAGCGGCAGAATGAAGAGCAAGATGAACCCTGATCCTCTTCACGAAACAGTAAAAATTAAATGTTCGTCCGTTGATTGACAACACAATTCCTACACAACAGGATGAATCCTTTTGAACGTGCCTAGACTCACTCGCTCATGATCATGATGAGGGCTGATGTTGTGCCCTCTTCATCCTATTCAGGTCAGCAGTCGCGCCACCCTTTTCAACAGCTTCAGTGTAGCAACCTCTCCCCCCACGGCCCCATGGGATCAGGAAATAGTGTGAATCTTAACTGTTCGTTAACTTAAGCATGATCTTGAGTGAGTTCTCACCTCGTTTTACCAGGGGTTAGCACAGCGATCGCGCCCACAATGTCACTAAATCCAAAAAGAGTTTAAAATCTGACGGATCATTGTGTAAATCGCTGGTAAGATTGGGGGCAAAACGGGATACAAACAAAGACTTTCAACAGGATAATGCCATTGAGTCTCCTTGGGTCTACCGTTCAGACTGGGGTGAACTTTGCCATGATAACGGCTGCTCTTGATATTTCGTGATTCAACAATGGGCGGACGCATCGCCCTTCACGCCAACCATGGTTACTACTCCCACCGTTACCCCCGACAGTCCAGGCACGATTTTAGCCGTCGATGATAATCCTGCGAATTTAGGGCTGTTGTCAGAGTTTCTTGATAGTTTTGGGTTTCAAGTCTTGACCGCCCGCAATGGCCGCGCCGCCGTAGAACGTGCCCACTATGCCCAGCCGGATCTCATTTTGCTGGATGTCATGATGCCAGAAATGGATGGTTTTGAAGCCTGTCAACGGCTGAAGACACAACCCCAAACCGCCCATATTCCGATCATTTTCATGACGGCGTTAAATGAGGTGACGCACAAAACCCAAGGCTTTACCCTCGGGGCGGTGGATTATATTACCAAACCGTTTCAGCAAGAAGAAGTGTTGATGCGGATTAAAACCCAACTCAAATTAGCTCGTTTAACGCAACAGGTGCAAGCCCAAAATACTATCCTAGAGCAACAAGTTGCCCAACGCACCGCAGAACTGCAACAGACGCTACAGGATTTAAAATCGGCTCAGGTGCATCTTGTCCAGAGTGAAAAGATGGCGAGTTTGGGTTTATTAGTGGCAGGTATTGCCCATGAAATTAATAATCCGGTGAATTTTATTCATGGCAATCTGGGCCATGTTCATGAGTATGTGGATAATTTATTACGGGCGTTTGAACTCTATCAAGGCTTAAATCCGGCGATGGATGAGGCGATCGCATCCGAATTAGACGATCTAGATGTGGCGTTTATCGGGGAAGATTTACCGAAAATTGTGCAGTCGATGGCAGTGGGAACGGAGCGCATTCGTGAGATTGTGTTAGGGCTGCGTAATTTTGCCCGCAAAGATGATTCCCAATGTCGGGCGGTGAATGTGCTCGATGGTATCGATAGTACCTTGATGCTGCTCCATAATCGCCTTAAAGGGAGTGGCCCCCGGCCAGATATTCACATCACCAAAGACTATGGGGATTTGCCGTTAGTCCACTGTTATTTTAGTCGGCTCAATCAGGTGTGGATGAATGTGCTTGCCAATGCGATCGATGCGTTGCGCGATGCCCAAGCCGAGATTTCCCAACCAGCGATCGCCCTCAAGGCCCAAGTGATCAATCAAGATTGGGTACAGATTCAAATTACCGACAACGGCCCCGGCATTCCTGAACAATGTCGCGAGCAATTGTTCGACCCGTTTTTCACCACGAAGCCCGTGGGTAAAGGCACGGGTTTAGGGTTATCCATTAGTTATTCCATTGTCGTGGAGCAGCATCACGGGCGGCTCACCTGCACCTCCCAACCGGGCCAAGGCACAACATTCACGATTGAACTGCCGATCGCCCCTCCCCCAGACAGTCCGTAGGCCAAAATCGCCCTCATTCCCTGGGCCCACACCGGGTAAAGGGGAGCGAGAGTTAACATTTTTTAGGTGCGATCGCCCATGAACACAAACGCGCCCCAATTGATCGGGTCGGGGTATTGTTCCATTGTGGTTAGCATCGCTTGGCGGAGGGCGGCGGCCTTATCCGGATTGTGGCGCAGATTGCGATAAAACTCCGTCATCAGCATCGCCGTCGGAATATCCGGAATCGCCCAAAGCGACACCACCACACTTGCCGCCCCTGCGGCCAAAAACGATCGCGACAACCCCACAACCCCATCCCCCGTAATCCGCCCCTGCCCAGTATCACAGGCACTCAACACCACCAAATCCGCCGTTAAATCCAAGGCCACAATTTCCCGACTGGTTAAAAAGCCATCCTTAAGATCACTCGTGGCAAACTCATCATCAGCGGTGAGGACGAGAGCACCCGGCAAATCAACGCGCACTACTTTTTCGCGGGCGAGGGATGTTTCCGCCGCGACCCCACCCACAAAGACATTTCCCCCCACAATCACCGCGCCGGGATTGACAAACACGTTATTGTCGCGGGCGGTGCTCAGGCTGGGATCGATCGCATTACCGTAGATATCAACGGGGAAGTTCGGACAGCGCAACTCATAGCGCAGGGATTCGTTGGGGTCGATTTGGGTGTCCACACAGGAGAGCAGGCCGTGGGTGGCAAAGTGGAGCACGGAGGCGGTGGCGAGGTGGGGCTGAATCTGGGCGAAGCTGGCCTGTGATCCTAGAAAGGGGGTGGTGTTGAGGAGGTTCGCCACGGCGATCGCTTCTTGTTCCGCGCCGGGTAAGGCACTGAGGGGGTGATCCTGTTGGGGCAGGGTGGGCATGGTGGGGTTGCCGACGATCACGGCGGTTCCCTGGGAGGATCGTGCTGGGGTGGCGGCGGCGATCGCTAAGGTCTGCACATTGGGCGCAACTTGCAGTGTGTGGGATTCAATCAGATAATTCCCGGCGGGATTGCGCAGCGTGGCAAAGGGCACGAGGAACAGGGCATCTTGGGGGAGAATCGTCACCGAAGCAGCGGGATCGCGGGGCAAATGGGCCGCAATCGGCGCGATCAAGAGTTGATAGAGATAGTCCGCCGCATCGTCACCGGGGAGGGTGGTGGTGATCCGTCCCCGACCGAAGCGATCGATCAGTTGGGTGCGGGTTTGGCGGACAAAGGTGCGCAGGGATTCAATGCCTACGGCTTGGAGGTCGAGGGTCTGGAATGCGATCGCACCCTGGGGCGACACCACCCAACTGTAGAGCGTCGTCGGCTCATTGGTTTCTGTACCCAAAACCCGCACCTCATCCCCCACTAAGGAATAAACCACCAAGGTTGTATTTTCCCGTTGGGCCACGGCACGAATCGCCGCCAGATCCAGCGGTGGCGCAGGGGTGGGGCGATACTTGCGCACCAACTGCTCCACGAAGGATTGCGCCCGACTCGCCTCGGCCACCACCAGCGCCGCATCGGTGTTGCCCTGGGCCACCAAGGTTTTTTGCAAGAGGCGATAGGTATGGGCTTGCTGTTCAAACAGGGTCACTTGGTCGAGATCCGCCAAGTTTGCCCGCAGGCTATCCCACGCGATCACCGCCTCCCGCAGGGCCATTTCCGCCGCTCGATACTGTCCCGCCCCAAACTGTGCCAGGGCCAAATTTGTTAACGCCAGGGGTAAGCCGCTGTGGTTGGGGGTCTGGCGTTCGTGGGTGACAATCTGCTCCCACTGCGGGATCGCCTCGGTGTAGTGTTGGGCGAGGAGGGTGGCTTTGGCCTGGCCGAGGCGAGCGTCATTCATGGCGCGATCGCTCCCCTCCCGTGTTGCCCGGTCTAACAACTGTCGATAGGTGTCCCGCGCCGCTTCAAACTGGCCAGCCTCTAGCTGCTGGTGGGCCCGCTGGGTTAACTCAAGGAGGGGGTCAGTCTCAGCCGCGATCGCCGCCGGGAGCGACTGGATCAGACTCGGCATCCCCCAGAGGGTGACGGCTAAGGATAGGGAAAGGAGGGGTGATCGCAGCATGGTGATGTTGGGTAATTGAATAGTCAAAGCGATCCAATTCGTGAATTTGATCCCTGTGATACAATCCCTCACCCAACCCTCTCCCTTAGGAGAGGGCTTTTGGCTCCCTTCTCCTGAGGGAGAAGGGTTGGGGATGAGGGTGCTCCCTGGCGAGCAGTATGAATCTGCAAAAGAGGGATGCACCCTGAATCATAACCCGGCAATTTAGGGATAAATCGAGGTGGCATCGGCGGGCGGTTCGTCTTGCAGGAGGGTATTTAATAACAGAGTCGGCGGTTGTTTGTAGGGCCAGGCAAAGGCATGACGAAACGCCGCATCTTGGCAGGCTTGGAGTTGACGAAAATTGATAATATCGTGGGTTAATAAATTCTCATATTCAAAGGGTAAGCGCACATTATGCAGCCCCGCATTATCGGTACAAATCGCCACATCCACCCCCGCATCAAAACAGCGTTGAAACACCGTTTTCAGTTGCGATAAATCCTCTAACGCGCCGGTTTGAAAATAGGTGGTGGGGCACACTTCTAAACATTGACCATTGGCGGCCACTTCCCGTAGCAGTTCCGGATGTTGGAGGGGGATTTGAATCCCGTGGCCGATGCGGTGAAGATAGGGCAAGAGTTGGGGATGGCAACCGTCGGCGGTTTCGTAGAGGTGGCCGGTGGTCTTCACGCCGTGCGATCGCGCATAGTCAAACAACTTCACCAACTCATCAATGCGATCGCCATAATGATTATCGCCCCCGGCAAGATCCACCCCACAAACGATGCCAGGATTCGCGATCGCTAAATCCACGATCGCCCGATTCACCGCATCGGGTAACCGCACATGCATACATAAAATCTGCGGTGTAATAATCGGATGCTCTACCCCCTGCATCGCCTTGCCCACCACCTCGACAATCCGCTGCATTTGGTCAATACGTTCGGCTTCGGAGCGATCGGAGTCGGTGCGGTAATAGGGGGTATAACGTAGTTCTAAATAGGCGAGATTTTCAAACACATAGGCCCCCCGTAACAGGCGATAGATGAAATAGGGTAAGGTGGTTTCCGTTTGCACACTTTCCACTAAGGTATGCAGTTCTAAATATTCATCTAAGGTCTCACGGGGGCGGGTGTAGAAGTCTTCAAAGGGGTCATAATCCGGAAACCGTTGGGACAAATCCGGCTCATAGCGTTGAAAATATCGCCAAAGGATGCGGGGAACCACGGAACCACCTAAATGACGATGGAGTTCTGCGTATAGCGCCATGACGGTTGCATTGAACGAAAGATATCTTCAGTGTGCGGTATTTTTTCCGCTGGCACAAGTTATCGCAGTGGACAAGGGGATTAGGACAGGCAAGGGGCTTCAGCCCCTTGTTCTAGAGTCTCTGAATGTCCTAACTGCCCTGGCTAGTGCGATCGCCGAGATGTTAGGTGAATCGTTCAGGACGATTGGGTCACGCGAAGCGAACGCTGCCACACAAAACCCCGAATTCCTATCGAGAATCCGGGGTTTTAATACCAGGCAAAATGGAGAAACTAGGCTACGCCTTGGGGCACTTTTTTCGCCTCTGCTTGGAGGGTTTTGAAGATCGTGAGAAGGCGATCGCCCCAATATTTCACATCGTAGGTGGTGACAGTGGCATACATTTTCGCCAACCGTTCCCGCTGTTCCGCTGCCGGCATCGCCAGGGCCAACTCGATGGACTCATCCATTTTCTCTTGAGAATAGGGATTCGTCAGCAACGCTTCCGGCAGTTCCACCGCTGCGCCGACAAATTCCGACAGGAGCAGCACCCCAGTATCCTCCTTATGGGCCACCACATATTCCTTCGCCACCAAATTCAAACCATCCCGGAGCGGGGTTGTCCAACAAACATCGGCGAGTTTGTAGTAACACATCAGGTCAATGGCGTTGAGGGGTTCGGTGAACAGCAGCACCGGAGTCCAGCCCAGTTCAGAGAATCGCCCGTTAATCCGTCCCACGAGTTGCTCGATTTCGTGCTGGGTGGTTTCGTAGATGCGCATCCCGGCGGCAGGGGTGACACAGGTAACAAGGAAATTCAGTGTGCCGTGGAGATCCGGACGACGTTCGAGGAGACGTTCAAAGGCGAGGAGCATTTCTTTATTGCCTTTGACGTAGTCCACACGACCGGCGGCGATCAGGAGTTTGCGATCGCCAAACTCTTCGCGCATTTCCGCTAACCGTTGCTGGGCTTCGGGCCGTGCCAACACCCCTTGAATATGCTCCGGGTTCGTCCCCACCGGGAACGCATCGATATTAATCACTCGACCGTTATAGCCCAGTTGAGAAATCATTTCCGGTTCAGCCAAAGCCGTGCCGGTTTTAGTCATGTGGGCTGGGGGTTCTTCGCGCTTGAGCACTTCAACCGGGCGCAAACTCCGCGCCACATTGACAAAGTTTTCCGAGTAGCGGGGAATATGGAAGCCCACCACATCACAGCAGAGCAAACTATCCACAATTTGCTCCCGCCAGGGCAGGATGTTGAAGATATCCACCGAGGGGAAGGGCGTATGGTGGAAAAAGGCGATTTTTGCGTCGGGCTTTAATTGGCGAATGTAGTGCGGGGCCAGCCAAAGGTTATAGTCATGCACCCAAATCAGGGCATCCTCGGCGGCTTCTGCACAGGCGGCTTCGGCAAAGAGGCGGTTGATGGTTTTAAAGTTTTCCCAATCCGAGGATTCATCGGTGAACTGCCAGGGAAAAGAATGTAGAATCGGCCAAAAGGCTTCTTTTGAGGTGATGTGGTAAAAGTGTTTGACCTGCTCTGCTAAAAGGGGAATCCGGAGAACGCTGTAATTATTATTTTCTTCTTCAACGGTGATGCGACTTTCAAAGGTTACTTTTTGATCTTCGGTGACTTGTTTCCAGGCGACCCAAGTGCCTCGATTCACATGGCCAAAGAAGCTTTTCAGGGTTGGCATAATCCCATTGGGACTTTTCTTTGGGCGATAGCGAACAACTCCGTTTTCGATAATTTCGTCGTAGGGTTCACGGTGGTAAAGAATGACCAAAGAGGATTTCATGGTGCGGATATTAGGGGATAAATGAGTAACGGTGAAGCTATAGCGATCCTCAATCAATCGGAGATCTTATCTCCTCATCAACAAGGGGCTTAAAGCCCCTTGTCTGTTCATGAATCAAATGGGATTGCTATAGGGGGATCTCAATACTGTTACGGGACTGACGCAGACAGACTTAGGGGATTTGCAATTCCGCTACCGATTGAGTTCTGAAAATGCGAGTTTTGTAAAGCAGCGTCAGGCGTGTTGATAAGAGATTCGGTTAATTGTTTGAGCCCTCAGTATGGCAAAACGGTTTGAGAATCTGAATCTTTCCCAAGACTCAGATCAGTAATGCTAATATCTCTCACGAGGCAGAAGACTCGGAGGCGATGCTGTGGATTGGCTGTGGCTTCGTGCTATTCTGGCTAGGCAAAATTCGCGATCGCTCATGGTTGATGCAGACTGGTTAGAAATTGGTACTATCGTCTCGGCCCAAGGGTTACAGGGCGAAGTGCGGGTGTTGTCGCTGTCGGATTTCCCGGAGCGATTTACCCAACCGGGGCAGCGTTGGTTACGACGCGCACCGGGGGCAGAGCCGGAGGCGGTGGAATTGGTGCGGGGTCGGCCTGTGCCGGGGAAAAATCTCTATATCGTGCGGTTGGCGGCGGTGAGCGATCGCACCCAGGCCGAAGCCCTGCGCGGCGCGACGCTCTTGGTCAGTGATGCGGAATTGCCGGAACTCGATGAGGATGAATTTCATGTGGCGGAACTGATCGGGCTGACGGTGATTGATCAAGCCAGCGGCGAGGTGGTCGGTGAGGTGATCGATCTGCGCTCGGCGGGGAATGATTTGCTCGAAGTGCGCCGCGCCGATGACCCGACCAAAACGGTGTTAATCCCCTTTGTGAAAGCGATCGTGCCCGTGGTGGATCTAGAGGGCGATCGCCTCGAAATCACCCCGCCGCCGGGCCTGATTTAGCCGCGCACCACCCGATAGCGCAGAAACAGTTCCGACGCGATCGCCTCACAGGCCAGCAACTCCAACCCCACCGCCGGTAACTGCCCCGCCATCCACGGCACACCCTCCCCCAAAATCAGGGGGCAAAGGGTTAAGCAAATCTCATCCACCCACCCGCCGCGCAGGAGCGATCCGACGATTTGCCCCCCACCCAACACCGCCACCCGCTCCATCCCCTGATCGCCCAGGATTGACCACACCTGACCCCAGTTAATCGCCTCCCCCGTGGTGATGATCGCGTTAAATTCTGGCCGTCCCTGCCAAGGGGTCGCGCCGCTGGTGGTGGTGATTAAGCCCCGTGGGGTGGGTTGTTGAAAAAATCGCCAGCGGGGATCAAGGTCAGCCTGTCGGGAACAGACGTAATGGATCGGTTGGGGCGTTTGGCCGCGCTCGTGGCGTTGGGTGCAGAGGGTGCGATCGCGCACCGTCAGCGTCGTTTGATAGGCCCGTAATGTCCCGGCCCCAAACAGCACCGCATCCGCCTGGGCCACCTGGGCTTCTAAGTGGGCCAAATCCGTCGCTGATCCAAAGCGAGCCGGGGTAAGGGGAGCATCGCTCAGTTTGCCATCGGCGGTAATTGCTAAAACTACGGTGCAGTAAGGATGAACCATCGGCCCCTGTTCTCCCGATTAAATTTGTTTGTGTATTCGGTGGAATCTCCACGGAGAGAGAATCCCTCCCCTATGATGATGGGTAAGGATCTATATGACCCTTGACGGCGATCGCGTCTTCCTTGGTGACTCTTTTTTTGCGCATGTTGCGGTATGCTACAGCCCTCTCCCTCTTCCTTTCGCCGTCTGCTCCTGATCCGACTGCTGTTTTTGACGGTTCCCGCCTTTGTGATTGGTGTCATGATTACCTATGGCATGACCTACCGCCAAGCACGCACGGCCATGCGGCAAGCCGTGGGCAATCATTTAACCGCCAGTGCTGATCGCTACAGCAACGATATTGAGTACGAAATCACCCAGGTTAACCGCGAACTCACCCTAGTTCGGCAGAGTTTCGCAGCCCTGAGTTCCACCTCATCGGACGTACAAGCCTCCCTCACCACGATTAGCCAATCCCTCCATCCGACGCTGGATTGTTTGCAACTCCAAGATCTCCAAACCCGCACCGTCCTCGCGAGCACCTGTCACCAGGAGCGCATTGCGCCCCCCGCCGCCCTGTCTTGGCCTGTGTTTGCCACGCCGTCTCCGGAACATCCTGATCCCCTCATGGCTCCCCTTCCCCCATTGCCCAATCGCGAACCTAATTTTAGCGTGGCGTTGGCGCTGCCGATGGAGGCGATCGCAGCCAATCCCCCAGCGAGCAATCTCGCCTTAGTGGCCCGCGCCACCTTTACCCATTCGTTGGCTGACCACGCCAACGCCTTCGCGGGATATCCGGTCATCATCGACGACACCGGTACAATAGTGCTGCATCGGTCATCGGCTCCCCAGAACCAATCCATTGCTCAATTGTCAGATGATGATCGCAAAACAATCCAAAAGATTTTAGATCAATCCCGCGTCGGGGATCGGGGGGCGATCGAGTTGGTGGATTTTGGCAACAATGGGGCGAAATCGATCGCCGGTTACAAGGTCATTGCCAACCCCCTAATCGGTAACACCAGGGAACGCTGGGTCGTGTTAGCGATCGCCCCCCTCGCCAACACCCTCAAGCCCATCCGCCAGATCCACCACACCCTCCTCACCGGGCTGATTCTCTTAACCGTAACCATGATGGGCCTCACCGTGGGAGCCATCCTGATCATCGCCCGCGACATGGCACGACCCGTAGAACAATTACGCGACTATGTTCTCCAAGAAGAACAACTCTACATCAACGAACGCATTCCCAAAAACTTCCAGATCGAGGAATTCAATCAGTTAGCCGGGGCGATTAATAACATGATTCGCCGCTTAATTAGCTGGGCAGAAGAACTCGAAGGTGCATGGAAAGAAGCGCAGTTAGCCAATCAACTCAAAAGTGAATTTTTATCCACCGTTTCCCACAACCTCCGCACCCCGTTAAACGGCATTATTGGCTCGTTGCAAATCCTGCAAGATGGTTATTGTGACACCGATGCTGAGGAACAAGAATTCTTGGAAAAAGCTCGGCAGTCCACGCTCACCCTCAAGGGCATCATTGACGATATTTTGGATTTATCTCAGTTGGAAAAGGGTCAGTTAGATGTGGAGATTGAGCGCGTTCCCTTAATGACGGTGCTCGAAGATGCGATCGCCTTAGAAACCATGTCCCTAGGGGAGAAGGGGCTACTGTTGGACATCCAAGTTTGGCCCGATGATATTCTCATCTATGCTGATCCGGTGAAATTGCGCCAAGTTTTCCTGAGTATTTTAGACAATGCGATTAAATTCACCCCCGCCGGCCACATTTCGATCAAGACAGCGATCGCAATGCATTCGGGAGTACAGGGGTCTGAGTCGCCGCTACCGCCGCTGCTGCAAAATCTCCACAGTTCTAGCGGGCAATGGGCGGTGGTGTCGATTCAAGATACCGGGGTGGGGATTGCGCCCGAACAGCAGAAAAAACTGTTTCGCCCCTTTGTTTTGATGAATCCTCAGGTGAATGGGGCGGGGTTGGGGTTAGCGATCGCCCGGAATTTGCTCGAACTCATGGGCGGGGCGATCGAGTTAACCAGTGCCGGTGTCAATCAAGGCACGACGGTGACGCTTTATCTGCCCACCGCCCAGCGCCAACGTTAGGGGGAACGCCCCAGGCAAGGGGCGATCGGGTTAGGACTGACCGGAATCCGGCGGGGGGGTTTGCTCGGCTTCGGCGGTTTTGAAAAATTGATAGCCGGCGTAAACGGCGATCGCAATCACCCCCACCACCACTAACGCGCTCAAAATGCGCAGCACGGTATTGAGGATCGAGAGCACCACAAAGGTTCCCAATAACACAATGAACAACTTGCCCAAGGGCGGCAAACCGTCAAACCACCGCTGGGCTTGGTTCAGGATGAAGTTAATCCGAAAGGTTCCCATGGGCATCGCCTTGGGCGTTGGTTCTGTTTTCGTCTCAACGCGGCGTTTCTGGTGTTGGAAGTCGGGTGAATTCATAGCGCAAGGACGGCGTTTTTCTTCATTCTAGGCCCTGTTGCCATCTCTGTTACTCCGGGCGAGGGGAGAACAGACGCATCTGATCCGGTGTCATCATTTGATCGGGATCGGGTCGATCCTGGCCATTGCTCGGTCTCAGAATTGGGCGTTGGCACGTACACTAGGAGCAAGGTGTATCCTGCACGTATTTTTCGCATGAGGAGTGACCAGAATGAACTCAACCGTATTAACCGCGATCGCAATTAGTTCCGGTGTGATTGCGTCCGTCGTGTTTCCCTCCATGGCCCAGGCCGAACCGCTCCCGTTCCCGGAAGAGCCGATGACCGCTGAGGCGGTCGCGACCCCGCTCCCCTTTCCGGAAAGTGGCCTGACGGAGCCACTCCCCACCGTGATCCCTGGGCCTGAACCAATGCCCAATTCTGCGATCGCGCTTCCCACCCGCACCGCGATTCCCACCCACCACCAAGCCCCCGCCAAAAACGACGCAAAGGTCGAATTTCTCAGTTTGGCGGATCTGGCCACCGACAAAACCTCAGCGATCGCGCTGACCAGTTACAGCACCGACACGATGCCCACCACGGCCACAACGGCCCCCCCAGAAGTCGCCCAGGTGAATCGCAATCTCTTTGTGAATCGCCCCTGGAGCTATGTGGGGGCGGGGATCAATTTAGGACTAGAGGGCGATACTGACATTGGTGATACCTCTTTTGCGGTGATTTCTAAAATTGCGATCGGGGATAATCTGTCGCTCCGGCCCGGGGCCATTATTGGGGAAAATGTGGCGATCCTCGTGCCGGTCACCTACGACTTTACCGTGCCCAATGTAGACCCCTTTGAAGCCGCTCTACTCCGTCCCTATGTGGGGGGTGGCGTGGTGTTCACCACCAATGACACCGCCGCCGATGAAGGGGTAGATAATAACGTCGGCCCAATGATTACCGGTGGCCTGGATGTGCGATTTAACGATAAGTGGGTCGCCAATGCCGGGTTAAATGTGGGCTTTTTGGGCGATGATGCGGAGTTTGGCATTGTGATTGGGGTGGGTTATATTTTCTCCAATCGCTAGGGGTTGTTTTGGTTAAACGCTGGGCGCGATCGCCATGAGTCGCACCTATACCGCCACGGGCATTGTCTTGAAGGGGATGGCCATGGGCGAAAGCGATCGCCTCGTCACGATCCTTTCGCCCGATCGCGGTTTACTGCGGGCCGTGGTGCCAGGAGCGCGAAAACCGAAGTCGTCCCTCCGGGGGCGGCTGGAGTTGTTTGTGGTCAATGATCTGCTCGTGGTGCAGGGGCGATCGCTCGACCGGGTGATCCAAGCGGAAACGCGGGAATCCTTCGCGCCCCTCAGTCGAGACTTGGCAAAATTAGCGATCGCGCAATATTGGGCCGAACTCGTCCTCACCCTCGCCCAGAGCGACCACAGCCCCGCCGACCTCTACCACCTCCTGATCCAACACCTCACCCTCCTCACCCACCTCAACCCCACCGCCTCCCTCGATACCCGCGTCGCCCAACTCACCCAAGGCGTGATCCACCTGCTGCACTGGGGCGGGATTGCGCCGCAATGGGATATCTGTTGCGTGACGGGGGCAGCGATCGCGCCCCCCCTGGATAATCCCCGCTGGCGCGTCGGCATTGACTTCGACCAAGGCGGCCTCGTCCTTCTCCCCCCACCCGCCGCGATCCGCTGCCATGCCTACCTCACCAACATTGAAACCTATCTCCTCCAACAACTCAGCCAAACCCACCCCGACTTAATCGCCTCCCCCCAGCTTGGCAGCACCCTTGCCTGGCGCGGCATCGAGCGCATCCTGCGGCAATATACGCAATATCACTTCGGCAATGTCATTCGTTCGGCTGCATTACTTGATACCTTATTCATAGAAGAGTTTTAAGAAACATCTAAAACTCTGTTGTTTCAATCAGTCTTATGCGCACCCTTGACGACACCGATGCAATGGAATTGCCCATGGCATCCCCTGACCGTGATCCTGATCGTGATTCTGAAATAGACCTAACCCCCTCCCCCGACCATGGCCCCGGCTTTGGCCCCATCCTCCGGAATCGTCGCTTTCTGGTGCTGTGGAGTGGGCAAATCTTTTCGCAATTAGCCGACAAGGTGTATTTAGTCTTGATGATCGCCTTGATCAGTAGCCATTTCCACGCCAACGAGGACTTTATTAGCAATTGGGTGTCGGCGGTGATGATTGCCTTTACGATTCCGGCGGTGTTGTTTGGGTCGTTGGCGGGGGTCTATGTGGATCGCTGGGTAAAGCGGGATGTGTTGGTGTGGACGAATCTGTGGCGCGGCGGCTTGGTGCTGTTGATTCCTGGTTTGCTGTGGATAACGCAGGATTGGGGCAAGGTGTGGACGGTTCCCATCGGGTTTGTGGGTTTGCTGGTGATTACGTTTTTGGTCTCTACCCTGACGCAGTTTTTTGCGCCGGCAGAACAGACGGCGATTCCGTTGATTGTGCCGCGATCGCAACTGCTCCCCGCCAACTCCCTCTACACCACCACAATGATGGTGCTGCTGATCGTCGGCTTTGCCGTTGGTGAACCCCTCCTCGCCCTCGTGCAAAGCAGCATCCAAAGCCTGAATCCTCACTGGACATTTGGGCGCGAATTGCTCGTCGGCGGAGCCTATGCGATCGCCGGTCTCCTGCTCCTCTGCCTCAAAACCGGCGAAACCGCCGACAGCTTAGATATTGAACGGCCCCACGTCCTCCAAGACATTCGGGACGGCGTGCAATACCTCCAAGACCATCACCATGTCCGCAACGCCATGGTGCAGCTCATCATCCTGTTTAGCGTCTTTGCCGCCCTCGCCGTCCTCGCCGTCCCCCTCACCGCCGATATTCCCGGCCTCAAACCGGAGCAATTCGGCTTTCTCCTCGCCTCTGGGGGTGTGGGCATGGCGATCGGGGCGTTTATCTTGGGCCATTGGGGTCAACGCTTCCCCCATCTCTCCCTCACCTTCCTCGGTAGCCTGGGGATGGCCGCCTCATTATTTGGCCTGTCTTGGTGGAGTACCCAACTGGTGGGCGCACTCCTGGCCACCGCTGCCCTGGGCTTCTTTGGCGCGTTCGTGGGCGTGCCGATGCAAACCACGATTCAATCGGAAACCCCTGAGGCCCTGCGCGGCAAAGTCTTTGGGTTGCAAAACAATGCAGTGAACATTGCCCTCTCCCTTCCCCTCGCCTTAGCCGGGGTAGCGGCGGCAATTTGGGGATTACAGCCGGTTTTAAACGCTTTAGCTCTCCTTGTCTTGCTCGGAGGCTTGCTGAGTTGGTCTATTTCCCGTAGCGGCGTGGTACCATCAACATCAACAAATGTTACGGAAAGTTAGGGCAAATGTTGCGTTCCTTAACGAACAGTCTGCGCCCACTCCTCTGAATGCATGCACATTGCTTGGTTGGGAAAAAAAACGCCGTTTTGTGGCAATGTCACCTATGGCCGAGAGGTTACCAATGCACTTTTAGATCGGGGGCATCCGGTTAGTTTTCTCCATTTTGCCCAGCCGGAAGCGGCTCACGCTCCGGCCAGTTCCTCCTGTGCAGAAATTGCCCTGCCCTTTCTCTACAAATCCCAGGTTTACACCATTCCAACCCCCAAATCGAGTCGGGTTTTGATGCGATCGCTCCAACACCTCAAGCCCGATCTCGTCCATGCCTCCCTCACCCTCTCGACCCTGGATTTTCGCCTCCCGGACATTTGCACCGCGTTGAATATTCCCCTCGTGGCCACCTTCCACCCCCCCTTTGACAGCAAAATCCGCAACCTCAAATCCAGCACCCAATACCTCACCTATCAGTTCTACGCCCCATTTCTCGCCAACTACGATCGCGTCATCGTCTTTTCCAACATTCAAAAAGACCTCCTCGTCCGTTTAGGTGTACCCGATAGCCGCGTCACGATCATCCCCAACGGCGTGGATATTCAAAAATACTTTCCCGCCCCCTCCCCCCTCAAAGCCCAACTCAACGCCGACCGCCTCTACCTCTACATGGGGCGGATTGCGACGGAAAAAAATGTGGAGGCCCTGTTAAAAGCCTGGAAACAGACCCCCATGGGCCCCCGGACAAAACTCCTGATCGTCGGCGATGGCCCCCTCGCGGCATCCTTGAAACAGTTGTACGGCCCCCAAGATGGGATCATCTGGTACGGCTACGAGGCGGACGAGCAGCGGCGGATTGAGATTTTGCGGGCGGCGGATGTGTTTATCTTGCCGTCCTTGGTGGAGGGGTTATCCCTCGCTCTGTTAGAGGCGATGGCCTGCGGGGTGGCGTGCATTGCCACCGATGCCGGGGCGGATGGGGAAGTGATTGACCAAGGAGCGGGGATGGTGATGGATACCCATGATGTGACGGGCCAGTTAAAAACCCTGCTGCCGATTTGCCGCGATCATCCGGAATTGGTGAAATTGTTGGGACAAAAGGCGCGAGAACGGGTGCTCGATCGCTACACGCTCCATTACAATATCACTCGCCTAGAGCACCTCTATAGCGAGGTGGTGGGAGTGCCGTTGGTGGAATACAACTACAGCCAATGGGGTTCTCTCTAGGGAAAATAGAAATATCATCTAAAGCCAAGCGTAATGCCTTATTTTCAATAAGTTTTATTTATTGTGGTTACTCAAGTAAGTAAGTGAATATTGCTATATTGGAATAGCAGTTACTGAATTGAGAATAATCAAGCAAAGAATAAGGATGATAGATGAAATACAATCGGAGCATTCAAGAATTAGAAGATCATGCTATCTTCTGGTGGCCTGATCATTTAAATCAACAAAATGCATCAATTAGTATTATTCCTGAGTTGCTCAAAACCCAAGATGATTTTTTGAAGATCATTTCTTTATCAAAAAAATCCCCCTTTCAAGTATTTGATTTGATTTCTGCATCTGAATTCCCTGCAAATCTTTTTGTAAAGCATTTATGTGTTTTGGCTGACTATGGAGGAGAACCCATTCAAAGGCTTGGTAGATCATTTCAATCTATTTTTCAGTCAAGCGAAAATGAGTTTTCTATTGATTTTATTTGGAAATCTACGCAATACCGGTATTCTTTTGAAACGCTTCCTGTTCGTGGATTGAATAATAAAAAATTATTCATAGATGGTGATGGATTACGTAAAAAGAAAAAAATATCCGGTATCTATAAAGATATCATCATCATTCTAATGTTTGGGTCTACGTCTACAGTGAGTGATGAAGCAGGCTTATCTTCTTGTGAAATTGGAACCTTACTTGGTACAACAAGTATCCTGGAGAAGTATGTCAAAGAGCGCTATATAAATGTTAGCAGAATAACTGGTGGAGCCAATGCAAACTCATTAGGTCAGCTTGCCCAAAGAGAAGTTTTTGATTATCTTAGAGATTCACTTGGTGATGATTTCCGTGTAACAAGTAATGGTTATATCAATTTAAAAGGATATAACAAGAAAGGAGGAATGCCGTTTGATATTGTTGTAGAAAAACAAGGAAAGAAAATTGGAATAGAAATTAGCTTTCAAGTTACAACGAATAGCACTATTGAACGCAAATCGGGACAAGCTGTTGATCGCTTCAATTTGATGCACGCTAATGGGCATAAGATTGCTTATATTTTAGATGGGGCAGGAAATTTCCAAAGAAAGTCTGCCGTATCAACTATCTGTTCAAACAGCGATTGTACTATTGCTTATTCTAAAAAAGAGTTTGCAATTTTATCAAGATGGATAGGAGAGGAACTTGATTAAGTTTATAGATTTATTTGCAGGAACAGGTGGAATGCGCTTAGCTTTTGAGCAGGCTTGTAATGAACTTTGTATTAATCATGAGTGTGTGTATAGTTCTGAGATAAATAAAGATTCTTGCTTGTCTTATGAGATCAATTTTGGTGTCAATCCTCATTCTGACATAACTAAAGTTACTGAGTTTCCAGATTTTGATTTTCTGCTAGCTGGTTTTCCTTGTCAGCCTTTTTCTTATGGGGGTAATAAGCAAGGGTTTGCTGACACAAGAGGAACTTTGTTTTTTGATATAGAAAGGATATTGCTGCAAAAAAGGCCATTATACTTTTTGTTAGAAAATGTCGAAGGATTGATGACGCATGATTATGGCAGAACTTTTGAGACCATCATTGATAGATTAAGAAAACTAAATTATTCCGTTGAATATCGACTGCTTAATTCCAGCAATCATGGTGTGCCTCAGAACAGAGTCAGAGTTTACATTTTAGGTGCTTTCAAGCAAGCAGTTAGACTAACAATTAATAGTAATAAAGGAGCATCTGATACACATAAATTCAAAAGGCATAAAGAATGGTATCAAATGTCTCTATTTGACAATAAAGAAGCACAATTTTTAACGGTGAAAGATATATTGGAAGATAGTCCTAATCCAAAGTATTCCTGTTCTGAGGACTTTATTGAAAAACTACGAAAGGTAATAGGTAATAACTTCAATAAGCTTCATGGCTATAGACTCATAGACTACAGAGGAGGAAAATCATTACACTCTTGGCAGCTAGGATTAAAAGGTGAATGTACTTCGCAAGAAATCAATTTCATGAATTTACTTATTGAGAATCGCAGGAAAAAAAAATTCGGAAAAAATCAAGATGGCAAAAAATTAACTAAAGATCAAATATTGACTTTTTATCACGATGAAAACTTTGAAGAAGTAACCAGGTCATTGATAAAAAAAGGGTATTTAGGTTGTCATGAAGGTAAATATGACCCGGTCTCTGGAAACATGTCATTTGAGATATTTAAGTTTCTTGATCCTGATGGTATTTCTATCACTCTTACTGCCTCCGACTCGAACAGATTAGGCATCGTGCAAAATAATATTCCTAGACGTATAACGCCAAGAGAATGCGCCAGGTTACAAGGCTATCCCGACAGCTATAAGCTACTAGATAATGATGATGCTGTTTATAAACAAATGGGAAATGGTGTATCTGTTCCTGTTGTAAAAGCAATATTAAAAGATTTTATCAAGCACAACATAATAGACTGCTAAAAACATCTAAAAAAAGTAACAAGGGCAGATTTCTGGCTGGGATTAGATGGGCATAGTCTGCTGAGGCTGCATTGATCATGATTTCCGGATTGTCAAGATCAGATTCTCAGCATAATGGCTGATCTTGTCGGTGGGGCGATCGCACCATTAGCGTCAAGATGTACCGCTGGTCTTGTACATCCTTAACTATGGCTTACTTAAAACTCCTCCATCTCTCTAATGCTCAGCCTTCGATTAGGCCCAGTGGGTGCGATCGCACCACTCTCACCCTCCAAGTCCATTTCAAACCCCGTGAACTCCGCCACAATTGTGATTATGGTATTCACGGTGTGCTCTATCCCGCGATGATGTCGCCTAAACAGTCGAGTCGTTGTTGTGTGGTGATGGTGCATTTCAATCCCCAGGAATGCCGCTACGGGTGGGGTCGTTGGTTTCCCTGTGGCTGGGCACGCCCCCACGATCACGCCATTACCCAGGTTCAACTCCCCCCGGCGATCCGTCTCACGGCTAACATCGCCACGATTCCGGCGCAATTGGTGTTGATGGCTTCGCAAACATCCCCGGTGTTTAACGGATTGACCGCGATCGCTTCATAACGACCGCTGCCCGGTTAGGCCGTTTTCGAGAGGCGATCGGCGCGGCGGGTGGTTTCGGGGAGGCGGTATTGGGGGGTACAGCGCAGCACATAGTCGATCGCGGTGGGCAGGCTGAGGCGATGGCCGATGGAAATGTAGAGGGGTTTGGTGTGGGAGCGCGATCGCACCACGGCCCCAATCGTTTCATCCCCGTCCATCAATGGAACCCAATCCCCCTTTTCCTGTCCCGGTTCCCCATGGATGCCGATAAACCGCGACTTCGCCACCCCAATCGTCGGACAGTCCAACAGCACTCCCAAATGACAGGCCAAGCCGAAGCGGCGCGGATGGGCGTAGCCTTGGCCATCACAGAGCAGCAGATCCGGGGTGAGGGTGAGTTTCGCTAAGGCAGCTAACAGAGCGGGCACTTCCCGAAAGGAGAGATAGCCCGGCACGTAGGGGAAGGTGGTGGGAATCTCTGCGATCGCTTCTTCTAGCACCTCCAACGCGGGAAAACTCAACACCACCACCGCCGCGCGGGTGATGCCTGCGACGCGATCAAACCCGGCATCGAGACCCGCCACCCGTTCCACGTTGCCGAGGCGATCGGTGGTGATCACCTGCGATCGCAACTCGGTTTGGATCAGTTTTGCCTCGGCAACGGTGGGCGACCACGGATGATCCAATTTGGCTTTCATGGTGATGCGTCCTCCTCGGCTTGCAGTTTTTGTTGGGCAAGGCGTTCGGCCAGTTGGCAGCGAATGTTGTCGTGGACGCTGCGGGTGATGGGGTAGAAATACACCAAAATCAGCCCCAAGAGGAGGATAAAGATGGGAAACGGGCCAACCACGAGGCGAATGGCGGTCAGGGCGCTATCGGGTTGAACGGGTAACGGTTCACCGGGGGCGCGTTCGACGAATCCGGCAGAGTCGAGACCCTGACCGACGAGAAAAAGGGCGAGGGCGAGGCCGAATTTTTGCAACAGCACCATAAAGCCGTAGAAGATCCCTTCGCGGCGTTGGCCGGTGTTGAGTTCATCCCATTCAATGATGTCGGGAACCATTGACCAGGGGATTAGATAGGCGACGGAGACCCCACAACCGGCCAGGGATGCGAGGAGATAGAGGGCGGTAACTTGGCCCGGTTGGAGGAAAAACAGACCGCCTTGGGCGATGATCCAGATGCTGGTGCCGAGGGCGTAGACGATTTTTTTGCCGACGCGATCGCTCACCTGTTTCCAGACAAAGAGCATGATTAAGGCTGTCCCTTGCACGGCGATCGCCACCCCCGGAAAGGCCTCTTCTGGGAGGTTCATCCAACTCACCACAAAGTAAATCAAAATCGACGCGGTTAACTGCACCGCCAACCAAGAACAAAGGTAAATCCCGATCACAAACAGAAACGGCTTGGTTTTTAACACCACTTTTAATTGGGTGAGGATCGGGATATTGGGAGCAGCGGCGGCGAGCGATCGCGCCTTCTGAGCCACCTCACCCACCAAATGATCCTCCGGCGTGGAAAACACCAGGGTGATCCCAAAGGCAACCCCCAGCACTCCCAGCAACACCGCCGCAATCATCCCCCAATGGCTCGCCCCACCCACAATCCAACTCACCCCCAAAAACACCCCTAACCCTCCGGCCCCGATCACCCCATAGCCCAACCCCTGCCGGATTGATGCCGGAATGATTGGATCAGCCCCCCGTTCGCGGATGCGCAGCGCACACCAAAGAATCGCCACCACGGAAATCAAAGAGCACAACAGCCCCAGGGCCCAATATTGCATCAAGGGATCACCGGGATACAGCCCAAAGAGAATCTGCGCCAAAATCAAAGACAAAATACTACCGCTAATTGAAAACGCCATCCGAAAACTATTCAGGCCGGTGCGTTCGTTGTAGTCCTGGGTGAGTTCTGGGGTGAGGGCGGTGTAGGGTAGGTTAACGGCGGTATAGGCCAGGTTGAAGAGGATCGCGATGATCACATAATAGGCAAATAAACCCCATTGATTGACGACGGGATCGGGGCTAAATTCCGGCACGAGCCATTGCAGGAAAAACAAGACACTGAAGGGAATCGCGCCGCCCACCATCCAGGGCAACCGCCGACCCCAACGGGTACGGGTGCGATCGCTCAAAATCCCCGTAATCGGATCATTAATCGCATCGGAAATTTTCCCAATCGCCAACACCGAACTCGCCAGCCCGGCCGAGAGACCCGCCACATTCGTAAAAAAGTAGAGCAGAAAAAAAACTAAAACATTGGCCGTGATCGCTGGCCCTAAATCGCCAGCACCGTAGGCCA
Organism: Spirulina subsalsa CS-330; assembly: GCF_028330765.1. Classification (GTDB taxonomy): domain Bacteria; phylum Cyanobacteriota; class Cyanobacteriia; order Cyanobacteriales; family Spirulinaceae; genus Spirulina; species Spirulina subsalsa_A. Next base: position 25,747 of record NZ_JAQMTY010000061.1, on the reverse strand, counting down.
ACTTTGTCGTGAAGTTGAGGCGCTCCACCACATGATCCGGACTAGCAGCGAGGGGAGAATCCGACGAAGGGGATGAGTTCATAGCACAGGGTTCACTATCAACAGTATGGCAACACAATTTTTGTTAAAGAGTTTGTCATACTCTATTGGAATTGTTGTTCCTTCTCACTATACGCAGGACTATGTCAGATCTTTATGTGTCTTGGTCAGATTACCACCAAAAAATTGAGCAATTGGCCGCGCAACTCTACCGGTCTGACTGGCAATTTAACCAGATCGTTTGCATTGCCAAGGGTGGCTTACGGGTGGGGGATGTGTTGTGCCGCTTGTATCACTATCCCTTAGCGGTGATGTCCGCCTCGTCCTACCGGGGGGAAGGCAACCGCCAACGGGGTCAAATTCGGTTCTCGGATCATCTCTCGATGACGACGGAAACCTTGGGCGATCGCGTCCTCGTGGTGGATGATTTAGCCGATTCTGGCGTGAGTCTCCGCGAGTCGAAACAGTGGTTACTGGATCACTACGGCGACACGATCCGCGAAATTCGCACAGCAGTGCTCTGGTATAAGGCTTGTTCTGTGTTCAAGCCGGACTACTATGTGGACTACCTCAGTGATAATCCTTGGATTCATCAACCCTTTGAATACTACGAAGAAACTCCAATCGCTGAGATAGCCGCGAAGTATGAAGGAGCGATCTCCACCAACTAGTGCCGTGGCACAGCCAAAATCGTGCTTTATCGTAGGGTGGGTTAGGCGGCTAAAACCTAGGCTATAATTGCAATTCAGCAATCCGCCGTAACCCACCGATCAAAGCGTGTCATAACAGCATTGTCCCAGGAGCAGCGAGCTAGAAGCTCGCACTACAGCGGGTTCCAGGAAATGTGAGCCTAGATGAGTCTGCTCATCCCAGCGCATTAGCCGCGATGCGCTCACGATGGCGCGGCACGCTGTAGGTCAAAAAGTCCTTGGCTAACAGGGTTTGGGGGAAAATGGCCTGGGCTTCGGCCAACAAGTCCCCCAGTTGGATCGGGTTGCCCGGTGCATAGCGGGGGCTAAAGTGGGTCATGATCAACTGTTTCACCTGGGCCAAGAGGGCCACTTGGGCGGCCATCGTCGAGGTGGAATGGAGCCGATCAAAGGCCATCTGGGCATCGTGGTGGGCAAAGGTCGCCTCGTGAATCAACAGATCCGCCCCCTGAGCCAAATCCACCGCCGCATCACAAAACACCGTATCCGTGCAGTAGATGACCGTCCGTCCCGTTTCCGGTGGTTCGCAGAGATCCGCACCGTGGATGGTGCGTCCATCGTCTAACGTCACGGTTTTGCCTTGTTTGAGCGCACCATAGAGGGGCCCGGCGGGAATCTGGAGGGCTTGGGCCTGTTCGATGCGAAACCGGCCGGGGCGGTCTTTTTCGGCGATGCGATAGCCGTGGGCGGGGACGCGGTGATTGAGTTTGGCGCAGTGGACGCTAAACTCGGCATCTTCGTAGACTAAGCCGGGTTGAATGCGATGGACTGTCACCCGTTTGCTGATGTCCATGTAGGAGTAGCGGCTACAGGCGGCGATGTAGTCGCCGAGGCCGGCGGGGCCGTAGATGTCGATGGGTTGGCCCGAACCGGCGAGGCCACAACTGGCGATTAAGCCCATCAGGCCGTAGATGTGATCGCCGTGCATGTGGGTGATGAAGATGCGGCGAATTTGGGAGGGTTTGATGTCGCTGCGGAGGAGTTGGTGCTGAGTGCCTTCGCCGCAGTCAAAGAGCCAAATTTCAGCCCGCTGGGGGAGTCTTAGGGCGACGCTGGAGACATTGCGCGATCGCGTTGGCACACCAGAGCTAGTTCCGAGAAAGGTCACGTCCACAGGTTTGATCCGCTGAAAGGAATGCAGTTTTGATCATGCCAGACTTTTGGGATTCTGGCTTGCTTTGGAGAGGAGCGATCGCAAATTCGCCCCTCAAAATCGTTGCGGCATCCCTCAACGGTTACGCTATGATCGTTGCACAGAGTCCCCATCGCTTCGGGTCAGGGTCATCGACGGCTTGCAATCTCCTTGAAATTACTGAGTTATGATGTGTCCATTGTGACAAAAATATGACTGAGAAGATCAACAGATACGCGGTCTTTTATTTTGTGAGCACGTTTTAAAATAAAGATAGGGTCTTATAGGCGAAGGCGTTGAGACGCATTCCGATGCAAACCGGTGCGGTTTCATCGTCCAGTATCTTCCTCCGGTCGAATCGGATACTGAGCCAACGCCATCCACCGATTGTGATTGAATCTTGAAATGACAATTCAGTCTTGAACGAACGATGTCCCAATACGCACTGAGCACAAACCCCCTCTTTCGTCCCACGCAAGTCCTCAATCAATTGCGGAGTGGGCAAGTGTTCTACGTCAAAGCGCGACGGGGCAACGGCATGATCATTTGCCATCCTCATTTCGCCGAAGTGGTGGGGCCAGGGGCAATTGTGGGCGGTGTGGTGGATCTAGACTGTGCGCGGTTGATTCCCATTGGCCGGGCAGCGTTGACCTATCCGGAAACCTTTGAGCGCAAGTATCGGGCTTTTCATGTGCGCCGCCAATGGATTGAGGCGACCCAAAAGGCTGTCGATTGTGAGGTTCCCCTGAAGCGGGCGCGGCGGATTGTGGTGATGATGCGGCAATATTTTGGCCGACGGGCGATCGCTGAAATTCCCGATGAAGTGCTCGGCAATCTCGTGGGTGTCTTTCCCCAAACGATTGAACTGGCTCGCCACAGTTTACGCCAGCGTCCAGGGGCGATCGCTCCCCCGCCTCACCCTTCCCCCCAAACCCTAGTCCGAAACTAACGCCACAATCCCCAAAATCATCACAATCCCATTAAGCAAAAATACTCAGTTTCATCCCAGACAAAGACCTGAAATTCCCGATAACAGGTATCATTTTCCCATGTCTCAGATGCACCCATTCCCCCTATAATGGGAACTTGGCGATACAGTCATTCAGACTTCTTGATGAGTCTGGAGAAAACGCAATGGGCAAGAACCTGGTCAATATGACCCTTTTATTCGTGCAAGACGATATTGAACATATCCTTGCAACACAATCCGAATGTATTCAACACTACTTCCAGCAGCATGATCTGATTCCTGAGCTTTTAGCCTATGTCCTCAGTCGAATCCCGAACGTTTATGCTGTATTTGATGAAGGGCAAAATCCCCCGCATTTGTCCCATGTCAATTATGAATCTGCCGAGCGTCAACTGCAACGGGAAAATGTGATTATGCGGGGAATTCATGCCGTCTTTGAAAAAAGAAGCCATGCCATGCTTGCGAAGGCTGAAAAATTGCAGAATCATATCTCACAATCACACCTCAAATTCCAATTCCAAGAAAATAATCCCCCCCGTTCTTGAGCGATCGCTCACCAGACTGTGAGCCAATGATCCTGAGGGTTGACCTCGCCCGCGTTTAATCCCCCTCTGTCGTCAAGGCAACGAGCTAGAAGCTCGCACGACCGAGGATTCTAGGCAGGGTGGTGTGAGCCTCTGGCTCACTCATACCCCTCCAGATTCGTAACTTGGGTTATAGATAATAGCCCCGTGGGAGAGGGTTAGGTAAGGGCTTGAGGCTAAATGCTTCCAATTTTCTAAAAAAAAAAGGAGGAATAGCCTCCTTTTCAGTTAGTTATATCTTATAGACTAAACGGTTGAATGGAACTGAACAATATTGCCACCCTATCCGGCGGATGGTGCGGCTTTTTGGCTCAGCGATCGCGGATTGTCCAAAGATAGCTGATTGGTCGTTTGTTCTTCCTCAAGAGGAACAAACTCAATATGATTCAACAACGTGGTCACAAAGGCAAAAACCAAGAACGGCAAAGAGAGCACGAGGATGATCCCAATTGTTAAGAAGGCGTAAGCTTGGCGAGTGCTACTCCAGAGGGCTAACGTTGTGGCTAGGGAGATAAAAATGACAATTAACCAGATAATGATCTGACCATAAATATCACCAAAGGTGAGGGTGCATTTCATGCAATACTTTTGCGGTTCGTTATCCATAGGATTCCTCAATTCAGGTTGTGTGGGGCAATGGGCCTTGCTTATCTTGTAGACGATATTTCTCGATTCGTTAGCGAGTTTTAAGATGATTTTACATTCAGCTTCAAATAGGGGCGAATATTTTGTGCATATTTACCTATAGCAATCCGATTTGATTCATGAACAGGCAAGGGGCTTCAGCCCCTTGTTGATGAGGAGATCAGATCTCCGATTGATTGAGGATCGCTATATCTAAAATCGTCAACTATTGCACCACAATGCACCATTCATGGAGTTCGTACTGCACACATTGATTCTGAATCAGGGGATCATTCTCGACGATCGCCTCCGCTGCCGTGCGAGATTCTGCCCAAAACAACAGCATCCCGCCGCCATAGTCGCCCCAGTAGCCTGTTTTTGCTTGGTGACCGTTGGCGATTAACTGCTGCACATAGTCACGATGGGCGGGGACATGGCGATCAAAGATTGATTTTTCAACGATCCCTTTTTCAAGTTTGACAAACCAAGGCATGGAAAACACTCAACAATAGTTGCGACCTTCATGATAGCGATGGATCGGGAGGGAGAATCTAAAGACTCTTTGATCGGGTTGAGCGGGGAGCGATCGCGCCTCATATAGCAATCCGATTTGATTCATAAACAGGCAAGGGGCTTCAGCCCCTTGTTGATGAGGAGATCAGATCTCCGATTGATTGAGGATCGCTATAGCCAACTGCCAATCAGAATGAAGGGAGCCCAGAAAAACGGGTGGTGAAAGTCGTCGGACTGCAAGAGGCTGAGTTGGGCGCGGCGGAGCACTTCGGCGCGTTTCAGGGTGTCTTGTTCGGGGGAATGAAGCAAGATTTGATAGAGTTCTTGCATCATCAGGCCGGTGGATTCGTCGCTCACTGACCAAAGGCTGGCGATCGTGCTGCGAGCACCGGAACGGACGGCGAGACCGGCGAGACCGAGGGCGGCGCGATCGTCACCAAGGGCGGTTTGGCAGGCACTCAGGATCAACAGTTCGATGGGGGGGCTGTTTTGTTGGAGGTCGCGGGATTGGAGCACTTGGGAAAATTCGTTGGCGTTGATTTCGTTGTCCCAGGTGAGCAGGAAGGTGTCGGTGGGGGTGGCGTTGAATTCGCCGTGGGTGGCGAGGTGAACGATGGGGAAGGGGTTGGTTTGAATCGCCTCAACGAGGTTAGCGGTGGTGAAGCTTTCATTGAACAGGAGCTTGCTGTTGGGGAAACTGTCGCGAATGTGTTTGACTTCATCGACGACGGCGGGAATGGCTTCAAAACCGTGGCGGGCTTCGCTAAGACCGGCGACAAGGGGAGAGAGTTCGACGGATTGGAGCGATCGCGGTGGCACGAGTTGCAATCCTGGGGTAATCGCCAGGTTGTATTTTTCGATCAGATATTGTTCGCCATCAAACAAGACAGCCATGGGCAGACGACGCAGGGGGCCATCGAGAACAAAGGTGAGGGTTTCGATCTGATGCCCTTGCAGGTCAGCTTCAAAGGGGGCGATCAGCCATTCGTAGAGGGTTTGGGCGGGGGCGTAGATCCGGCTTTCGGGGAGGTTTCCGGCGAGGGTGCGGCGCAGTTGCTCAACGACGCGGGCGATGGTGTTGGGGTTGACTCCGGTGGTGTGGTAGCGCAGCAGGGCATCGCCTTGGGGGTCATCGCCGGGTAGGGAGAGGATGACGGTGAGGCGATCATTGAGCAGAATCGGATATAAGACGGCGGTGCTGCGATCGCCTTGGTTAATGATCTGATCAATTTCGGTGGTGCGGGCGGAAATGCAGGGGGTGCGGAAAAAGTCATTCAGTTCCGCCACTTGCAGGTTTTCGATCACTTGGCGGGCGCGGCGCAGGTTGGCTTGAGCGATCGTGCTGCTGTTGTTGTCGGCCTTCGTCTCGCCTTTGGTGCGATCTCTGTTGGGGGTGAGCAGTAAGGAGACTAAATTACGGTAGATCGGCTCGACAGATTCCCGGAAGGAAAATTGACTGTCTCGGTTGGACGATACGAGTTCATGTTCGAGGCGTTCGAGGCTGGCGACGGCGCGTTCATTGGCGGCGATCGCGCCGTTTAAATCCCCTTGGGTTTCGAGCAATTGGGTGAGTTGCCATTCCCAGGGGTAGATCAGTTCTGGACTTTGGAGGGGGCGGGCCAGGGTGAGGGCCTCGCGGGTGAGTTGGATGGCGGTGTCGGTTTGTTGGGTTTGGGCATAGGCAGAGCCGAGGATACCAAGGCCGTAGGCTTCGGCGGTGCGATCGCCCCGTTGACGAGCGGCTTGGATGCTGTCGGCAATGAATTGGGCCAGGGTGGCGCGATCGACCGGAGGGGACGAATTCGGCACAGCCAGCCATTGTTGGGCGAAGACGAGACGGGCGATCAGGGTGCGGTGGGTGAGGGGTTCGGCTTGGAAGCGGTGGAGAATGGCGGCGGCCAGGGTGCGGGCGGCGGGGAGTTGCTGCTGGTCGAGGAGGAGGCGGGTCTGGTTGATCTGGGCATCGAGCCAGAGGGATGATGAGGCGATGGGGGCGGCGAGATCGGCGGCGGTTTGGTATTGGGCGATCGCCTCGTCCGGTTGCTCTAAACTGCGGTGAATATTACCGAGTACGAGGTGAGCCATGGCGGTGGCGGTGGGCTGTTGTTGGGGGTCAAGGGTGCTGAGGCTGAGGTCTAGGAGTTGGCGCGATCGCTCCAGGCGGCCCGTATATTGCAAGGTGGCGGCGAATCGGGTGAGGAGTTGCGCCGCGAGGGGGTGGTGCAGTTGGGTGGCGAGGCGATCGCGCAACAGTGCAAACTCGGCATCGGTCAAGGCGGCGATTTGATCACATTGGGTCAGCCCATCCCCCACCTCAAACTGAGCGATCGCCAAGCCGCAGGCCCGCCGAACATTGCCCATGGCTGCCAAGGTGCTGATCTGATTGAGGCGAGTACCCTGCACCCCTTCGCGATCGCCTGCTTGGTCATAGAGACGCACCGCCTGTTCCCAATACCCTTGGGCCGCACTGTAGGCCCCGCGATCGCGCTCCAAACTGGCCTGAATCGTCAAGGCTTGAGCATAGAGGCGCGGCTGTTTTAAGGCCGGAAACAGGGCTAAACTTTGGGCGATCGCGTCTTGGGCTTGACGGAAATCGCCCGCCGTTCGATAGGCTTGGGCGAGATGGTTGAGGGTTTGGGCTTGGGCAACGCGATCCCCTTGGGCGATCGCAGCGGCTAATTGACGTTCGAGGTGATCAAGGGAGGCGATCGGTGCGATCGGTTGTTCCTGAGCTTGGGCCCACAGAGAGGGGGCAGCGGGTAACCGATCCAGCGACTGCGCCGCCATCGGCCCCTGAAGACCCAAGACCACCAGGAGGCCCACCCCCGCCAGGGCCAGCCAACGCAGCGCCCGTTGATGAACACGCGAGGAACGGTAGATCATTGACATCCTCGCACGGTGGGAAACAGGAATGTGGTGAGCCATGGCATCGATTGGGATTGAGAGAGAATTTGAGGGGTGAACGATTCAAGGCTGAAGGGGGTCGATCCTGTGGTAGTCAGACTACGACTATCGTGCCATTCGCCTGCACCACTGCCCAGTAATGGCTGGAGTAGTTCCCCCACGCCGCCGCGCCCGACAACAGTGAAGCGACTATTGCCCATACTTGAACAGGCATCGCCGATCTGGTTGGTGCGATCGCTGAAATCCGACGGCAATTCATTCACCCCCTGACTCGCATCAAAGGCCGTCAGGGTAATCCCCACCACCCCCGCCTGCCCAAACTGGGAACTGGCGGTGATGTCGCTCCAGGGGGTCAAGGCATCGCGAAACCGTAAGCCGTAAATTTGTTGGGTGGTAATGTCAATGCGTCCACCATTGCCGGTGAAGGCGTTGGCGGTAATATCGCTATTCTCGCCCCGAACACCAAAGATAAACCCAGCATTGAGGGTAATATTGCCGCCGTTGCCCCCGGCGCTTGCGGTTCCGGCTGTGGTGGAAATGCTCGAACCGTGGCGCAGGATGAGAAAATCCTGGGCGGTTAAAAAGATGTTGCCGCCGTCGCCTTGGTTGGTTTCGGCTTGGATCGCGGATTGGTTGCGCAGCGCGAGGGATTGGCTGGTGGCGCGAATATCACCCGCCACACCTTGACCGCTGGAATTACTGGAAATCCTGGCGCGATCGCGCAACTCAAAAAACGGCGTTTGCACCGTCACGCCCCCCGCATTTCCCACCGCACCCGCTGCCACCGCCGTCGAGAAGGTGCTGCTGTTGAGGATCACCGATTCGCTGGCTGTGGCTTGAATTTGCCCGGCGTTGCCGCGCCCGTCGGTGCTGGAGGTGACGAGGCTGTCGTTATTGAAGGCAAGTTGCGACCCTTGCAGACTGATGTTGCCTGCGTTGCCGATCGCGCCTAACTCTACCGCCGTCGAGAGGGTGCTACGGTTCATCGTGATTTGGTCGCCCTGTAATCTCACTTGTCCCGCGTTACCGGTTCCCGCTGTCGCCGAACTCACCACCGCCCCATTGCGCAGATCAATATTGGCCGCCGTGAGACGCACCGCCCCCGCACTACCGACACCGTTGGTTCCCACAGCACTGGCCAAGGTTGCCGCATCAATCGTAATCTGGTCTGCTTGGGCAGTGACGGCCCCGGCATTGCCTTGACCGTTGGTGCTGGCGATAATTTCAGCGCGATCGCTCACGGTCAAATTCGCCGCCCGAATTTCCAACCCAGCGGAATTGCCTACCGCCCCTTGCTGCACTCGGCTAAACACGCCGCTCCCATCCCCTGTGATTCCCGCGTCTCCCGTTGCAGTGATGCTCACCTGTCCAGAATCACCTCGCCCCGCCGTTGTTGCAGAGATGAAGCCTCCCGCTGCCAGATCGAGCGTCCCGGTGCGGAGGTTAATTCCGGCTGAATTCCCCTGAGCATTGGGTTCTACTCGACTCACCAATTGGCTATTTTGCGCACCGTCGCGGCTCGTGCCGTGGATCTGGGTGGTTCCGGTTATGGTTGCGGTAACTGCGCCGGAGTTGCCCTCGCCGTCAGTTGTGCCGGTAATGATGCCGCCGTTGGTGAGGGTTAGATTTGCCGCCGTGAGTTGAATGCCTTCAGAATGACCCGTTGCGCCGTTGATGACGTTGCTGGCGATCGCACTCGTAGACCCTAGATCATTTTCGCCGTCAATCCGCACCGTACCGCCCGCCACCACATTGACTAACCCCGCCGTCCCGGTGCTGTTGGTACTGGCTGAAATTACCCCACCATTACGTACATTCAGGTCTTGGGTGCGCACCTCAATTCCCGCTGAATTGCCCGTTGCCCCTGGCATGACCAACGAAACAAGCCCCGTCACTCGACCAGACCCCGCTCCATCAATCACCACCGCATCATCTGCCGTCACGGTCAAACGCCCCGAATTCCCATCCCCACGGGTCGTCGTTGACACCAAACTCCCCCCCGTCAATTGGACGCGATCTGCGGTCAAATTAACAGTTCCCGCGTTCCCCCTTGCCCCGGCAAAAACATCAGTGCCGATCATACCTTGGTTGTCTAGCGTGATTGAACTCAGTCGGGTCGTATCGGCGGCTTGAATGGCGATCGCGCCTGCATTGCCTTGCCCAAACGATCCCGTAGTCATCACACTCTGATTCATGTCTAACTGCTGAGTGGTGATATCAATCCCCAGGGAATCCCCAACACCAGACGCTTGAACGTTGTTCGTAATGCCGCTCCATCCCGATAAAGACACCCCATCCGCCGCAGTGATGGTAATCTTGCCCGCATTGCCCTGGCCCGCGCTGTCGGTGGAAACCCCTGACCCATTGGTGATGTCGAGGCGTTGGGTTGTGAGGGTGACGGCTCCGGAGTTGCCCACTGCGCCCGCTTCTACTTCACTGCGAATTGTGCCATTTTGATCAAGGGCGATCGCCTCCCGCGCCGTCACCGTTACATTCCCCCCATCCCCTTCACCCACCGTCGAAGCCAGAAGCCTAGCGCCATCCCCCACGGTTAATGTTCCGGTGTCAATCGAGATCCCCGCCGCGCTTCCGGTTGAGTCCGAATCAACCGTTGTCTTAATCGCGCTGGGTTCTCCGGTACTACCTTGACCCTGAATGGTGACTGTATCCGTTGCAGCGATCGCCACTAGCCCGGCATTCCCTGCCCCACGGGACGAAGCGGAAATGGTTCCCCCATTGCGAACCTCTAGGGTTTGCGCGTCAATTTGAATCCCGGCTGTATCTCCCGTCGCATCTTCTAGGGTTTCACTGAGCAGGGCGCTCCCTTCCCCATCCATCACCACCGAACCTGCATCCCGAATAATCACCGCCTGGGCATCGCCTTGACCCCGCGCAGCCGTTGAAATTTGCGCCCCCGCTGCCACCCGAATCGCATCAATATTGTCCAGCGTGATTGACCCCGTTTGTCCCGTCACCGTTGGATCTGTTTTGCTGGTGGTGCTGGTAACGGTAAATCCATTTTCAACCGTCAGATTAGCAGCATTACGGATCGTGATATCACCCGCATTACCACCGCCTTTGGTGGAGCTAAAAATTTGGGAATCGATGCCGTCTAAATTTAAATCCCCTGTGGCATCAATAGCGATCGCACCGCTGGGATTTGCGTTTTTGGTTTGTGTATTGATCTGTGTAGAATCCCCAACATTCAACTGTTGGGTGTTGATATCAATCGAGCCACTTTGACCACCTTCATAACCTGTATTTGTGGTTAGATTGGTACTTGCTAGATTAATGGTGTCTGTGGCAATAAGCTGAATATTAGCCCCTAACCCTTGACTGAACCCACTAGAAAGTGAACCACCGCGATCGCCCGTTGTTGTGATTTGACTAGTATCCAAATCAATAGACGCGCCGCGAATTTGAATGTTATTTCCTGATGATTCTGTGGTATTGTGATGATTGATCGTAGTTGCAAAAAATTCGATATTTTGATCGGCTTGAATTGTGATCGCGTCATTCTGAACCGATAAGTTTGCATTGTCAATGCTAATCCCCTGCGACGCAGTGAGTGAAATGCCGCGATAGCCATTGGTATCACCTAGGCTGCCCGGCCGTAAATCACCATTAATGTCAATATCCCCCGTTGCAGTGATATCAATATTCCCGAATATCGTCTGAATCTGTTGATTCACGATCGCATCACCTGCACTCCAAATCGTGACATCACCACCCCGAATCATCTCAACAGAAGTAGCCGCCTCAAATGACCGCAACTCGACCGATCCAGCACTGATAATCCGAGTTTTCTCCACGTCAATTTCTTCAGGGGGAATCCAGGTTGCCCCTATCCCCCGCACCCATGCATTTAGAAACGAAACATAAACATAATTCGGTTGATAGTAACCTTCCCGTATTTCACGCACAATGTAGGTCTCGGTGTAAGTAGTATTGATCGCACCAATCGCTAACTCGGCTCCGACAATATTCAAATCGCGGCCATTGGTTGCGATCGTGTCGTTGAGGTCATCCATTTTGAATGTACCCACTCCATCCCAATCAGCATCGGCTTGAAATGTGATCGGGCCCCCTCCCTCTTGAAACGTCAACTCATCATCGGCTAAGTCTTCGAGGGTAATGTGATCATCCGCGACTAATATCACGGCATTATTTCCGGCGAGGGCTTCGAGGTTTTCTTCATAGATCGTGGTGGCGGTGTCGGTTCCGGCTCCGTTGGCGATCGTGATGTTTTGGGGGTCGAGGAGAAGTGTGCCGCCGTTAGTGTTCACATCGCCCCGAAAGATCAGGTTTTGTTTACCGGACACCTCCACGAAGCCGCGATCGCGTGCTGTCACTGTCCCCCCAAATCGCATCGTCTCATCCGCCCAGAGGATCACCCGCCCGCCTTGGGTCGTACCGTCGGCTTGGAGCAATGCACCGGGGTCGATGGTGGTGGTGTGGGCCGGGGTGCGATCGCCCAAGCCGCGATAATCACCCCCCACAAAAATCTCGCCGCCCACAGCCCCCGACACATCCACCCGCGCCCTATCCGTCAACCGCAGCTCATTCCCCAACAGTTCCACCGTTCCCCCCGGAGCCGTCAGCGATCCCGCCAACACCAACTGATTCCCGATTAACGTCAGGGTTTGACCCGGAGCAGCCCCCAAATGAGCATCGCTGGTGAGGTTCCCCGCTAGGTGGGTGGGATATTGCAAACCGGGGGTAATGTTCAAACTCAGCAGCGGCGGCGCGTTGGGATTCGTCGCACTGAAAAATTGCCCATCATCGAACAGGAATTGATCCGCTGTGCTGGCGTAGAATGACCCCGCCACATCCAGCCGCGCATTCGGGCCGAAATAAATCCCGTTCGGATTCAACAAAAATAAATCCGCCCCCCCATCCACGCCCAAAGTTCCCAAAATATCGGACGGATTCCCCCCGGTCACACGGGTAAAAATCGCCCCAATCTGCGCCGGATTCGCAAAGTACACCGCCTGCCCCGCATTCACATTAAAATCTTGAAACGAGTGAAAAAGACTGCTTCCCCGGCTCGCGCCGCCTTGGATAATGGCCCGGTGGGGTTGGTGAATGACCTGAGAGGATTCCGCGCCCAGGGTGGCATCGGGGAGCAGTTGGGCATGGGCTGGATGGGGACTCATGGTTCCCAACGGCATCAGAACTGAGGCCAGAATCAACGGGGTACAAGGATGAAGCGAACTGTGAGAATGTGCCATGGTTTCACCGAACAAGGTAAGGAAAAGTGAATGGGGATCTAAATCTCGGTGATATTACGGAGAGCATCAGTGTTTTAACGAGGATTAACCGGTTAAAACCATAAGTCTTCCGACTGTTTTAGCGCGTTTTTTTTGTTGTATTTTCCACAGTACTAAGCTTTTTCGATTGCTTCAATGACTGGCCCTTCTACTTCTTGATTTCTTGATAAAAACTTTAAACAAATATTAAATATAGCGGTTTTCATAAACTTGAGGTACAAAGATCCCCCTCAATCCCCCTTAAAAAGGGAGAAGGTGGCGTTCTCATCTTTTCGCAATCTGCTATGTAGCGATCCTAAATCAATCGAAGATCCTATCTCTTCATCAACAAGGGGCTTAAGCCCCTTGCCTGTTCATGAATCAAATAGGATCGCTATACAAGTTTTAATAAATTCAAGAGAGCTAAGATTCCTGTCAATATCGATCTTGTGTTTAAGCTTTTTTATTCTCTTTTGAAAAAAAGAAAGATCGGTTAGATGCGCGATCGGGTGGCTTCTCAGGGGCTGATCTGGTTGAGGCGAGTCCCATAGACCCCTTTGCGATCGCGCCCCTCCAACAACGAACGCTGCACCGTCCCGACTGAGTGGCATGGTACAATGCAGAGTCTCTGTGAGCGAACGTTAAGGATTTAAACGTTGATCTTGTTTTTAGCTGTCAGTACATCCACCGATCAATTGTCGCCGTCTAGTCCACCCTAGCGCGGGCATTTTTAGCCATGACGGCACGATCTCAACAGATCGGATTCAAAATCTCTGTACTGCACAACGAAAAAGACCTTGAATCTTAAAACTCTGAAGCGAGACTGGTTCTCGAACGTTCGGGCTGACCTCCTAGCTGGAGCAGTGGTCGGACTGGCATTGATTCCGGAGGCGATCGCATTTTCAATCATTGCCGGTGTTGATCCCAAAGTGGGGCTATATGCTTCATTTATCATCGCGGTGATGACTGCAATTTTTGGCGGTCGTCCCGGCTCCATCTCCGCCGCAACCGGAGCCATGGCCCTATTGATGATTGACTTAGTCAAGCTGCACGGGCTGCAATATTTATTCGCAACCACCCTCCTAACGGGCATGATTCAAGTGCTGTTTGGGGTGTTGAAGCTCGGCCGTCAGATGCGGTATGTGCCCAGGGCCGTGATGATTGGCTACATCAATGCCTTGGCCGTCCTCATTTTTCTCGCCCAGTTACCCCAATTAATCGGCAAAGATCCCATTGTCTATCTGTTAACCGCCCTGTCCCTCGGCATCATCTACATCCTGCCCCGCTTTACACAGGTCATCCCTTCGCCCTTGGTCACCTTGGCCGTCATGACGATCGGCACGATCGCCCTCAAAATCGACGTGCCCACCGTAGGCGACATGGGAGCATTACCCACCACATTACCGACCTTTGCCCTGCCGCAAGTTCCCTTGACCTGGACAACATTAAGCATCATTTTGCCCTATGCCTTAACCTTGGCCCTCGTTGGTTTACTGGCCTCCTTCCTCACGGCGGCCCTCGTCGATGAATTGACCGATACACCCAGCGACAAAAATCAAGAAGCCAAAGGTCAAGGCCTTGCCAACATTGTCACGGCGTTTTTTGGGGGTATGGCGGGCTGTGGCATGATCGGCCAATCCGTGATTAATGTGCAGTCCGGTGGCCGCACGAGGCTTTCGACCTTAGCGGCGGGTGTTTTGCTACTGTTTGCGATTTTGGGCTTGCAGGATTGGGTGCGCCAAATGCCGATGGCGGCCCTGGTGGCGATTATGTTTATGGTGGCGATCGGGACATTCCGTTGGTCGTCTTTTTGGCAAATCCGGCGGGTTCCCGTCAGCGAAACAATTGTCATGGTTGCCACGATGCTAGTGACGGTGTTCACCCGTAACTTTGCGCTGGGGGTGGCGACGGGCATTGTATTAAGCACGGTCTTTTTTACGAGCAAGATCGCGCAATTGGTCACGGTACATTGTCAGGTCGAGGATCAGGGCAGCCATCAGATTTACCGGGTAGCGGGGCAACTCTTTTTCCTGTCCAAAGACGAATTTTTTAATGCTTTTGACTTTACGGTTTTTGTCGATCGCGTCACGTTGGATCTCAGCCAAGCCCATCTGTGGGATCAAGGTGCGGTGGAAATGGTCGATCGCGTCATGACCAAGTTTCGCCGCTTGGGGGCAGAGGTGGAGCTAGTCGGACTGAATGCGGCCAGTGAAACCCTCGTGGCCAAAATCGGGTTGCCCTCTCAACAACGCCAGGCGGCACAACAGGCTACATCTGAATAACCATTAAGGAGACTGGGGTGACATGAAACGAATTCTACTCTGTACGGACGGTTCTGGCTTTGCCTCTGGTGTGTATCAGTATGGTGCTTGGTTTGCCCAGCGCCTTGGTGCGGCGATCGCAGTGCTGCATGTGACCGATGTGCGGGGACAAGCCCGCGCTGAGGCGGCAAACCTGAGCGGCAGCATCGGGATTGATGCGTCGGATCACCTCTTGCAAGCCTTGGTGGATCTCGAACATCAAAAAGCGAAATTGAGCCATCAACAGGCCAAGGTTATCCTGCGATCGGCCACCACCACCCTCCAGGAATTGGGGGTCACATCGATCCAAACCATGCACAAAACAGGGGTTTTGGTGGATTTCCTCCCTGAACTCGAAACAACGACGGACTTGGTGATTCTCGGCAAACGCGGCGCGGCTGAGGATTTCGCCTCGACACATTTGGGGGCGAATTTGGATCGCATGATTCGGGCCAGTCGTCGGCCGTGCTTGGTGACATCGCGCCAATTTCAGCCCATTACCCGGATTTTGTTGGCCTACGATGGCAGTGCGATCGGGCAAAAAACACTGCAATTTGTGCTCACTTCCCCTGCCTTTCAGGGCTTGCCGCTACATATCATCACCGTAGCCAAGTCTAGATCGGACACCACCGCCCAAGCTCGCCTCCATACCGCTCAACAACAAGCGGAAAACGCGGGCGTTGAGGCCGTCGGTGTTTTGGAAGTGGGACATCCAGAAGCTGCGATCGCTGCATACATCGACCAAGCCGCGATCGACCTCCTGGTGATGGGAACCTACGGCCATCGTCGGATTCGCCATTTAGTCATCGGCAGCACCACCGCGCAAATTTTGCGCAGTAGCCCCATTCCGGTACTCGTATTCCGTTAATCCCCTTCGCAATGAGGGTAGAGTTGCTAAGAGTATGGAAATTCCCGGTTTACGGGGCTAAGGCGATGGGACGTTGATTAGGGGCTGAAGATGGAATCGGCACTGTCGCCAATTTCCCGGAAGAAGAGGAGAAAGCCCAAAATATCCCGGAAGGGGCGGGTGAAAATGTTGAGGGCGTTGCTGACTTTGGCGATCAGCGATCGCCCAATCACGATCACATCGTCATCTTGGAGGGGCACATCCTGAGCGAGATCCCCCATCAGGGCTTGACGACCGTTGAGCATTTGGGACACGGGCCGCCCCTGTTCGGGGTCAAACCGGATCAGCGCGATCGCGCTTAGATTGGCATCCGTGGCATTGGGGGAAATTTGCGTCAGGGCATCGAGGAAGGTGCTGCCGTTGGGGAGTTGTAGCGAGCCGAGGCCCTGGCCCGCATGGTTGAGGACGCGCACCGTGATCGCAGCTTGGGCGAGGTTAGACCGGGCGGCGAGGCGGCGATCGTAGGTTTGCTCCGCGCCCACATCCAAGCGTGCAACCACGATCGCATCCCCATCAAGCAAAAACATATTCGGCAAAGGCTGGCCCCCTTGGAGCGGCGTGAGCAGATCCATGGTTTGCTCAATCACAGTGCCATCGATCAGCGTGCGGCGGACAATCACCGATCGCAGATCCGCCTGGGTCGTACTGCCCCCCGCCCGAAACAGGGCATCAAAGGGATTCGACCCCGGCGACAGTTCATAAAACCCCGGTTCCACCACTTCCCCGGTCACCGTCACCAAGGCCGGGCGGGGGAAATTCAGGGCAAGAATCACCTCTGGCGGCTGCCGGAGGTAGCGATTTCCCAGTTCATAACTCAAGAGGGCTTGGGCTTCTTCAATGGTCAAGCCCCGCAGGGAAATCACCCCCAAAATCGGGATTAAGACCTGACCCTCCAAGTTCACCTCCACCTGGGTATTAAATTCGGGAAACCCGGTCACCGTGACCGCAAACACATCCCCGATCCCAATCCGGTAGCGGTTGAATTCGTTGCTGGGCACATCGCGGTAGGGCGGGGGATCGTAGCCGGTGGGGGGGATGGCGGCATCAGGGCGAAATGTGGCGGGGGGCGGGAATGGGTCAGGCTCGTTGACGGTCGGATCAGGCGGCGGCAACACCGGATTAGGCAAGGTGCGGACGGGGTCGGGGGCATTGAGGGGGATGGGGGTGGGCCGGTCTTGTCGGTTGGGGTCGAGGGTCTCGGGCCAGGGTTCAACCTCCGTCGGGAAGAGGGGCGGCGGCAAAACGGGAATCTCTACGGCGTTGGGGTCGGATTCCACTTTGGGGGCTTTGGTGGGGGTGGCGGGATTGCGTTGGGCCCAGAGGGGTGGGGTGAACAGCATCGACCCGGTGGCGGCGGTGAAGAGGCTGGCCACAAGGGTAGGGGTGAGGCGATGGGTAAACAGCCGGTGCAGTGTCATGATGACCTTGACCATGGGGAAGGAGGGGGATCAGGGCCATTGTAGGCTTCGGGCTTGGCGATCGCCCATGGATGCGTTGGCGATCTTAGGGATGGATCGCGGGTTCTTGTGCCGGGCCAGTCCCCCAAGCCCGGCCGCAGGGTTGGGGGTTAGCTTGCGAGTTGAGCGCGGATCGCTTCGACCCGTTGGCGATTGACCCCAAGGTCAGATTTACCAAGGCGGGAGGCGGAGCGGACATGGATCACGTTGGCGGCGCGATCGCAGAAAAATTCCACATCATCCACAAAACCCATCAGCTTACTCTGAAACTCTGCGTAGAGATAATCCTCGCTGGCTTCGACGATGGTGGTGCGTTCCATCCCTTCGATCACGGTGCGGAGATCTGCGATCGCCACCCACGGCAACGGATCGATTTTTTCCCCCGGCTTTTCGCTTTGGCTACAGACACAATTAGGTGTACCGGGGCAAGGGGTTAATTTCCCAGCGCGCACCCCTAAATTTTTCGGACGTTGACCGGCAAACATAAAGTCTCCTCAAAATTGAATTCCTAATCATTGTAGAAGCGGAGATGGCTCGATATACTGCAAAAACGGTCAGGAGTGCATTATGTAGAGAATTCGCACGATAGCGATCCTCAATGAATGGTCATTTCAGGTTCTTGCCCCAAGGGGATTTCAGCCCCTTGCCTGTTGCTCAATCATGCCGGATTGCTCAATTCACACCCCCCTAGCCCCCTTCGTTGTAAGTTCATGACCAACGCCACTGCTCTTTTCGATCACTCTGCCACGACCACCGAAATCAACTTGCACTATCAGGTTGCCATGCCCAAACCCGCGACGCACCGATTTGAGGTGACGTTAACGGTGTCCCACTGGGCGGAACCGACATTAACCTGGACGATGCCCGTCTGGACTCCGGGATCATACTTGGTGCGGGAATATGCGCGGCATGTCCAAGCGGTGACGGTGACGGATGAGCGATCGCAACCCTTGCCATGGCGAAAGGTGAGCAAGAATCAATGGGAAATCCACTGCCCAGAGAGCCGTGAAATCACCATGCGCTACCAGGTCTACGCCAATGAATTGACGGTGCGCACCAACCATCTCGACGCAACCCACGGCTATTTCAACGGGGCGGCGATCTTTTGCTACATTCCCGGCCATGAAGACTGTGCGATCGCCGTTACGATCGACCCCCCCGCGCCCGATTGGACAGTGATCACCGCTCTCCCCAGCACAGGACTGAACACCTTTGCGGCGGCGGATTTTGACACCCTTGTTGATAGTCCCTTTGAGATCGGCCCCGCGACGATCTACGACTTTGAAGCGGAAGGCAAGCCCCATCAATGGGTGATCTGGGGGGATGGGAACTACGATCGCGCCGCCCTGATTCAAGACACCCAAGCGATTATTGCCACCGAGGCGAAAATTTTCGGCGGCTTACCCTACGATCGCTACATATTTTTGCTGCATTTAACGGCGAGTAATTTTGGTGGCCTAGAGCATAAGCATTGTTGTTCGTTGATTTATTCGCGGTTTGGCCTGCGCGATCGCGAAAAATATTACCGCTTCATCCAACTCGTCGCCCACGAATTTTTCCACCTCTGGAACGTCAAACGCATCCGTCCCCACGCCCTCGAAACCTTCGACTACAGCCAAGAAAACTACACCCCCTCCCTCTGGTTCTGCGAAGGGGTGACGAGCTATTACGATCTCTTAATCCCTCACTGGGCGGGCATTTACGGCCGAGAAACCTACCTCGAAAGCATCAGCCGGGATGTAACCCGCTATTTCCTCACCCCTGGCCGCAACGTCCAACCCCTGAGCGAATCGAGTTTTGATGCCTGGATTAAGCTCTATCGCCGCGATGCCAATAGTGATAATTCGCAAATGTCCTACTATCTCAAGGGGCAATTGGTGTCGATGCTGCTGGACTTGCAGATTCGGGCCAAGTTTGAAAATCAGCGATCGCTCAATGATGTGCTGCGGCGACTGTGGGCAGACTTTGGCCAGCCGGAACGGGGCTACACCCCGGCGCAACTGTTGGCGGTGCTGGAGTCAGTGGCGGATTATGATTTGAGTGAGTTTTGCGATCGCTACCTCCACGGCCTCGATGATCTCTACGATCCCCTCGTCACCGCCCTCGAACCCTTCGGCTTAATCCTCAAACCCGTCCCCGGCAAAATCCCCAATCTCGGCATCAAAGTCAAAGCCGAAGCCGGTACGACCCAAATTGCCTTCGTCGCCGCCGATGGCCCCGCTGGGGAAACGAATCTAGATGCGGGGGATGAACTCCTCGCCCTCGATGGTTGGCGGATCACCGCCGAACAGTTCGACGCTCGTTTACAGGACTACCAAGGGGGCGATCGCGTCACCCTCAGCGTCTTCCACCAAGACCAACTCTGTCACTATCCCATCACCCTCAGCCCCCCCCTCCCCACCGCCTACCGCATCGCCCTCACCAAATCCCCCACCCCTGCCCAAACGGCCCTCCTGTCCGGTTGGCTCACTCTCTGATCTACTGCTTACAACCTGCAACTACTGCGATCGATCCCCCTAAATCCCCCTTAAAAAGGGGGACTTTGAACGGCTCCCCCCTTTTTAAGGGGGGCTGGGGGGGATCAAACGCATGAAACACAGGCCAGGCGGCTTTAGCCCCTTGGTTCTGCGGTGTCAATTGTCCCAAATGCTACCCAGCTCAAGGGTGAATTGAGACAACACCGCTTCACCGTCTAAGGTGTCGGGGCGATCGCGCTGTTCCATCGGTTGAGCGGCGCGATAAATTTCAACGGTTTTCCCTTGGATATTGATCAGCCAACCCAGTTGTAACCCGTTGGCTAAATATTCCTGCATCTTGGCTTGCAGATCGCTCAAGGAGTCCGTTTTTGAGCGTAATTTCAAGACAAAATCCGGACAGAGGGGCGGGAATGTCTCCTGTTGGGCCGGGGTTAAGGCATCCCAGCGATCGCGCCGCACCCAGGCAATATCTGGCGATCGCGCTGCTCCATTGGGTAACCGAAACGCCGTAGACGAGTCAAACACTTCTCCCAGTTGAGTTTGCTCATTCCACAGCACAAAGCGAGCATTCAGCGTCGAGTTACGTTTGCCGGTATTTCCGCCAGTGGGGGGCATGATAATCAGTTCTCCTGTCACGGTTTGTTCAAGGCGCAGGTCTCGGTTAGCGATCGCAATCTGGGTGAATTGTTCCGGCGTGATTTTGAGACGTTCAGGAATAATAACGGTGTGGGTCATGGGCTTGCGGAGGTAGACTCATCTCTCAATGTAATACCAATGCTCGAAAATCAAACGATACCGTATCCACCGTTAAACGTCCCTCTCCCGCACTGGGAGAGGGATTTAGGGTGAGGGCAAGGGGGATTAGGTGAAGGGAAACAGGACTTCGGCGGTTTGTTGGCCGGTGCGGGCCCAACTGAATTCGCTGGCGCGGAGGAGACCGAGTTGGATCAGGTTGTCGCGGAGGTTGAGATCCGTGGCGATCGCACCCATCGCCGCCGTCAACTCCGGCACATTGTAGGGATCAATCAAAATCGCCGCATCCCCCGTCACCTCCGGCAACGCCGACACATTGGAGGTGATCACCGGCGTACCGCAGGCCATCGCTTCGAGCACCGGCAGGCCGAACCCTTCCCAGAGGGTGGGGAAGACAAGGGCGATCGCTTGATTCAACAGGGCCGGTAATTTTTCGTAGGGCACATATTCCATAAACTTGACCGCATCCCGAATCCCCAACTCCCGCGTCAGGTGTTCACATTGGGGGGTATAGCGTTGATCCGTCGGCCCTGCGAGCCATAATTCATACTCATCACGATTGGGCAGGGCCGCAAACGCATAGATCAAACTTTGGACATTTTTATAAGGGTCTTGGCGGCCGAGGTAGAGGAAATAGGGGCGTTCGGTGCGGGTGGGTAAATCCAACAGATGGAAATGGTTGTGATCGTAGGCGAGGGGGATGGGGGTGACGCGGTGGGCGGGGACGCGGAAAAACTCCACCACATCGTTAGCGGTGGATTGGGAATTACAAATAATGTGGCGGGCTTGGCGGATGACTTGGGGCAGGATGAAGCGGTGGTAATAGCTGAGGCGCGATCGCGGATTGGGAAACCGCAGCGGGATCAGGTCATGCACCATCACCACATAGCGGCAATGGCTGTAGATCGGGGCTTCGGGAAT
The DNA here is from genome assembly GCF_028330765.1 of Spirulina subsalsa CS-330. Classification (GTDB taxonomy): domain Bacteria; phylum Cyanobacteriota; class Cyanobacteriia; order Cyanobacteriales; family Spirulinaceae; genus Spirulina; species Spirulina subsalsa_A. Next base: position 4,207 of record NZ_JAQMTY010000061.1, on the reverse strand, counting down.
CGGGGAAAACAGCAGCCGGGTACGCAGTTTGCGGTATAAACTGGGGACACGAAACTGAGTCCACAGCAGGCGCAATCCGTGGCCGAGCATGCCGTGATCCGGACTCATCCGACCGGATACGGGGTAACACCGATAGTCCGGTTCCGGTTCTGGGGTGAGGAGAATCGGGTCTAGGGTTTTGAGGTAGGGGTATAGGTTGCGGGCATAGGTGGAAATACCCGTCGGTTTCTTCGACAAAAACGAGAGATTAACCAGAACCAATGCACAATCCCCCAGATAACAAACACACCCAAGGATATCAGGGGAATGGAAGATCCGTTGTATCTTCCCCCAATTTTGTGGGTCTGAGTTGCAGAGGGCGGAATGCAGCGAAAATAGGACGATGGCTCGTGAGATGATTTTTGAACGGGTGTGATGGCGGCCTCAGGGCGGGGGATGTTGCTTTGCCGATCGGGTCTAAATCCCGTTACCCTGAACGATCGAAAGTCTTGAAATTTACCGTGAAGCAAGGACAACTGAGAACACGATCGCACCTCCGGCAGTGGCTCATGGGAGTGATGGGGCTGTGTCTTTTGATCCTAGGGTTGCAGGGATGTCCGCAGTCAGGGACGACGCTGCTGGTGGGGGCGGCATCGAGTTTGACGGATGTGTTAGAAGCGATCACGCCTGCCTTTCATACCGCCCATCCCACCATTGCTGTTAACTATAATTTCGCCGCCTCCGGTAAACTCACCCAACAGATTCAACAGGGCGCACCGCTGGATCTATTCATTTCAGCCGCCCCCCACTACATGGATCAATTAGAGCGCAATGATCAGATTCACCCCGACAGCCGCCGCCCAATTACCCAAAACCGATTAGTGTTGATCGTGCCGAGCGATCGCCCCATCCTCACCCAATTAACAGACCTCACCCAGCCGGAGATTCAACGGATTGCCGTGGGAGACTTTCGCACAGTTCCCGCCGGTCAATATACCCAAGCCATGCTCACCACAACGCAACTATTACCGACAATTCAAGAGAAGCTTGTGTTTGGTCAAAATGTCCGTCAGGTGTTGGCCGTTGTGGCGGCGGGAAATGCGGATGCGGGGATTGTCTATCGTAGCGATGTCCAAGCGTCCGATGCGGTGCGGATTGCCTTTACCCTTGATCCGGCAACTTATCCAGAGATTCTCTACCCCGCCGCCATCCTGACCACGACCCGCGATCGCACTGCGGCCGCAACGTATCTTGATTTTCTGCTCCAACCCGATACCCAACGGACGTTTCAGCGCTATGGGTTTATGCCGCTACCGGGGAGCGATCGCCCATCATGAGCCTGGCATCCCCCTTTTGGATCTCCCTCAAAATCGCGGGGGTGGCAACGGTGCTGACGGTGATTTTGGGGGCGATGGTGGCCTATGGACTCTATCGCCATCCGGGTAAACATCAAGGGCTGATCGATGGGATTTTAATCGCGCCGTTGATCTTGCCGCCGACGGTGGTGGGGTTTTTACTGTTGCAACTGTTGGGGCGGCGCAGTTGGCTGGGGCAAGGGTTACATTGGCTGAATTGGGATCTGATTTTTACCTGGCAGGCAGGCGCGATCGCCGCCGTCATCATCACCTTCCCCCTGATGTATCGCACCGCCCTCGCCGCCTTCGAGCAACTCGATCCCCATTGGATCGCCTCAGCCCGTGTCTTGGGCGCATCAGAATGGCGCATTTTTCGGGCGATCGTGCTTCCCCTTGCCGGTCGGGGTATTCTCGCCGGGGCCTTGCTCTCCTTCGCCCGCGGCCTAGGGGAATTCGGCGCAACCCTGATGGTGGCCGGCAACATTCCCGGCCAAACCGAAACCATCCCCCTCGCCCTCTACACCGCCGTCGAAACCGGCGACAATGCCACCGCCTGGCTCTGGTCGGGCGTGATTCTTTCCCTGGCGCTCTCGGTGATTACCCTCCTCAACCTCTGGAGCCAGCCCCACCAACGCCCCGCGATCGCCCCACCCCCCAACAGGCCCAGCCCGATCGCCCCCCGACTCCCCCCCCAATCCCAGACCGATCTCGCCCTCACCCTCCACCAACAGTACGGCAGCTTTTGCCTTCAGGTCAGCGTGGCCGCCCAACGGGGGGAACCCGTGGGTATTTTGGGGGCATCGGGGGCGGGCAAAAGTGCGCTGTTACGGTGTCTGGCGGGGTTAGAAACGCCGGTTTCGGGACAGATTCGCGTCGGGGATCAGGTGTGGTTTGATGGGGATCGTCGCATTAATCTCCCCAGTGCAGCGCGGCGGGTGGGGGTGGTGTTTCAAAACTACGCCCTTTTTCCCCATCTCACGGTGGCGCAAAATATTGCCTTTGGGATTCCTGCTGCGCCATCGGCCCCGAACCGTTCGGAGCGCATTGCTCAGATGCTCGCCACGGTGCATCTAGAGGGGTTCGAGTCCCGCTACCCCCATCAGCTTTCGGGGGGACAACGGCAGCGGGTTGCCCTCGCTCGTGCCCTGGCCAGCGAGCCGGCGGTGTTGCTGTTGGATGAACCGTTTTCGGCGTTGGATACCCATTTGCGCGATCGCCTCGCCCAGGAACTGCACGACCTCCTCGCCCACTATGGCGGCATCACCCTCCTCGTCACCCATAACCCCACCGAAGCCTATCGCCTTTGTCCCCACTGGGTTATTTTGGATCACGGCCAGATGATCGCCGCTGGGCCACGGGAGCAGATTTTGCACCATCCCCAATCGGTACGGGTGGCGCGGTTGATCGGGTGTGAAAATATCGCGCCGGTGGAGGTTGTCCCGGCTGGCCTGTGGATTCCGGCTTGGAACCTTACCCTCCCCGGTGCGATCGCTGACCGTCCCCAAGCGATCGGGATTACGGCCTATCATCTGGGTCTTGCCCTCCGACCCGCTGGCCCCGGCATTCCCTGCTGGATTGCCCATCACCACACCACCCCCTACCAAATCACCGCCTTCCTCACCCTCCATTACCCGCCGCGATCGCCCACGGACATCCACCTCCAAAGCACCCTCAGCCTCGACCAATGGCAGCAACTCCAAACCGCCCCGCCCCCGTTTTCCCTCCAGATTTCCCCCCACCATTGGCAACCCTTGACCCAACCGTGACTCAATGCAGGCGCGATCGCAGCGGTGATGAGCTAACTGGAAATGCCAGCTATAGCGATCCTAAATCAATCGGAGATCTGATCTCCTCATCAACAAGGGGCTTAAGCCCCTTGCCTGTTCATGAATCAAATAGGATTGCTATATCTACCTTCACGTCACATCTTCGAGGGGTAATGATAGGGTTTGGGCGATTTGTTCGGGGGTGAGTCCAAGGGTGCGCAGATGGGCGATCGCGCCTTGTTGAGCCTGTTTTAATTGCTCAACTTCAGCCTTAGCCGTTTTCGTTTCAGCCTTAGCCGTTTTCGTTTCAGCCTTAGCGGTCTCCGCTTCAGCTTTGGCGGTTTCCGCTTCAGCTTTGGCGGTTTCGGCTAATTGCCCCAATTCCACATAACTTAAAAATAAATCGCCATTGGGCTTATAAATCAGCAGCGTTTCGGGAGTCAATTCAAAGCGAATCTTCAAGAGGGGACTTTCCCAGCCATTCACATCTGGAATGACGGTAAATGCTTCCTCCTGCCGTTGCCATCCCGTTAAATCATTACGATCCGGATCGTAGAGATAATATTCACTGACTCCAAACTGGTGATAAAACTCCCACTTTTTCGCCATTTCTCCCAAGCGATTCCCTGGGGATAAAATCTCAAAGACCACTTGGGGCGCGATCGCACCTTCTTCCCATTGTTTATAAGAGCCGCGATACCCTTTCGGGCGACCGATCGCCACCATCACATCCGGAGCGCGACGAGTGCGATTATCCCCCTCAATGGGATACCACAACAAATCCCCCGCGACAAATACATTCGGATCATCCGCAAACAATAATTCTAAATTTTCTTTGATCGTGACAATCCAATGAAACTGTAGGGTATTATCCGACATGGGTAAACCATCACTATCTGGGTAGAGGATTTGCGAGCGTTGCAGTTCTTGAACCATAATTTGCTCTTGACTGGGATGATTATTCTGATTTTGACATACTCCCCCACTAAACCCTACGGGCTATAGTGGGAGATTCTGAACAGCCAGTTACCTGACCATTTATCCACTCAAACAACGAGAGTTGCAGAGGGTTGCTAGGCTCAACGACTAACGCCATTGATTTATCCT
>NZ_JAQMTY010000060.1 GCF_028330765.1 Spirulina subsalsa CS-330 | reverse complement strand
CTAGCCCCCCTTAAAAAGGGGGGAACGAAAAAAAGTCCCCCTTTTTAAGGGGGTTTTAGGGGGATCAAACGCAGACGAGGCCAACATTTGAACGTTATGTATAAGCAGTAGCCCTAGGGGAGAGGGCTAGGGTGAGGGCTTTCCGGGATCTGGCTAATTTTGTCAGTCAACCAGGTCGCGATCGCTGATTTTTGGTGCTCTGAACAGGAGAGACAGCGCCCGCGCCCCTCCGGCTTCCCCTGTATCCGTTCAAACTTCAGGGAGCAGCCACAGTAAAATATGGATCTGTCCTTCTACCGTATTGAGCCATGATCCCCTCCACTCCCCTGAAGCTTGCGATCGTTGGTGATGTGCATGATCAATGGTCAGCGGCGGATAATGCGGCCGTGGTGGCGCTGGGGGTGGATTTGGTGTTGTTTGTGGGGGATTTTGGTAATGAGGCGGTGGATGTCGTGCGCTGTGTGAGTGAATTGTCCGTGCCCTATGCGGTCATTCTCGGCAATCATGATGCTTGGTATACTGCGTCAGCCTGGGGACGAAAAAAAGCCCCCTATAATCACGCCCTTGAAGATCGGGTGCAGGAGCAGTTGACGCTGTTGGGGGATGCCCATGTGGGCTATGGGGTGCGGGATTTTCCGGCGTTGAATCTGTCGGTGGTGGGGGGGCGGCCCTTTAGCTGGGGCGGGGATCACTGGCTGAATCCGGAGTTTTATCAGGAGCGGTATGGGATTGATGGGTTCGCAGCATCGAGTCGGGCGATCTGTGCAGCGGTGGAGCGGGCCCAATGTGACCGAATTATTTTTCTCGCCCACAATGGCCCAACGGGGCTAGGCAATCAAGCAGAATCGATCTGTGGCCGGGATTGGAAGCCGATTGGCAGTGATTTTGGTGATCCGGATTTGGCTGAAGCGATCGCATTCGCCCGCGCCCAGGGCAAACCAATCCCCCTCGTGACCTTTGGCCACATGCACCACACCCTCCGGCATCGACGCGATCGCCTCCGCGACATCACCCAAACCGCAGCCGAAACCCTTTACCTCAACGCGGCCCGTGTGCCCCGCATCATCAACACCGGCCATGAACAACAGCGTAATTTTTCCCTCGTCACCCTCACGGCGGGCCAAGTCACCGCCGCGCATCTCGTCTGGGTCGATGAACAGGCGCAGATTCACCACCAAGAACCCCTCTACCCCACTCCGCAAACCGTCCAAGGCTTGCTATGATATTAAACACCTTGGAGAGGTGGCAGAGTGGTCGAATGCGCTCGACTTGAAATCGAGTGTAGCGTGAGCTACCGTGGGTTCGAATCCCACCCTCTCCGTTTTTGGGCGTATGGTTGACTTGGCGGTTGTGGGCTACTGGCGATCGCCCCACTGTCATGGCACAGATTGATTGGTGGGTTATGGCGGATCGCTGAATTGCAGTGATAGCGCGAGTTTAAGCCGCCTAACCCACCCCACTGTCGTGGCACAGATTGATTGGTGGGTTACGGCGGATCGCTGAATTGCAATGATAGCGCGAGTTTAAGCCGCCTAACCCACCCCACTGTCGTGGCACAGATTGATTGGTGGGTTACGGCGGATCGCTGAATTGCAGTGATAGCGAGAGTTTAAGCCGCCTAACCCACCCTACTGTCGTGGCACAGATTGATTGGTGGGTTACGGCGGATCGCTGAATTGCAGTGATAGCGAGAGTTTAAGCCGCCTAACCCACCCTACGCTAAACGACTATTTTAGCTGTGTCGTGACTCTATGCTAACGCCGCTTTCAAACTGCGGCAAAAGGTATCGATCGCGGCGAGTCCTTCCGCTGGAGTCCCTTCGGCCAAACGCTTCACGACGGCACTGCCCACAATCACCGCATTCGCGCCCCAGTCTTTTAACTGCTTGGCGTGTTCCGGTTGAGAGACACCGAAGCCAACGCCGACGGGCTTTTGGGTGCTCTTTTGCAGTTGGGGGAGGAGGTCTTGGACGCGAGAGGCGATTTCAGTGCGAGCGCCGGTAACGCCGGTGACGCTGACGAGGTAGATGAAGCCTTGGGATTTTTGGGCGATCGCATCAATGCGTTCCGTGGGGCTGGTGGGGGCCACGAGGAGGATCACTTCAATGCCGTGGGCGGTGGCACTTTCGAGGACTGCGGTGGATTCTTCAAGGGGTAAATCTGGGATCACCAGCCCTTTCACCCCCGCCTCGGCAATCTGCGCCATGAACACATCCACACCCCGAAAATAGATCGGGTTGTAGTAGGTGAAGAGAATGATCGGGGCGGTGAGTTCAGCATGGAGCGATCGCACCATATCTAGCACCTTTTGCAGCGTCACGCCCCGTTGTAATGCCCGCGTCGCCGCCGCTTGAATCGTCGGCCCATCGGCGAGGGGGTCAGAATAGGGCACACCCAATTCAATCAAATCTGCACCGGCCGCATCAAGCACCCTTAAGGCCTGGGCCGTGGTTTCTAAATCCGGATCACCCGCCGTAATGAAGGGAATTAAGGCGCATTGATTATTTTCTTTCAGGGTTTGGAAGCGCTCAGAAACCGAGGTCATGCAACGTTTAGGGAAGGGATAACTTGGACTCTTGATTGTACCATTTTCCCTGCCTGGCTTCCCTGGCTCTGGGCTGAATGAATGGAGGATAGGGGAGTCGAACCCCTGACCTCTGCGGTGCGATCGCAGCGCTCTACCAACTGAGCTAACCCCCCGTCGGTGAATGATCATACCATTCTCACCCTCAATCTTCAAACCGAAACGGCCGCATCCTGTTGGGCAACCACCCTTTCCACCCGCTCTAGTTCCAACTCGGTGAATTTATCCACCGTCCAGTTGGCTTGACGCTGCAACATGTGAAACGGGTAAGTATGGGCAATGCCCACCACCTGGATACCCGCCGCCTTAGCCGCCGTAATGCCCACGAGACTGTCTTCAATGGCGAGACAACGCTGGGGTTCGATCTGGAGTTGGGGGTATTGCTGTTGAGCGCGTTCCACGGCCAGATAATAGCCGGCGGGGTCGGGTTTACTCGTGGCGCAATCGTCCTCAGTGACGATGATGCTGAAATATTGGGCAAGCTGCGATCGCGTCAACACCAGATCCACCGCTGCCCGGTCTGTTTCCGTCACCAACCCCAAGACTAAATCTATACTGTGGAGTTTTTTAATAAACGTTTCAACGCCCGGATAGAGGGGCAAAGTATCGAGGGCGGCGAGGCGATCGCAATACCCCTGCGCCTTCTGGGTCATTAACTGTTGCAAATAGTCATCGGACACCACCCGCCCCCGTTGCCGCAGTAAATCCCGCAGACAGGTGCGATCGCTGCGTCCCAAGCAAAACCGTTGATAATCCACAAGATCCGGCCGCAAATTTTCCGCCAGCAAAATCTGTTGAATCAACTCCCCATGGATTGCCTCATCATTAATAATCGTGCCATTGAAATCAAAGAAAACAGCTTTCAGCGTCATGGCTGGTGCAAGAAACAAAAATCACTCTCCATTCTACGGGAGGGGGCAAGATACTGACCCTCCCCCCTTGACTCTCTAGCGCACTGGAGAGTTTAGGCTTAAAAAAATCCAGATCACCAGCACCATGAAACAGCACACTCTTCACCTCAATGGCATGAGTTGCGCAGCCTGCGCCCGCGCCATTGAACGGGTCATCTCTAACGTTGAGGGGGTGAGCGATTGCACCGTCAATTTTGGCGCGGAACTGGCCCGCGTGCATTACAATCCCGACACCACCGGCCTAGAGCAGATCCAAGCTGCCGTACAGCGAGCGGGCTATGATGCAACCCCCCTCAATTCATCCCGGCAATCCTCCGAGGCGATGGATGCAGCCCAAGCCGAGCAGGCCCAACAACTCCGACGCAAGCTGATCCTCGGAGGGGTGGTGAGTGGGATTTTAATGGTGGGAGGATTGCCGATGATGACAGGGCTACACCTGCCCTTTTGGCCGATGTGGCTGCATCATCCTTGGTTCCAGTTGATCCTCACGACTCCTGTGATGGTCTGGGTGGGACAGTCTTTCTTTAAGGGAGCGTGGACGGCGTTGCGCCAGGGTCGAGCGGACATGAATACCTTAGTGGCGTTGGGCACAGGGGCAGCCTATGGGTATTCGCTGTTTCCGACGATCGCACCCCAATGGTTTACCGCCCAAGGGTTAACGCCCGATGTCTATTACGAAACCGCCGCCGTGGTGATTACCCTGATTTTGCTCGGTCGCGCCCTCGAACACCGCGCCAAGGGGAAAACCTCCGCCGCGATTCGGAAATTGATGGGATTGCAGGCGAAAACGGCGCGGGTGATTCGGGATGGGGAAGCGCGGGATATTGCGATCGCCGCCGTGGAAGTGGGCGATATTGTCCTCGTGCGGCCAGGGGAGAAAATCCCCGTTGATGGTGTGGTAACTCAGGGAAAATCCACCGTTGATGAAGCCATGGTTACCGGGGAAAGTTTACCCGTGGAAAAACACCCCGGCGATGAAGTGATCGGCGCAACGATCAATAAAACCGGCAGTTTTCAATTTGAAGCGCAGCGGGTGGGCGATGAAACGGTACTGGCGCAAATTGTCCAACTGGTGCAGCAGGCCCAAGGCTCCAAAGCCCCGATTCAACAACTAGCGGATCAGGTGACGGGATGGTTTGTGCCGGTGGTGTTGGGGATTGCCCTGCTCACCTTCGGCCTCTGGTATGGCCTGACAGGGAATCTATCCCTGGCGTTGATTACCACCGTTGGGGTCTTGGTGATTGCCTGCCCCTGCGCCCTTGGTCTGGCGACTCCGACCTCGGTGATGGTGGGCACGGGCAAAGGGGCAGAGTTGGGAATTCTGATCAAAGGGGCGGATAGTTTAGAACTGGCGCACCACGTCCGCACGATTGTGCTCGATAAAACCGGAACATTAACCGCCGGTCAGCCCTCGGTGACGAACTACGCCACCGTCAAGGGCACGGCAGAGGGGCAGGAACTGCGTCTGTTGGCCCAGATGGCGGCGGTGGAAGCCCAATCAGAACATCCCCTCGCGGCGGCGGTGGTGGACTATGCCCAGCGTCAAGGGGCGGGGGATTTACCAGCGGTGACGGAGTTTGACGCGATCGCAGGCTGTGGCGTGATGGGTCAGATCAACGGCCAAACCCTGCGGATCGGCACGGGGCGCTGGTTGACTGACTTAGGCCTAGACTGCGATCGCCCCCAACTCAACGGCCAACCCCTCGCTGACCTCGCCCACCGTTGGGAACAAGCGGCCAAAACCGTTGTTTGGGTCGCCCAGGATCAGGAGATTCTCGCCATTGTTGCGATCGCCGATGCCCTCAAACCCTCCTCGGCCCAAGTGGTAAAACGCCTCAAGCGCATGGGATTACAGGTTGTCCTCCTCACCGGCGACAACCAAAAAACCGCCGAAGCGATCGCCGCTGAAGTGGGCATTGATCGCAGCTTTGCCCAAGTACGCCCCGACCAAAAAGCCAAAATCATCCAGCAACTCCAACAGGAAAAATCCAGCCGGAAATCGGCGGCGATCGTCGCCATGGTGGGCGATGGCATCAACGACGCGCCCGCCCTCGCCCAAGCCGATGTGGGGATTGCGATCGGCACCGGAACCGATGTCGCCATGGCCGCCTCTGATATCACCCTCATCTCCGGCGATCTGCAAGGCATCATCACCGCCATTCAACTCAGCCACGCCACCCTCCGCAACATCCGCAGCAACCTCTTTTTTGCCTTTATCTATAATGTGGTCAGCATTCCCATTGCCGCTGGGGCACTCTATCCCCTCACCGGTTGGCTCCTCAGCCCCATGGTGGCCGGGGCAGCGATGGCCATGAGTTCTGTTTCCGTGGTACTCAATGCCCTACGATTGCGGCGTTTTCAAGTCAAGGCCTAGTGAATAGAACGTGACTGGAAATCGGTTTGAATGGGCCTCGCTCGTCATTCAAACCGATTTTCTCATCTTGAATTTTTTAAATCAAAAAAATGTAAAAAAATGCAAAATACCTGATCTTCAATGACGCTGAGAACCTAGGGCAAGCACCAGGTGAGAGGGTGAGCGATCGCATTGCAATCGCTTTAGACTGGCTCCGTATTGATTGAAAATGTTACGAGTCACAACTAATTTCATCGGATGAGATGAAAACAGTGGACAATAGGGTGGTGGGGTGTAGCTGCATTGCATCCGGTAGATAGTCGCGTAGAGTATGGTCACTCTGTCCCTTGGGAGTATTGGCATTGTATAGTCTGCCATTAAACATCAATCAATCCATAAATACACAGCTATAAATAGGGTGTTAGTCGTCCAAAAAGATAACCTTTTTTAAGTCTTGAATCTTCAAGGTTATTATACTTTTTTTGACACCATGAATTATTGTTTTTGGCTCATTTTGTCGTGGTTGGATTACATTCCGATCAAAAAACAAGGGTCTCTTTTTTTAATTACTAATTTGGTTCCATGGATGCCAATCCATAGGGTGTGGATTTTTAGTGGCTTGTCTTTGGCTAGTGTGGTGTTATTTTTGATCGTTTGGGGATGGTATAGGTACAGCAATGAAGTTTCTAAACGATGGTTTGACGGTCTACCTGATCGGCGCGATCGCATCATCGCTGACCGATTACCAGAGGAACTGATTATCATTGATGAGATGGGGACGATTCAATTCATCAATAAAGCGGCACAAAGAAAATCAAAATTGGCATTCCAGGAAAAAACTCAGCATTATCAAGCCATTGTAGAAACAGCGGCAGAGGGGATCTGGCTCATTGATATGAATAACCGAACATTATTTGTGAATCAACGGATGGCGGAAATGTTGGGCTATGACATTGAAGCGGTGCTGGGGCGATCAATTTTTGAGTTTATGGATGAGGAAGGAAAGGCGATCGCTCACAAACAATTACAAAATAGTCGTTTAGAGCAATTAGATCAGTGTGATTTGAGGTTCCAATGTCGGGATGGTTCTGCCCTCTGGGTGATTATTTCCACCACGCCTGCCTATGATGCCAGTGATCACTATGTCGGAGCCGTGAGTCTGATGACGGACATTACGGAGCGAAAGCAGGCAGAAGCGATTCTGCAAGATAATGAGGAGCGGTTTCGCGCGATTTTTGAACAGTCGGGGGTGGGAATGGCAATTTTCACCCTGGAAGGGCATTTTTTCCGCGTCAATCAGAAGCTTTGTGATCTATTGGGCTACAACCGGATTGAGTTATTGATCCAACGTTATGAAGATTTGCTGCTCCCGGAGGATCGCCTCGAAACGCAGCGCTTAAGCCAGCGGTTATCGGATGGAATGGAGTCTTCCTACTGTCGTCCTCAACGGTATCGGTGCTCTGATGGCCGGTGGTTATGGGGAGCAACAACGGTTTCCTTGATTCGCGATCGCGACAATGTGCCGAAGTATTTTGTGGGCGTGATTGAAGACATCAGTGCGCAAAAGGCGGCATTACAGGAACGAGAGGCGGCGGAAGAGTCCCTGCGAGCGTTGTTAAATGCAATCCAAAAAAGTGCGTTTTTACTGGACACCAAGGGGATGGTGCTCCAGGCGAATCAGGCGATCGCCAGTCGCCTAGATGTGCCGCTCCAAGACTTTGTCCAGAGTCACTTTACAACCCACGTTCCCCCCGACTGGGCTGAACTCTACCGTCGCCACATGGACACCGTACTCCGCACGGGCCAGCCCAGTGCATTTGTTCACCAGACCCAAGACCGCTATTTTGAGAATGTGATGTATCCCATTTGCGATCGCGACAACACCGTGACGCGCTTAGCGGTCTTCTCCCTTGACCTCACCGACGAAAAACGCACCGAAGCCCAGCTTCGCGAACAGCAGCACTTCATCGAAAAAATCGCCAACTCCAGCCCCAATATCCTCTACGTCTACGACCTGATTGAGCAATGCAATGTCTACAGCAATAATCAAATGGGGGCGATGCTCGGCTATAGCATCCAGGATTTAGCCACCATGGGGTTTAATTTGCTCCGTAACATCATCCATCCCGAAGACTTCAGCCGCTATCAGCACCACGTCAGCACCTTTAATCATGCCGATGATGGTGAAGTATTGGAATGTGAATATCGGGCCCGCCATGCCGACGGCAACTGGCATTGGCTCAGTAGTCGAGATACATTATTTCGCCGTACCCCCGATGGCCGACCCCACCAAATCATCGGCACTGCCACAGATATCACCGAACGGAAACAGGCCGAAAACGCGATCAAACAAGCTAACGCCCAACTCACTGAGCAACTCGCCGAACTCGAACTCCGTCACCAAGAAATGGTGTTGCTGGGTAAGATGAACAGTTTTCTGCAAGTCTGCCGGAGCATGGCCGAAGCCTATGATGTGATCGCAGATCTATTACAGCCTCTGTTTCCCCAATGCGGGGGGGCTGTGTTTCGCCACGATCCATCCACGCAATCCCTGATCCAGGTGACGAGTTGGGGGGAGCCGAGCACCAGCCAGACTCAGTTTCCCGTGCAGTATTGTTGGGCATTGCGATGCAGTCAACCCCACTGGGCGATTGGCGATCGCAATGGCGTATTTTGTGATCATGTTTCCCTCTCCTACCGAGCATCCCGCGCAACCTTGTGCTTGCCGATGTTGGCCCAAGGCGAGATTTTGGGCTTGTTGTATTTGAATAGTGATCAACCGGAGACGCTGAATGAGGCCAAACGACAATTGGCGCGCACGGTGGCCGAGCACCTATCGTTGGCGCTGGCGAGTTTAGAACTGCGCGAAACGTTGAAAACCCAGAGCATTCATGATCCGTTGATGGGACTCTACAATCGCCGCTATATGGAAGAGGCGCTGCACCAAGAACTCCAAAAGGCAAAACAGGATCAGCAGTGCTTAACGGTGGTGATGCTTGATGTGGATCATTTTAAGCAGTTTAATGACACCTTTGGCCATGATGCGGGGGATGTGGTGTTGCGGGAGTTGGGTCAGGTGTTGCAGCAGAATTTGCGAGAGTCTGATGTGCCCTGTCGGTATGGGGGGGAAGAGGTGGTGTTGATTTTGCCGAAGTTGGGGGGAGCGATCGCCTACGAACGGATGGAAATGATCCGGCATCGGGTCAAAGAACTCCGGGTCAAATCCCAAGATCAACTGTTGAAGTCGATTACCGTTTCCATTGGCATTGCGGAATTTCCACACCATGGGGCTACGGAGTTTGACCTCTTACAAGCGGCGGATGCGGCGTTGTACGCGGCGAAGGAAGGGGGGCGTGATTGTACTGTGGTGGCGACGGTGACGGCCAAGCCTGCGGTGCTCCGTTCTTAGCACCATTGGGAGATGTCTTGATGAAACTGATCGAGGGAGAGGAGTCGGAAGCGATCGTGGTGTTGGGCCGTCTCTCGCATGGCTGCGGTGTTGTAGCCCCAGTCGGCGAGGAAAAGTTTAACGATGCGCAGATCCGGTTGGTCAGCGATATTTTCTAGGGTACTGAGGCGGTCTTCAATAAACCAGGCTTGGGGGGTTTGAAAGAGCAATTGGCGTAGGGAGTCGGCTTTGGGGCGTTTGACTTCTTTGCCGAAAATATGGGCGCGGGGAAAGTTGAGGCCCTGTTGCCGGAGGAGTTGGTCAATGAAGCGGCCTTCTTTGGTGCTGATGATCCACAGTTCCGGGGTGTCGGCGGCGAGCCAGGTGCGCAGACGATCGAGAACACCGGGATAGAAGCGGTGGAGAGCGAGCCAGCCGTCTAGATCCGTTTGAATCCATTGGTCGCGGACGTGATCGACGACGGTGGCAAGATGGATACGATCGCACTCTTCGGCCTTGACAATTTCATTGCGAATCGGGGCCCAATGGTCAGCGATCGCGTCACCGGAAACCCCCGTCACCAATGCTCGCAACAGCACCGGCATTTCCCAGCCACTTTCAATCACCGGGCGGAGGCGACAAAATTCTGCTTCCCAGGGGGATAAATCGAGGCTTTTCCCCCAGAGAACGGAATAGGCCCGACAGGTGGTTTGAAAATATTCGAGTAACCCATCACAGATGACCCCATCAAAATCAAGTGCGAGGAGTGGTAAGTCTGGAGCCATGGGTTCAGGGTGAGGGCCGACATCGGCAGCAACCTGGACTAGGCTGAAAGAGCCGTAGAGGGCGATCGCTGCCCGCCGAGGTGCTCCGCCTGTTGCTGCATTGCCTTCGAGTGTAACTCATGCTCTACTAAAAAAATATTCCCATAGAGATTGGCCACCACCTGCTTACCCCCTTGGGTCACACAGAGATACTTCAGCCCATCCTGAATATAGGGCGCAACCACCGTCCAGAAAAACCCCGGCACACCGTCCCGCAAATCCCCCGGATGCTGATACCCCAATTGTTGATTGGTGCCATTTTCGGCAAATTCTTGAAACAGAGCGGGCAGTTTATCCAAATAGCGCGGGTCTGCCAATTGCCCTAGGAGATCTGCCGCTCGGATTAACCCCGGATAGCCATGGGTGTCATCGTAACGAGTTCCGGATGGAACGGGAAAACGGGTCAGTTCGATGCCATCTTGGACACGCTTCACATCGATCAAAGCGTGATCACTAAACTGCTCAGCCACAAAGCGTTGACCCCGATCCACATGGTAGGGGGTGAGGCTCGCGTCGGTTTGGTCTGGGGTGAGGGTGACCATGCGGCTACCCACGCCCGTGGTGTAGAGGTGGTATTGGGGGCGATCGCCGTGACAGATCCCTTTTAAATAGCCCACATCATGGCAGAGCAAGGCGAGGAGGCCGTGAAACCAGTCCTCCGGAGTCACGCCACCATCCTGCTGTTGCTTGCCCCGCAGGATTTCTTGGCCCGTTAAGGTCACCAGGATCGTATGCTCCACGTCATGGTATGCTGCATCACTGGCCGCGATCGCCGTCAGCACCGTTGTGGCCACATCGCCCAACACCTCACCATATTCCGGGTGAATCTGCTCGTAGGTTTGGGCATAGCCCCGCCGCAACTGTTGACGACAATATTGAATTTCACGATCAACCATCTTGAACACCATGCGTTCCCTGAGATCCACCTTAGACACCAGTTGCCTCTGATCGGGCAAGGGGGATGGTTCAGAGACAAGACCCTTGACCCAGAACAAAACCGAAGGCAAGCGGTTATGGCGCGATCGCACCATCCCAGGGTCTGCTGATCCTCATTTCACCCCAACTGCTCCAGTATCCCCTAAAAAACCAGCGGAAATCAGTCCGTATTTTTACTTAATTCCTCGATAATAGAACCGCAGAATGGCCAGCCGTTTTATTCTCTCATCCAGCCAAAAACAACCGAGCGGTGGGACTGTCCCGCTCTGAGATCGTCCCACCCCCGGATCACCTAGGGGCCTGGTCACCATCCCCTCAAATTTAAAGACCAAGGGATAATGCAGTTGAGCCGGATGGAGCACAGATTGCAATCCCTGGCACAGTCCTCAATCCGCTCGACACCGTAGCATGGAATGTATCAATCCAAGCCAAACTTTGACAAGATCACCCTAAAGCATGACTGAATGCTTGGATCACCGATGACCATGTCTTCTCCTCTATCGCCTTATCTCTACACGGTTGGTGGCCCCCTCCAGCCCAATGCTCCCAGCTATGTCGTCCGCCCCGTTGATCATGAGTTGGAAATGGCTCTCACGGGCGAGGGCTGCTGTGGGGTGTTTGCCCCTGGTCAGACGGGCAAAACGAGCCTGCGATTGCGGGTGATGGATCGCCTTCAGCGGGAGGGCTATGCCTGTGTGGCGTTGGAGTTGATGAAGATGGGCTGTGAGGATAGCACGTCCCAACAGTGGTATGGGGGAATCATGCAGCAGTTGGTGCGGCAGTTGGGGGTGGAGATGTCGTTGGGGGCGTGGTTGCGCGATCGCGCCTTTCTCTCGCCGGTACAGCAATTCAGCGAACTCCTCGAAACCCTGATTTTCCCAACCCTTCAGGCCCCGATCGTGCTGTTGATTGATGATGTGGAGCGTTTGGGGACACTTCAGTTTAGTCCTAATGACTTTTTTGCGGTGTTGCGGGGCTGCTGGGAGTCCGGAACGATTCGGGTGGCCCTGTTTGGGGATACCCTCGCCCCAGAATTGTTAGATCGATCCGGTCGCGCCCTCCTCACTCAATGCGGCTCTCGGCTCACCCCCGGTGGCTTTGCCCTGGCCGCCACTCAACCCCTCTGGCAGGGGCTGCGGGAGCATCTGCCCGATCCGGAGGCGATGATGGCGTTGATTTTGGACTGGACGGGGGGACAACCGTTTTTAACCCAAAAACTCTGTGCGCTGATTGTCCAAGCCCCCCAAGCGCCTCCGGCGGATGGACAAGGGGCATGGCTGACGCAGTTGATCACAACGCAACTGCTCGACCCGTGGGAAAGCTACGATGAGCCGCCCCATCTGCGGTTGATCTGCGATCGCCTCTTGGCCCCTGGCCCTAACCTGTTGCCGCGTTTACAGGGGTATCAGGCCGTGGTGACGGGCCAAGGGGACGCGGTGGAGCGGAGCGCGGTGCAGCAGGAGTTGCAGACGATGGGGTTGATTCGGGTCGAGTCGGGGCGGGCGCGGGTGGCGAACCGGATTTATCAGGCGGTGTTTTCGGCGGTGTGGGTACAGGATGCGATCGCCACCCTCCAGCCCGATTTTATCAACCTGGTGCTGGAGCAAGAACACAAATTACTCACCGTTTTGAAGGGGCAGACCGGCCAGGATTTTGAAGATCTGTTGGGGTCGATTTTGGGAACTTTAATTCTCAACCTGGGGGAAATGCTGGCGGCGGATCATGTCAACTTGTTTTTTTTGAATCAGGAGACCGATGAACTCTGGTCGATCTTGACCCAAACCACGGTCAGCCACAGCACCAAGATTCAACTTTTTGCCGAGACTGCCACACCAGAGCGCGTCATGATCTATAAAAAGGCGGTGCATGTGTCGAGAACCACGGCCAACGATTGGGGGGTGATTGTGGCCAATGTTCAATCCCAAACGGCGCTGTTTCGCAATGAATTGACGCTGCCGTTACGGGATGAGACGGGGGAAATTGTCGCCTTTATTCAGGTGATGAATAAGCTCAAAGTCCCCTCCCGTCCAGAGTTACCCCTTGTAGAACGCATTGACCTCAATGGGTTTACCGAACGCGATCGCGATCGCCTCAACGCCGCCGCCCCCGCCCTCCATCGGATGCTCAAGCGTTGCCAAGACTGCTACAGCTTCACCCAGCGCCTCCATATTTCTGAAGCGATCGCCGAAGCCACCCGCACCGTCGCCCACAGCAGCCTCAACACCCAAGACATCATCCGCCGCGTCATGGCCGCCGCCAAACGCCTCATGAACGCCGATCGCAGCACCCTTTGGCTCCTTGATGACCGTAACGACCAACTTTGGACAGAAATTCCCTTTAGTGATGGTTCCGTCCACACGATCCGCATCCCCGTCAGCCAAGGCTTTGCTGGGCAAGTCGCCGCCACCGGGCAACCCCTCAACATTCCCTACGACCTCTACGACCATCCCGACTCCATCATCGCCCAGCAAACCGACCAACAGACCGGTTATCGCACCTGTAGCCTCCTCTGCCTGCCGGTGTGGAGTCCCGACGGGGAATTATTGGGCGTGACTCAATTGGTGAATAAACGCCGCCCCGGAGCGCAGGAACCCTACGACGCGAGTAGCTGGCCCGCTGCCCCCTACGCCTTCCAAGCCAGTTTCGATCGCAACAGTCAACAATACCTCAAGATTTTTAATACCCAAGTGGGGATCGCTCTCCACAATGCCCGACAACTCGAACAGGTGCAACGCCAAGCCCAACCGCGTTCCGACAATGCGGTGCGCCAAACCCTCGACCTCCTCAATCAAGTCATGGACGGCAATGGCTTTGATGATATTCTCGATACCACCTTGCGATCGATTACGCTGCGGGTGGGACGGGCGTTAAATGCCGATCGCACCACCATTTTTTTGCTTGATGAAGAAAATCAGGAATTTTGGTCAATCTTGGCGGAGGCGGACGGCACCAATGATTTAGAAATTCGGATTCCGGCGGATCAGGGCATTGTGGGGGAAACGGCGCGGTGTCGTCAGATTTTGAATATTCCCTACGATTTTTATGATGATCCCCGGTCGGCGATCGCCCAAGTCCAGGATCGCAAAAATAACTATCGCACCTATACCCTCGTGGCCGTTCCCTTACTCAACGAACAAGGCAACCTGATCGCCGTCGTCCAATGCCTCAACAAACTCCAACGCTTCCACGATCGCACCGCCCCCCTCGCCCAACGCATTGACCCCGCCGGCTTCACCGCCGCCGACATCACCCGCTTTTTAGACAACACCCCCCTGATGCGGATGATCCTCGAAAGTTTCCGCGCCTACCACCGCACCGCCAAGCAACAACGCATCGCCGCCGCCCTCATGGCCGCCACCCGCTCCGTCTCCCAAGGCAAACTCACCATTGACGGCGTGATTCACCAAGTCATGACCGCGGCCCAAGATCTGCTCAATGCCGATCGCAGCACCCTATGGCTCCTCGACCGCGATCGCCAAGAACTCTGGACAAAAATCACCTCGATCAACGGCACAACCCGCGAACTCCGTCTCAAACTCGGCGAAGGCTACGCGGGCTGGGTCGCCCAACATACCCTACCGATCAATATTCCCTACGACCTCTACGATCACCCCCAATCCGCCACCGCCAAAACCATCGATCGCTGTACCGGCTATCGCACCTGTAGCCTCCTCTGTCTGCCGGTGTGGAATCCCCAAGGCGAACTGATTGCCGTGACGCAACTCGTCAATAAAATTCGCCCCAACCTCCACCGGCAGGAACCCACCCCCCCCAACGGCATCCCGGACTATCTCCACACCGGCTTTGATGCCCATGACCAACGCTATATGCAGGTGTTCAATCGACAGGTGGGCGTGATTTTGGACAATGCCGAACGCTTAACCGCGCAGCGCGATCGCACCCCCCAACCGCGTTAAACCCCACCGCTGCCCGCCACCTTGCCCCAATTATCAACATTTGTTAACTTAGCAAGGGAGGCCGATCCCGCCCCAATCGCCCTCAACTGCGATCGCCCCCGTCCAGAGCAACCCCATCCCCTCTCGCTCTGACTCTGCCTCTCATTGCTCCGCCGCGATGCGATCGCCCCCGTCACCCCTCTTCACCCCCCACCCCCGATCCTCGCCCCGAATCACGATCCCCACCGAGGGAAGATGCAAAATTAGCGCGTATAATCAAAACATCGTTCATTTATTGCTACAGTTCGTAGCAATCTGTAATGAATCGTGTTGACATTCCTGTAGGTCATGCCCCGAATATTGGTCATTGATGATGATCCCGCAATCTCAGAACTCGTCTCCATCAATCTGGAGATGGCTGGTTATGATGTCAATCTAGCCAGTGATGGCATCAAAGGCCAGGCCCTCGCAGTCCAACTCCAACCGGATTTGATCCTGCTTGACCTGATGCTTCCCAAAGTCGATGGCTTTACCATCTGTCAACGCCTACGACGGGATGCTCGCACCACCGATATCCCAGTTTTGATGTTGACAGCCCTCGATCAAACCCAAGATAAAGTCGGCGGCTTTAACGCTGGAGCCGATGACTATCTCACGAAACCCTTTGAGCTTGAAGAAATGTTGGCGCGAGTGCGGGCCTTATTGCGCCGCACCGATCGCATTCCCCAAGCCGCCAAGCATTCCGAAATTCTCAACTATGGCCCGTTAACCCTGATTCCGGAACGGTTTGAGGCCATTTGGTTTAACAAAACCGTTAAACTCACCCACCTTGAATTTGAATTGCTTCACTGTCTGCTGCAACGCCACGGGCAAACCGTATCACCGAGCGAAATTCTCAAAGAAGTCTGGGGCTACGATCCCGATGATGACATTGAGACGATTCGGGTGCATATCCGGCATTTGCGCACCAAAATTGAACCTGACCCCCGGCATCCCTGCTACATCAAAACCGTTTATGGTGCGGGCTACTGTTTGGAATTGCCCAGTAGTGAAAACACAATTCCCGATCCCGACCCGGATTCTGCTGCAACGTCCTAGGCTGTCATGAGGCGTTATTACCTGTTCTACGTGCGAGAGACTCTACCGATGTCGGGGGCGTATCTCGTGCAGATGGTTCATCTTGCCAATGCGGCGGCGAATCTGGGTTATCGGGCGGTGTTGGTGTACCCACGCCCCACCCGGCGCTTTTGGCGTTGGGTGGCCGGATTTCACCCCCAAGCGGCGGCGGCGGATCTGCGGGCCTATTATCAATTGCAAGCCGACTTACAAACGGCAGAGTTGGCTGTGCCGAGGGGGGGCGATCGCCTCCCCGGCCTCCTTGGCAAACTCACCAACCGCAGCACCGTCGTCTGTAAATACCATCTCCCCCTGCATCTGCGCCAGCAGACGGGCTTGGTGCATAGTCGCGATTGGAATTTTGTCAAAGCCGCGATTCAGCAAGGCATTCCCGCCATCTATGAGCGCGACCACTGCGAAACAAAACGCTACGAGCCGGAGATCGTCGAGAGTCCCCTCCTCCATGCCACGGTGACCGTGGCGACTCCGGTGCGAGACAATTTAATCGCCAATGGGATGCCCCCGGATAAAATTCGCCAATTTCATAATGGGTTTAACCGGGGTTTTTACGAACGACACCCCGACCAGGCCCAGGAGTGGCGCGATCGCCTCCTCTCCCCCGGTCAATCCCTCGTTGTCTATGCCGGTGCTCTCGAACCCTTCAAAGGCATTGATATCATCCTCGACATTGCCCCCCAGTTTCCCGATGTTCAATTCGCCCTGGCCGGTGGCCCCTCCCCTCAGATCGCCCATTACGAAGCCGAACTCAAAACCCGCCACCTCACCAACGTCTCCCTCCTCGGCTACCTCAGCCACGATCGCCTCGCCCCCCTGCTCCAAGCCGCCGATATTCTGGTCTATCCCCACCATACGGGCAACGCGGCCAACTTCACCTCCCCGATGAAACTCTTTGACTACATCGCCGCCGGGCGTAACATCATCTCCACCACCATCCCGCCCCTGCGCGAATTCCAAACCTCCCCCTTAATCACCGCTTGGGCCGAACCCGACAACCCCCAAGACTTCGCCCTTCAACTCCGCAAAACCCTGACGACCCAACCCGCCTGGACTCCCCAAGGACTCTACCCCTGGAACGCGGTGCAGTCCTATTCCTGGGAAGCCCGCATTGAAAAAACCCTCCACGGCCTTGATCCGCACATTCTCCACGGATTACGCCGCCCATCCTCACTAACGTGCGGTTGACGGTACTCGTGGGGGATGGGCATCGCTAGTTTGTCTCAGTTCCATGGGTTCCGGGCAACCGAATCACGCGAGGCTGTTAAACCGGTGCGATCGCCGCTTCTTCCTCCTGCCCCTGACAGTCGGCACAGAGGCCGAAAAATTCCAGGGTGTGATAATACACCTTGAACTGATGAGAGGCTTGTAATTGGTGTTCGAGTTCATGCACCGGGCATTCCGCAATGGGAATCGAGCGGCCACAATTGAGGCAGGTGAGATGGTGCTGATCCTGTTGGACGGGACTATAGAGGGATTCGCCATTGGTGAGGGTGCGCACTTTCACCAAGCCATCTAGCTTGAGGCCTTCGAGGGCGCGGTATACCGTCGCGAGTCCCATGTTTTGCTGGGTTTGGCGCAGTTCAAGATAGAGGTCTTGGGCGGAAATGGCGCGGTGGAGGGTTTTCAGGAGACAGAGAATTTTTTCTTGGGAACGGGTGCGGGTCTTCATGCGCTGCGGTTCAGCTTGCTCGGATGCCCTTTAGTATACGAGAAAGCTGAATCGCTCGGAGCGAATCTTCCCGTACCCGATAGAATGGGGGATGTGCTGTTTTGGTGGGAGTTCCATGGCTCATTTTCAAGCTCGAATTTATGTGACGTTACGCCCTTCGGTGCTTGATCCGGCGGGAGTGGCGGTCTGTTCTGGACTGCATCAACTGGGGTATGAGGCGGTGGAGTCGGTGCGAATTGGTAAATATATTGAAGTGGCCCTCGATGCGGCGGATCAAGGGGACGCTGAAACCCAATTGGATCAGATGTGCGATCGCCTTTTGGCCAACCCGGTGATTGAAAACTATCGCTTTGAACTCAACGAACTCGCGTCAACCTAGTACAGAGTCAAGACTTACTATTCAGATTGTCTTGAATGTCCAACGCTTAACGTGACGGTGCGTTACGCTTCGCTAACAGCACCCTACAAACATCCTAATTCTTGGCATTGACGCTGCACTAGGCCGCCTCACTCTTTTCGATTCCGCTTTTGTAGGTTGAAACAAAAATCATGAAATTTGGCATTGTTGTGTTTCCGGGTTCTAACTGCGATCGCGATGTGGCCTATGTCACTCGTGATGTAATCGGCCAACCGACGCGGATGATTTGGCATCAAGACACGGATTTGAGTGATCTTGATGTGGTGATCGTGCCGGGGGGGTTTAGCTACGGGGATTACCTCCGCTGTGGCGCGATCGCTCGTTTTTCGCCGGTGATGAATAGCGTCATCAACCATGCCCAACAGGGTAAATGGGTGCTGGGCATCTGTAACGGCTTCCAAATTTTGACCGAAGTGGGCTTGCTGCCCGGTGCGCTGACTCGGAATCGGGATTTGCATTTTATCTGCGATCGCGTCCCCCTCAAAATCACCCCCCATCGCACCCCCTGGACGAGCCAATACGACCCCGACCAAGTGATCACCCTCCCCATCGCCCACGGGGAAGGCCGCTATCACGCCGATGCCGACACCCTCAAAGCCCTCGCCGACCACGACCAAATCCTTTTCCGCTACTGTGATCACGAGGGCGCGATCGACGATACCACCAACCCCAACGGCTCCGCCAGCAACATCGCCGGCATCACCAACCCCCAGGGCAACATCCTCGGCATGATGCCCCACCCCGAACGCGCCGCCGATCCTGTCCTGAATGCCACCGATGGCCTGGGTTTATTTAAAAGTCTGCTCGCGGCCTAGGGCAGCGTCAAGACTTAATCTTCGGATCATCTTGAATGTCCAACGCTCAATGTGACTGGAGTGGGAGCGTCTCGCTCCCTAGCTGTTTAGTCTCGCTCCCTAGCTGTTCAGTCTCGCTCCCTAGCAACCCACCGATTAACGTATATCGCTTGCGGGCGGGTTCTAGAGGCGATCGCCCTCGGTGACGTTGGCTTGGGGGTTAAAGATTTTTCTGTAAAAAGGTTTCGGCATCGGTGGCGGGCATGGGGCGGGCGAAATAATAGCCCTGGCCGAAGTCACAGCCCCAGCGTTTGAGATAGGCCACCTGCATCGGGGCATCGATCCCTTCCGCCACCACATCCATGCCGAGGATATGGGCAAGGTTGATGATCGCTTGGACAATTTCGGAGTCTTCACCGTCGGCTTTGATCCGCATCACAAAGGAGCGGTCAATTTTGAGGGTATTGACGGGAAATTGATCGAGATAACTCAAGGAAGAGTAGCCCGTGCCGAAGTCATCAATGCCGAGGAGGATTTGGCGCGATCGCAACTTCATCAGCACCTCTTTCGCTTCCGTGGCATTGTCCATCAGCATACTTTCGGTGATTTCGAGCTTGAGGTGCTTGCTCGCCAGCCCCGTTTTTTCAAGAATATAGTCAATCATATCGACGAGGTCGAGTTCTCCCATCTGCCGCCCGGACAGGTTGACATTCATCACTAAATTTTTGGCGGCGGGGTAGTATTGCTGCCATTGGGCGAGTTGACTGGTGGCGGCTTGGAGCATCCACCAACCCATGGGAATGATCAGCCCCGTTTCTTCCGCGATGGGGATGAAGTGGATGGGGGACACCAGGCCCTTGTCGGGATGCTGCCAGCGAATCAAGGCTTCAAAACCGCTGATTTTGCCGGAATGTAGATTCATGATCGGTTGATAATACGCCACAAACTCTTGCCGTTCGACGGCGCGACGCAGGTCGGTTTCCAATTCCAAGCGGGCAAGGGCGCGTTGGTGCATGGCGGTGTGGAAAACGGCGTAGCGTCCTTTGCCGAGGGCTTTGGCGCGATACATGGCGGTGTCGGCATCCCGCAGCAGGTCTTCGGGATAGTTGTAATGGATGCTGTCTTGGGGGGTGTCGGGGAGTTGGCTGAAGGCGATGCCGATGCTGGTTTCGGCGAATACGTCGTAGCCTTGGATGTGGAAGGAGGTGCGGAGGGCGGAATGGATGCAATCGGCAATAGTGAGGGCTTCTTGGCGATCGCTGATTTCTTCGAGCAAGATCGTGAATTCATCCCCCCCAAGCCGGGCGAGGGTATCACTGGGGCGTAGATAGTCTTCGAGGCGGCGGGCGATCGCAATCAGCAAATCATCCCCCACCGTATGGCCCAAACTATCATTGACCACCTTAAACGAATCAATATCCAAGAACAGCACCGCGAACAGGTAGCCCCCCCGCCGTCGCGCCCGCCGGATCGTATGCCAGAGCCGATCCATAAATAGCGCCCGGTTCGGCAGTTCCGTCAAGGAGTCATAAAAGGCATTGCGCCGCAGTTGCGCCTCGGCCATGCGCCGCTCGGTGATGTCGCTACTAATGCCATCAATGCGCACCGGTTGCTCCTGCTCGTCGTACACCAGCCGACTCCGACACAGCAGCCACCGCAGTTCACCGTTGGGGCGCACAATCCGATATTCGCATTCTCCGACCCCGGTGGAGTTGAGGAGGTGGAGGTGTTGGGTGAAGCGGGTTTGGTCTTCGCCGTGGATCAGGGTGAGCCAGAGGCGGGGCGTGGAGAAGAGTTCGGGGAGCGATCGCCCAAACACCACCGCCGCCGCTGGGTTGAAATAAATCGGGGCAAAGGTGTGGGGTTCTGCCGACCACACCACATCTTCAATGGAGCCGAGAATCCCCTCAAGGCGTTTTTCACTGGCGAGCAGGGCTTCTTCGGCCCATTTGCGATCGCTAATATCCACCACCTGCCCCACCTCATGGCTCGGTTGCCCTTCATCGTCATAGACCATCACCACCCGCACCAGCGTATGCACCACCATATTCTGCTGAGAAATAAACCGTTTCTCGATCTGAAACTGATCAATTTCCCCTAAGAGCAATTGTTGGTTAATCGCCAAATCCGCCGCATGATCATCGGGGTGAGTCAGTTCACTGAGATGCAGTTGTTGTAACTGTTCAGCACCGTAGCCCAGCACCGCACAAAGTGCCGGATTGACCTGTTGGAAACGGCCATCCATACCACAGAGGAAAATCCCGATCGGGGCGAGTTCAAACAACAGCCGAAACTGTTCTTCACTTTGGCGCAGGGCGATTTCCGCCTGGTATTGTTCCGTAATATCGGTAATCGACAGCACCGCAGCGGTAATGTTGCCGTAGGCATCACAGAGGGGCGCACCGTTAATCGAGAGATATTGGCGATCGCCCCTCTCCGTCACCACCGTATGGTGCAGATCAAACACCGGATGCCCCTCTGTCAAAATCGGGGTCACCGGCAGCGCATACCGCTCAATAATCAACCGATTCCCAGGGCGGTCATGGGGATCGGCACAGCGCCCATCTGGGGTGGATGTTTCAGGAATTTCGGGGGTGGAATCCAACCCCAGAATCGCCTCCGCCCGTTCATTGGCAAAGGTTAATTCTCCTTCCTTATTAAGCACAATAATCGCCGCAATACTGGTTTGGAGAATGCCATTCAGTAAATCCCGTTCATTGCGTAGGGTTTCTTCAAATTGTTTGCGCTCGGTAATATCAGTTTGAACTTCAATGAAATGGGTGAGGGCATTGTGTTGATCGTGAACCGGCGCGAGGTTTAATTCCATCCAAAACGGCTTGCCATCTTTGCGATAGTAGCGGAGTGTGCCGTGGAAGCTATGGCCTTGGAACCGAGCCAGGTTAATCGCTTGGAGGGTTTTAGGTGTCGTGCCACTGCCGTAGAGAAGGCTAACACTTTGACCGACCACCTCATCGGCTTGATAGCCGGTAATTTGCTCAAAGCCACTGTTGGCGTAGAGAATCGGTTGACCGGGGGCGATCGCATCACTGATCACAATGCTGTTTTGGCTCGAATCAATCGCCCGCTTCATCAGGTTTAATTGTTCCGCCTGGCGATCGCGCTTAATCGCCGTCGTCAAAATATGGCTCACCGCCTGAAGAAACTGAGCATCATCCTCATCAAACTCCCGGAAGCGATCCGTATAAATCCCCAACACCCCATAGGGCGACCCTTCCCCATCAATCACCACCGACACACTACTAATCACCCGATGATTATGGAGCAGCGGCGCTCCCCGAAATCGTGACTCCACCCGTAGATCCTTCACAATCACCGGCTCGCCCCGTTCCAGGGTGTAACCCGATTGCGACGCGGTCGAAGCAGACACCGTGAGTTGACCAATGAGATTTTTTTTCCACCCCACCCCCGTTTGCAACAGCAAGGCATGGCCATTGGCCAAATATTCAAAAATCGCACAATATTTAACGCGCAACGTCCGCGACACCAGGCGCACGGTCTCCTGCATCAAGCTGGCCAAATTCGGGGTCGTGAGTCCCAGTTGACCCAGTTCGGCCAAGGTGGACTGTTGGCGGAGACGGAGTTTGAGTTGGATTTCGCTGCGGTATTGGGTCGTGATGTCTTCCGTGAGTACCATCACCCAATTGGGGGGAATAAAAAGGTAGCGGAGTTGGAGATGGATATCAAGGCTGGCAAAATGAAACGATCGCGTCGTCGGGGTTTTCGTCAGCAAGCATTCCGCCAAATCCTGATGGACAAACAGATAGTCCGAGAGGATCTCGGTGGCTCGCTTTCCCATATTGTTAAGCACCTCCCCGTCGGTAAACGCGATCGCCGCCTCATTACACCCGACAAACAGAAAATCATCCCCCGTATAGCGCCAGGTACAAACCGGAATCGGGAGCTTTTCATACTGCCGCCGAAACTGAATTTCCCGCTCTTGCACTTCTTGGAGCAATGCCGCATAGGCCGTCACTTCCGCCGTGAGTTCGGCGCGGAGATCCTGCGAGTCCTGTTGGACTGTTTGGAGGGATTGATCGCGGATCTGTTGATGGTGTTCGAGTTCTGTCCATTGTTGCCACCAATGCCGAGCGATCGCCCCCATCCCCACCCACAAGATCGCACTAAAACTCACCACCCCCCGCACCGGCAGCGGCATTGGCTCCAGCCAGACCATCCCACAGCCCACCAGCGTCACACCCACACCCAGCCACCATAACCCCATCACCCCACGGCTCATGAGAGCAGAGGAGTGCGACACTGGCAAATCCGCAGGAGCGAGAGGAGACGGTAAACGTGGTTGTGAGGATGATGTCTGTTTCATGGTGCGCATCCCAGGGGCAGTCAGCAAACGCAAAACAATACATTTGTATTTTTCTAATGGACACTGTGACTATTGATCTCTAAAGTCTTTCGCGGTGCTGCCTACCCTTGATTGTGAAGTAAGGCATTCTGCCCACAGTACGGTGAAATCCTGCCTTTGTATTGAAATGCTGCGTGATTTACTACGGCTGTTCCACCCGATTACAGTGTCAGTGGGGTCGTGCTTGGACGGCGATCGCACCCTTCACCATAACTGTTTAATGATTCCCCATACGTCCTACCCTCTAGTTTCCTACACTCCCCACCTCCATGCCATTAAATTAAATTAACGAAGATTCTTTTGTACAGATAACCCATGGTTTTTCGACGGACTGTTCGCAACGCCCATCGTACCCTTGCCCCGATTATCCTAATTCCCTTTCTGATCACCGCCATCAGCGGCATTTGTTACCGCCTCGGCAAAAGTTGGTTTGGCCTCTCCCGTGACCAAGTCCATTTTCTGATGGTGATTCATGAAGGCGAATACCTCGGCAAATTTTTAGAGCCTATTTATGTGCTTCTCAACGGCATGGGTCTGTTATTCATGGTTGGCACTGGTATCGTCATGGTGTGGTCAAGCCTCAAACCCAAAGCCCCCAAAACCGCCGACCCCGAAGCCCGTGAAGATTGACCCCTAGCGTAATGGCATATCTAAAATAATTCCTTAGAGTAGGGTGGGTTAGGCAGCCAAAATTCAGACTATACCTGTATTCGACAATCCGCCGTAACCCACCGATTAACGTGTGTCGTGATACTAATGTCGTGGCACATCTTAAGTTATGCCAATGGCTGCGATCGCTGAAATATCCATGCTTGGTGCGTTACGCTGCGCTAACAGCACCCTACTTAATGCCTTACTTTAGCCGTG
>NZ_JAQMTY010000059.1 GCF_028330765.1 Spirulina subsalsa CS-330 | reverse complement strand
CTCGCTACCCTCTTTGGGCATAGTCGGTCGGTAACAGCAGTAGCGATCGCCCCCGACGGGAAACGAGCGGTCTCTGCATCGTCGGATAGAACCCTGAAACTGTGGGATTTGGATCAGGGGACGAAACTCGTCACCCTCACAGGGCATAGTGACGTGGTAAGCGCAGTGGCGATCGCCCCCGACGGGAAACGAGCCGTCTCTGCATCGTCTGATGAAACCCTGAAACTGTGGGATTTGGAGAGGGGGACGGAACTCGCCACCCTCTCTGGGCATCGTGCCTCGGTAACAGCAGTAGCGATCGCCCCCGACGGGAAACGAGCCGTCTCTGCATCGGATGATAACACCCTGAAACTGTGGGATTTGGAGCAGGGTAGGGAACTCGCTACCCTCTCTGGGCATAGTGACTCGGTAACAGCAGTGGCGATCACTCCAGACGGGAAAAGAGCCGTCTCTGCATCTAATGATCAAACTCTGAAACTGTGGGATTTGGTGACGGGGGATGTGTTAGCCACCTTTACCGGGGAAGGTGGTGCGATGAGTTCCTGTGCCATTACACCGGATGGGGTGACGGTGATGGCAGGGGATGGGTCGGGGCGGGTGCATTTTCTGCGGTTGGAGGGGCTGTGAGCAACCGGGTTTCTCCGATCAACTTGGGGAAAACCAGTAACCCCTAGCAACCCGGTTTCTAGACCGGCGTAGGGGGAAAGCAAGATCTGATTTTGTTAAAATTACCGAAATATCCCAACTGATTCACCCATGGAAATCGCCAAAATCTCCCAAACAGGACAAATTATCATTCCACCAGAAATGCGGAAAATCTATAGCTTGGAGATGGGGACAGAAATCATCTTGACTGATACAGGCAAAGGAATTTTAATTCAGCCCAAACAGCCCTTTCATCCGACCACTTTAAACGAAGTAGCCGGGTGTTTAAACTATCAAGGTTCACTCAAAACCTTAGAGGATATGGAAGCGGCTATTCACCAAGGCATTCAGGAGCAATGGCATGATCGCAGTTGACACCAATATTGTAGTTCGGCTTCTGACTCAAGATGATCCAATCCAATATCAAAAAAGTCTAGAACTTTTTCAAAACCCAGAAATCTTCATTTCTCACACCGTTATCTTAGAAACCGAATGGGTGCTGAGATTTGCTTATCAGTTTAAACGGAATCAAATTTGTTCGACTTTCCGGAAACTCTTGGGATTACCAAATGTTCACTTACCTAACCCGATGTTAGTTCATCAAGCCCTACTGTGGCATGAAAATGGTTTAGATTTTGCCGATGCTTTGCATCTCGCTCAAAGTCAAGACTGCCAGCAATTTTACACCTTCGATGAAAAATTCATTAAAAATGCCAGAGAGCTAACCAATTGTGAGGTCAAAAAACCAGACGATTAAGAAAAGATCAGAAAAATGTTAGCACAGGTGTATGTTCTGCGGTTAGAGGGGTTGTGAGCAACCGGGTTTCTCCGATCAACTTGGGGGAAAACCAGCAACCCCCAGCAACCCGGTTTCTAGACTGTCGCTCAGTGAGGCGTTAACAGATCCGCTAAAATCTTGATTAGATCGTCATGACCAGGAGCCAAACATGACACTCAACGAACTATTGCCCGCCATTCATCAACTCAACCCCACCGACAAACAAACACTCTTCGACCTCCTCGATCGCGAACTCCACCCAAACCCCCCAACCCCAGAACTCCAACCCGCAAACTTTCAAAACGAGGGTCAGTGGCTCATTGCCATCTTTGAGCAACAATTCAGCGCGATTGAGCCTGGCGAAATCCTGATCTCACCACGGGAACCCATCCGAATTGATGAAACCCTGTTTGGTGACTCATGAAAATCATCCTCGATACCAACATCATTTCAGAACTCATTCAGCCCATGGGTTCTCAGATCATTCGCCAATGGTTAACCCGCCAAAACGGTGCATCACTGTACACAACCAGTATTACCCAAGCCGAAATTTTGTATGGCATTCAAATTCTCCCTGAAGGACAGCGACGACAAAAATTGCTCGACGGAGCATCGATTATCTTTGAGCATCACTTAACGGAGCGAATTTTAGCCTTCGATCAAAAATCCGCTGAACATTATTCCCGAATAGCAGCAAGCCGTAAACAAATCGGCCGCCCCATCTCACAATTTGATGCACAAATCGCAGCCATTTGCCAAGTTCATCACTCAACATTAGCAACCCGCAATATCCGCGACTTCTTGGATTGTGGAATTGATGTAATTAATCCATGGGAAACAAACCACTAAACTGCTTCATTGACCCAGCCCATGAATTGCTCCAGCAACTCGCCTCAACCGAGGCCGTGGTATGGTCGCCCCAAACAGATAGCACATCAGTTCAGGCCCTGTCAGATCTTCTAGATAAAATGTGATCAGTCACCAAATACAACCATGCTAGACATAACCCTAAACTGGAAACCAGACCCCCAAACCTTGACCCAACTGGTACAGGTCGCCATCCAAGAACAGAAAAGTTTAGAAACTCTGCTCGATGAGGCCATCGCCCAGTATCTACAAGCAAATTTAACCCCTAACCCCCTTTCCCCATCCCCCACTCCCCCCGACCCCTTTCTCACAGGTCTCTATGACGGTAGTGCCGAACTTTCTACCGAAGCAGAAGCCATCCTCACCGCAGAAATTCAATCTGCTTCGGGTTTATCATGGAAAAAATAGGGGCGATCGCTGATACCGGATTTGTGGTTGCTTTGCTCAACCGTAAGGATCACCACCATAGTGCCGTTGCCACCATCTATCAACACCAGCCAACCATTGCCCTACCTCAACCTGCACTGACCGAAATTGCCTACCTACTGGGACGAGATGCAGGAATTCTTACCATAGTCCAATTTTTGCGATCGCTCGACAAAAGCCGCTTTCAAGTCATTTCCCTAACTTGGCCCGATACTCAACGAGTTGCCCAAATTTTGGAAATGTATCAAGATAGTCAGATTGATTTTGTTGATGCTTGTGTCATGGCGATCGCTGAACGCTTGAACTTACAAACCGTTCTTACCTTAGATCGTCGAGATTTCAGCATTTTTCGCCCTCAGCATTGTCAAGCCTTTAACCTGTTGCCCTGATGCTGTGCGGCAATGACCGAGAGAAGTATGAAGAACCGCATTACCTATAGCCCAGCGTTTACCCTAGTTCCCACCTACGAATGTTTTAATCGTTGCGATTATTGCAACTTTCGGGTTGATCCGGGGGGGGATCAATGGCTCTCGGTGGAAGTGGCACGCGATCGCCTCCTCACCCTCCAGGCCCAAGAGGTGATCGAAATTCTCATCCTCAGCGGCGAAGTCCATCCCCAGAGTCCGCGCCGCCCCGCCTGGCTCGATCGCATCTATGACCTGTGTGCGTTGGCGCTGGATTTGGGGTTTTTGCCCCATAGCAATGTGGGGATTCTGAACGAGGCGGAAATGGCGCGGTTAAAAGCGGTGAATGTGTCGATGGGGTTGATGGTGGAACAGGTCACGCCCCGACTGCAACAGACCCGCCACCGCCACGCACCGAGTAAAGACCCAGCAACCCGACTGCACCACCTAGAAACCGCCGGACGGCTGCGGATTCCCTTTACCACGGGTTTGCTCTTGGGGATTGGCGAAACCGAGGCGGATTGGCGAGAGACGTTGGCGGCGATCGCCACCTCGCATCAACGCTGGGGCCATATTCAAGAAGTGATTCTGCAACCCTATAATCCAGGATCTCAGGACACCTTTCGCGGGCTGGGCATCTCTGACGATCAGATGGTTCGCGCCGTTACCGTCGCACGGGACATCCTACCGCCCGATGTGCAACTTCAGATCCCGCCCAACTTAATCCAAGCACCGGAAACCCTTTTGGCCTGCCTAGACGCAGGGGCGCGGGATCTTGGCGGCATTGGCCCCATTGATGAAGTGAACCCGGATTATCGCCATCAACAGATCGACCGTCTGCGCGAATTTCTGGCTTGCAACGGTTGGCAACTGACCCGCCGCCTGCCGATCTATCCGCAGGGCGATCGCTGGCTCCCGGCCGCGTTACAAGCTGCCGTTAACCGTTGGCGTGGTGCAATCGCTGATACACCGTTGCCAAGCCCGTCGCATCACCCACATTGCCCGGAAACAAGACCACCGGCAACATTGGAAATTGCGGATGTTCTGGGCTGGTTGTGACCATGGAACAGCCGGGGAGAATTTGCCCCAAGAGCCGCGCCGATCGCAACCCTAAGCCCACACTCAACACATCATTCGACGTAATCCCGCCTTTACTAATCAAAAAGCGCAACTCTGGCGGCAATCCCTGAACAATTTCCATCAACAGGCTGGAAACTGCTTTCCCAAACTCTAAGCGTCGCTCCACCGTCTCAAATTGCAATTCTTCACGGCTGGTATAGATCACAGGCGTTAAATGTTCAGCAAAAGCGGCGGCAACTTTGGCGAGGGCTTCTTGCTTAAGGGTGGCGCTTTGACTGATATCGTTCCGCATTCGAGCCACGTCTAATTCAATCGGGGCAATGCCGTCAGCCTTGAGCAATTCCATTAGTTGCGCGGTGGTTTTCTTGACATGGGAGCCGACGATTACCGCGCCGGGTTTGTCCGTGCGGCCATAGGTGGCCATGGCTGCGGCGGGGATGGGTTGCGGGCCGAGTTGGGCGAGGGAGGTGAGAAGACTGGCGGCACTGCGGAAGAGGAAGCGTTTACCCTGGGCGGCGGCGGCGAGGAGGTCGGTGGCGAAGGTATCAAAGTCGGCTTGGGTTTCGCCATCGACGGCACAGCAGACATTCCCCGTTAAACCCATAAGACGGTCTTGGCAGCGCGATCGCACCGCCTCCAATTCAAACCGCTCCACCTGCGCCGCCGCAATTCGTCCCCCGGTTTTTTCCGCCACATAATCCGGCAAAAACGCCGTGCTATAGCCAAACACGGAATCCTGCGCGAATTCTGTCTCATGCACCGGGGTTTCGACACCATTAATCAATAGATAATGGGTGCTGTTGCGGGTAATCCGTCCCCCTTCAAAAAATGCTGGGGTGAGGAAATGGGCATCAAAGGGGCCAAGTTCATCGGCGATCGCATCGGTTTCCACGGGGTAATGACCGCGCAGGGTCGAATCCGAACGACTCACCACTAAAAATTCCGTGACCCCTTCGGCATCGAGGGCAAGGCGGAGATTGTGGCAAACCTCGCGGGTAATGCGGGTGGCTTCATCGGGAGCGAGGGCGCGGGTATTGGTGAGCACGAAAAAAATCGGAGCGGCATCGGCCAACCCCAAGCGCAACGTATCCACATCCCACTGCATCAACAGCAGACAACTGTGAACCGTTTGGGAGCCGGTGGGATCATCGTCAAGGACAATAATTTTGGGGCGGTTGGCAGCTTGGGCAGACATAGCGATCGCTTCTGAGGAGGGTTAATGTTACTGGTTAGCCTAGCGTGGGATGGGGCATTACTCACGGAAAATATTAATTTTTCGTTAAATTATGAAAGGACTGTTGGGAAAGTGGGTAAGTGATCATCCTTTGGTTAGCGTTGGCAAGTAGTGCCGCTTGGTTGCTGAGTAGCTTGATCGGGGGCGGCAGTCCCCTGATTTTGATTCCCGTGATTAGCGCGTTGTTGGGCCCGGCGGTTGTGCCGCCGGTTCTGACGACGGGAATGTTGTTCGGCAATGGGCAACGGGTCTGGATTTATTGGCAGCAGATTGAATGGCGGGTGGTGGTGTGGTGTTTGCCGGGGGCAACGGTGGGGGCGGTGTTGGGGGCGTTTGTCCTGAGCCGGACGCGGATTGAATGGCTGAGTTTGCTGTTGGCAATCTTTTTGTTGCTGTCGGTGCTAGGCTTGTTGCGCGATCGCCCCGCCTCCGACTCATCCATCCTACCCCGTCATCAAATGGCCGCCTGGATGTTTCTGCCCCTGGGATTTTTCTACGCCTTCTTTTCGGGTCTGATCGGTTCCACGGGCCCGATTTTGCACCCCTTCTATCTCAGCTACGGTCTCAACAAGGAGGAAATGCTCGCCACAAAATCCCTCAATGTGCTGGGGGTGCATCTGGTGAAATTATTGGCCTATGGTCTGTTTGGGATTTTGAGTTGGCAGACCTTTGGCTATGGGCTGGTGATCGGAGTTGCCGCGTTGCCGGGAAATTATTTAGGGCAATGGGTACTGACGAAAATCAGTGATCAACAATTTCGGCGGTTGGTAGTGATTTTCATCGGTGCGAGTGGGCTGTTTCTGTTTTGGCAACAGCGGCAATTTTTGGGGTTTGGGTTTTAATCGCGGTCTGTGCCGCAGTGCGGTGTCGTTTTCCCTAGGGACGTGACACACTTTAATGAATGGGTGGGTTACGGCGGATTGCTGAATCTCAGCTATATCGGGAGTTTAAGCCGCCTAACCCACCCTACGATCAAGCCTGATTTTAGCTGTGTCGTGACATTTGTTTTGTGGGTGGAATTCAGGGGGAATGTTGCGCGATCAGTTGGCTCACCTTAGTTTTGATTTCATCCCGAACCCGTCGAAAGGTGTCTAAGGGTTGACCATCGGGGTCATCGAGTTGCCAATCGGCGAAGAGGGGCCGTAAGACCCATGCTTCGGGCAAATCGACCCCACAACCACAGAGGGAAATCACCCCGTCGTAGTCTTCGGGATTAAACGCCGTGAGCGGATCAGAGGTTTGATCACGGATGTCGATCCCCAGTTCGGCCATGACGGCGATCGCAGTGGGGTGAACTCGACTGGCTTCGAGGCCGGACGATGTGACCTGAATGATGCCAGCACCGAGGGTTTTGGCGAAACCTTCGGCCATTTGCGATCGGCAGGAGTTGCGCTTGCAGACGAACATGATTGTTTTCATCGTTTTTTTGGGTTGGATTGAGAATAACGGAGGCGACATTTCATGCCTTTCGCAGGTAACGGGAGTTGAGCCAGATCGTTCTGTCCCCCCAAGTGAACCTAGCGATTCGGTAGCACCGTGAAACAGCGGGGATCGCGGAGGGTGGCTTTTTCGGGTTCACGGGGAAACCAGAAGGCCGTTTTTTTGCAAAATTCCACCAAAAGCAGCATCACCGGCACTTCAATTAAGACCCCGACGACGGTGGCCAGGGCGGCTCCGGAGTTGAGACCGAAGAGCATGACTGCGGTGGCGATCGCTACCTCAAAATGATTACTCGCCCCAATCAACGCCGCTGGAGCCGCATCCTCATAGGACAGTTTGAGCAGCCAGGCCGCCACATAGGTCAAGCCGAAAATGATCGTCGTTTGCAGGAACAGCGGCATGGCAATGAGGAGAATATGCAGCGGATGTTGAATGATTAAATCGCCTTTGAGGGCAAAGAGGAGAATCAGCGTGATCAACAGGGCGAGGGTGGAAATCGGCCCCAGTTTTTTCAGGAAAACCTGATGAAACCAAGGGCGGCCGCGATGGCGGAGAATCCAGACGCGGCTTGCCATGCCTGCCGCGAGGGGTAAGCCCACGTAGATCAATACCGAAAAGACAATGGTTTGCCACGGCACGGTGAGATCATTCACCGCTAGCAACCATTTACCTAAAGGTGCGTAGAGAAAAAGCATCGCCAAGGAGTTCACCGCCACCATCACCAGGGTATGGCCTTGGTTGCTGTAGGAGAGGTAGCCCCACATCAAGACCATGGCGGTACAGGGGGCAATGCCGAGGAGGATTGTGCCGGCGATGTAGGAACTGGCGAGGGTGGTTTCTGTGCCGCGAATCAATTCGGTGGTGGTGAGGAGGGGGCGGAAGAGGTTGCCGAGGAAGAACTGGGCGAAGAGCACCATGGTGAAGGGCTTGACGAGCCAGTTGATCACGAGGGTGAGGGCGACGGGTTTCGGGGTTTTGGCGGCTTTGACGGCTTGGGAAAAGTCGATTTTGACCATGATTGGATACATCATGGCGAAGAGACAGAGGGCGATGGGAATCGAGACGTGATAAAGACTGAGCGCGTCGAGGGCGATCGCGACACCGGGAAAACTCCGCCCCAAGATAATGCCAGCCCCGATGCACAGAAAAACCCAAAGGGTGAGGTATTTTTCAAATCGATTCAGTTCGCCTCCGGCTTGGATGGCCGAGGGGTTAAGGCTAGGTGGAGGATTCATCTCACTCGCATCAAAAAAAGTTGATAGATGTATCCTACCAAAAAATCAATCAAAAAAAGTTGATGGGTTAGGGGTCGCAGTGGCGAGCGGGTTTCGGTGCGGTGGTGGGGTGAAATTGGGCGATCGCGGTTTCGAGTTGAGCGATCGCCTCACCATCGAGGCGGTAATAGACCCAACGGCCTTGGGCGCGTGACTGAATTAGACCCGCCTCTTTGAGGATTTTGAGATGGAATGAGAGTTTTGACTGGGCGACGGCGAGGCGATCGCAGAGATCGCACACACATTGCTCTTCATCCCGCAGGATGGTCAGCACCTCCAACCGCAACCCATCGGACAGGGCATGAAAGCGATCGCGCAGTCTTGCTAAGGTCTGGGGGTTACTGGTGTTGAGAGTCATGGGGCGTTGACCTGATTTGTTACAAGATGTTAAGTGATGTGTCACAATGGCAACGTTGCAACTTGCCTACAGATAAAACGTCGTGGTTGCCAGGATGACGCGGTTTCTATACCCGTTTTGACACATTTACGGAATTGACAGCAAAACCATCGTATCTTGACCCATCCATCGTCCACGAGACTGGACCCATGATCGAGACCCTCTTAACCGCCACTGTTCTCTCCCTCTCCACAAACCTCGATAATTTAGCGGTGGGGGTCGCCTATGGCTTCAAACGCTTAACGATTGGTTGGCTCGCTAACGGTGCGATCGCTTCCCTCTCCGGAATTAGCACCCTCTGCTCCATGAGTTTAGGCAATGAAATCGCCGCTCTCATTTCCCCTCAATGGGCGCAATCCTTCGGGAGTGTCTTGTTAATCCTCATCGGTGCGGTGGTGCTGGGGCAATTTTGGCGATCGCGCCACTCCCCCACCCAGCCCACCGATCCCCCCCCTGTTCAAAACGGCATGAGCCTCCGAGATGCGATCGTGCTGGGTTTCGCCCTCACCCTCAGCAACATTGGCACCGGCATCAGCGCCGGGATGACCCATCTTGATGTCGCCATGACTAGCAGCCTAAGTTTGGTGTCCAGTTTAGTGATGATTGGAGGGGGTGTCTGGTTGGGGCGACTTTTGACGCGCCAATGGCAACGGTGTCGCCTTGATTGGTTAGCGGGTTTAGGGTTGGTGCTCCTGGGGCTGTACGAATCCTTAGCCTAGGGTTTGGGGGCAGCATCATGATTTCACCTCAATTCTGAGAATCAGTCGCCCTGTCGTTGCGATCGCACCGCTTACCCTGAAACCCTGCTCTGAGCCGTTATCCCCGGAATGAATTCACGGGGTTTTCGGCGTGTTCCCTGTTGACATACTCCCCCACTAAACCCTACGGGCTATAGTGGGAGATTCTGAACAGCCAGTTACCTGACCATTTATCCACTCAAACAACGAGAGTTGCAGAGGGTTGCTAGGCTCAACGACTAACGCCATTGATTTATCCTG
>NZ_JAQMTY010000058.1 GCF_028330765.1 Spirulina subsalsa CS-330 | reverse complement strand
GGCTTAAACAAGGGGCTTAAACAAGGGGCTTAAACAAGGGGCTTAAACAAGGGGCTTAAGCCCCTTGCCTCTCTATTCAAGACACTTTTTAAACACCCTCTAAAACAAACACCCCATTTAATGATTAATCTGCTCCAAGATTTGGGGTTGTTTGAGAGGAGCACCCACCAAGGGATCGTAGCCAAGTTCCTGAGTCATGCGCTCCCTCGCCAAAACGCGATACTCCCAAAAATGTTCACCCGCAGCACATAGCCCAAAATAAAGGCTAAGACACTTTGGTTTTGTCCTGAACATAACCCATAGTTGCCGCCAAAATTGACCACGAAGACTCTTCATTTGAATGCCCTGCTGCCAAATCAATCGACTCACCAAGCGAACCGCCTTACTGAACGAAAAATATATTTTCTGTTCTGAATACGGATTGACTGTGATATTGAGACATTGCTGGAGACACCGTTTCAGATACGCAGAAGGCTCATACATCGCCCATAAGGCCTCAACATATTCATAGCCAATATCATCCAGGGGACGAGTCGGCACAAAATTCATCAGGGTATTTTGATCCCCACCAATCTGATCAGCATTGGCAACAAGACGCTCTTCCTTTTCCAGACGATTCCACAGCGCCGTGTTGGGGGGAGCTTGCAAAATGCCTAACATGGGTTGAGGAATTGAGGTTGCTTCGACAAAGGCCTGAATGCGTTGGCCAGCCCCCGATCGCTCTC
The DNA here is from genome assembly GCF_028330765.1 of Spirulina subsalsa CS-330. Classification (GTDB taxonomy): domain Bacteria; phylum Cyanobacteriota; class Cyanobacteriia; order Cyanobacteriales; family Spirulinaceae; genus Spirulina; species Spirulina subsalsa_A. Next base: position 7,084 of record NZ_JAQMTY010000058.1, on the reverse strand, counting down.
CATCAAAGCCCAGAATAAACCCAGCATAAATGATTAACCCAGCTTGATTAATCTTGCGACAAGCATCGGTTAATGGGTTGCGAGTGTTCTGCTGTTTACCGGTGACCTGAAGGCTATCTTGGTCTGGGGTTTCAATACCCAGAAATACGCCATAAAAGCCCGCTTGAGCCATTAAATCGAGCAACTCCGGATCTTCTGCTAAATTAACCGAGGCCTCTGTGAAAAAGGTAAACGGATAATTCCGTTCCTGCATCCAAGGAATGAGCACTCGCAAGAATTGCTTCACATTACGCTGATTGCCAATGAAATTATCATCCACGATGAAAATCGATCTTCGCCAGCCCAAATCATACAGAGTTTGTAATTCGGCTAGGGTTTGGTCTAACGCTTTAGTGCGCGGTTTCCGGCCATAAAGTGTAATAATGTCGCAAAATTCGCAGTTAAAGGGACAACCACGCGAAAATTGAATCGCCATCATCAGATAATCATCGCGCTGGAGCAAATCAAAGCGAGGCATGGGACTCAGGGTCACATCGGGTTTTTCTTCAGACCGGAAAATTCCATGTCCCTCTCCTGCTGCGATCGCCTGGAGAAATTGGGGGATGGTGAGTTCGCCTTCATCTAGGATCAAATAATGGGCTCCTGAATCCAGGGCATGGCACGGTAGTGAGGTCGGGTAAGGGCCACCTACCGCCACTTTTTTACCCCGCTGTACAGCGTTACGAATCAGATCATGAAAATCACCCCGCTGGACAATCATGGCAGAGATGATGACGATGTCACACCATTCCCAATCCGCTTCAGTTTCCGGGTTGACGTTGCGATCGTAAAATCGCATTTCCCAACTTTCCGGTAATAGCGCCGCCACTGTAATAATCCCTAGGGGTGGGATAAAGGCTTTAAGATCGGCCATTTTCATAAACCGATCATAAGACCAGAATGTTTTTGGAAAGAGGGGGTAGAGTAATAATACTTTCATTGTGTTTTCTCAAACAAATGTGTGAACAGTTGTTTTGAGATAAAAGAGATACATTAATCCAGTAGCGATCCGAAATTGAATGTATGCTTGTCTTAATTAACACATTGACAAGGCATTCCTGTTCGGGGATATAGCGATCCTAAATCAATCGGAGATCTTATCTCCTCATCAACAAGGGGCTTAAGCCCCTTGCCTGTTCATGAATCACATAGGATTGCTATAACTTCGGCTACTTTAATAGATGTCTCTTGTATTCAATTATCAAAAAACTTGGGGCATGGAAGCAGGCGATCGCAATTCCTCTGAATTGATGAATTGGTCAGGATATCAATGCGCTTGTTAACAAAACTCTAAAATCAAATTCCCCATGATTTGGGGTGGGTGATCTAACGCGATCGCACAGGTGAGATGCACCCTTTAAGGATTGCCTTATATAACCATTATAGTTGATTTTTTTTTAAGTAAAAGCTCGGTTCTTAGCAATATTTTTTATACAAGCACTGTTTAACGGAGCCTCGTTCTGACCCCTCGATCCCAAGCATTGAACTGCGGAGCGGTTCGCAACGGTGAGATGCACCCCAGGCGCAACGTTTGACGCGGTTCAATGGCTGGACGATTTACGTCAAAAATAGAACCGCTTTGATGCCCAAACCTGCGACGGTGCAAGGATTGCTAACATTCACGAACCCGGTGCGATAAGCTAGGGAAGCGAACAATCGATCCCCCTTTGCCCGATCGCACCCATGACGCAACATTCAATCATCCCCCTCGGCTCCGTGGTTCAAGGCTCCCTCAGCCAAGGCATTGAGGTGCGCCTCCATCCTGATGTGTCCGTTGAAGACATGCGGGTGGGTAAATTTTTGGTGATTAAAGGGGTGCGATCGCACTTCTTTTGCCTCCTTACCGATGTCACCCTCGGCACCACCAGCCCCCGCATTCTCACCAACCCCCCACCCCCCAACGACGACTTTCTCCACGCCGTCCTCGCCGGCAGCAGCATCTACGGCACGATCAACCTTTCCCCCATGTTGATGCTGATCCCCGACAGCCAACCCAACCCCGACCGCAACGGCGACAGCACCCTCGCCTCCTTCACCGCCAACAGCAACAGCGACACCGTCCTCCTCCCCGTCAAAACCATTCCCAGCCATTTCAGCCAAGTGTTTGATGCCAGCGAGCGCGATTTTCGCATCGTCTTCGGCTGGGAAGATGACCCCCAGCGCAAAAACTTCGCCGTCGGTCAACCCCTTGATATGGATGTGCCCGTTTGCCTCAATTTAGAGCGATTTGTGGAGCGCAGTAACGGTATTTTTGGCAAGTCCGGCACGGGGAAATCCTTCCTCACGCGCCTGATTTTATCCGGCATCATCCACAAGCAAGCCGGGGTGAATCTCATGTTTGATATGCACTCGGAATATGGCTGGGAAGCCATGAAAGAGGGCAAAAACATCAGCACTGTCAAAGGCTTAAAACAACTCTTTCAAAACCGCGTTGAAATCTTCACCCTAGACCCCGAATCCACCAATCGGCGCGGCGTGCGTGATGCCCAAGAACTCTATTTAAGCTATGACCAAATCGAAATCGAAGACCTGCGTTTAGTGACTCACGAACTGGGCTTATCCGATGCCAGTTTAGACAATGCAAACATCCTATCTTCCGAGTTTGGCAAGGCGTGGATTGTGCAATTATTGAGCATGACTAATGAAGAGATTAGCGAATTTTGCGAAACGAAACAGGGTCATAAAGGCTCAATTATGTCGCTCCAACGTAAACTCATGCGGTTGGATTCTTTAAAGTATATTCGCGCCACTTGTCCCCGTAATTATATTGATCAAGTGTTGGAATATTTAGACGCAGGTAAACACGTTATTATTGAGTTTGGGTCGCAATCTAATTTGTTGTCCTATATGTTGGCGACGAACATGATCACGCGCCGAATTCATGCCAGTTATGTGAGAAAAGCCGATCGCTTTCTCCGCTCCAAAGATGAGCGCGATCGCCCCCGTCAATTGGTGATCACCATCGAAGAAGCCCACCGTTTCCTCGATTCGAGCATCGTCCATCAAACCATTTTCGGCACGATCGCCCGCGAAATGCGCAAATATTTCGTCACCCTCCTCGTGGTGGATCAACGCCCATCGGGAATTGACAATGAGGTGATGTCTCAGGTGGGCACGCGGATCACCTGCCTGCTCAATGATGATAAGGATATTGACGCAATTTTTACCGGAGTTTCGGGGGGGCAGGGGCTGCGATCGGTGTTGGCGAAATTGGACTCGAAACAACAGGCCTTAATCCTCGGCCATGCCGTACCGATGCCGGTGGTGGTGCGGACTCGTCCCTACGATAGTGAGTTTTATACGGAAATTGGCGATTCAGATTGGAGCGAAATTTCCGATCAAGACTTGGCCACCGAAGCGGCGATCGCTCGTCGCGATCTAGGGTTTTAATGCTCTAGAATCCCTCAATCTAAACCCAATTTAGACGATGAAAAACGCCATGATCAAACGGCCGGTTAATAATTGCGATCGCTACCACGCCCATGTTTATTTTGATGCCGCAACCGTCGCCCCAGCTTCAGCCCTTTGCACCGTAGCGGGCGAACAGTTTGGCGTTGCCGTCGGTCATGTCCATCACAAACTCGTTGGCCCTCATCCCTGCTGGAGTTGTCAACTCAGTTTTGACAAAACCCAATTTGACACCTTAATTCCCTGGCTGGATCAGGAGCGCGATCGCTTAACCATCCTCATCCACGGGGTCACGGGGGATGACCTAGCGGATCACACGGACTATGCGGCTTGGCTGGGCGATCCCGTCCCGCTAAATCTTGCAATGTTTGAGGCACAGTAACCCCACCTCCTACGGTTTCTCTGCCTCCCACACATAGTTGCGGCAAACTTCGCAAGTTTGTTGTTCGAGTTTGGAGGGGTTGAGGCGATCGCGGAGTGACTTGTAGCAATGGAATGTCAATTCTTGTAGATGTTGCCGCGTGAACCAAGGTTGTAGATGTAGAGAATTTCTTGTTCAGCATCAATCCGAAAAATAACCCGGAGTTTGCCAACACGCATCCTGAAGAAGCCTTGCCAATTGCCTTCGAGGGCTTTAATATCCAGCTCGCCAGAAGCAACAACACCTGTTTCTTCAAGGGAATTCAGGAGAGTGAGCAGTTTAGTGCGAATTTTCTGGGTGTCTTTGGGAGAGAGCTTTTTGAGTGCTTTGACTGCATTTTTGTGGAATTCAATTTCCATGCCGTACCCAGTCGGTCATGTTGGCGAATTCATCGGTTGCGTAGTCGGTGGGTACACCAAATTGGGCTTGGATTTCTTGCATTTCGTCGTGGCTAACATGGGGAAGCAGTGCCATCCAAAGGGTGAGGCGTTCTTCTCGCAACACTTCGCGGACGGTTTCACGAACACTCTCTTGAATGAGTTGTTTGAGTTCTGGGGCTTCCATGGGTTGTCACTGAAGGGATGTTGTTATCTTAACCTTACCCTCAACCCCCTAAACCCTATTGCCCCTCCGCTTCCCACACATATTTGCGCTTAGTGGTGCAGAAAAGCCCTGAAACAGCGCAAAATCGTTGTTTCCCAAAAATCGGCATGACTACTGACAGAGCCATTTTGAACGAAAATACGTCACTTCAGTCCATAGTATTTTTGTTCAAAGCGAGTGCAAAAAAGTTTTCTGCACCACCAAGGGGTTCTCCCTTGGCAGGAGATTGGGCAGTGTAGCGATTCCGTCCACACCGTCGGGGATTCAAATCCCCGCCTCAGAGCTAAAACCCGTTTTAACGGGTTCCGGAGTAAGCTCCAGCCCACTTTCGCTATGAGCCAAGAACTGAAGTTCTTGGCTGAGCGGAGTACAGCAAAATCATCCCGACAAATCTTGGGTTTTGCCTGACCGAATTTCCGATGAATAAATATCCTTAAATCGCTAAATAGATATTTAACGATTAATTACGATAGTTTTTTTCTATTCATTTAGAAAAATATTGTTATTGACGAATCTTTGTGAACCCTATTAAGATTTTTAGCCAACAGCCAAACTCTCTACCATTATGCCTAAATCTCTTCAATACATTCTGCCTTTAGTTTTGTCTTTGGGCGTTACTCATCATGCCTACGCCCAATCCATCACTCCCGCTCCCGATGGTGTCGGCACAATTATCGAATATAACGGCAACACCTATCACATTGGCGGCGGCACGCAAGCCGGGGCGAACCTGTTCCATTCGTTTCAGGAATTTGGGTTGAGTCCTAGTGAGGTGGCGAATTTCTTGAGCAATCCTGCCATTCAGAATGTGGTGGGGCGTGTGGTGGGGGGCAATCCCAGTGTGATTGAGGGGTTGATTCGTTTATCGGGGGGAAATTCTAATTTATACCTGATGAACCCGGCGGGGTGGGTGTTCACCAACGGTGCTAGCTTAGATGTCCCTGGCAGCTTTGGTGTAACGACGGCAAACCGCATCGGCTTCGAGGGCGGTTTTTTTTATGCCATTGGTGAGAATAATTTTGCCAACCTTACGGGCAACCCAACGAGCTTGATTTTTGACACGACGCAACCCGGCACGATTCTGAATGGGGCAGATCTGAATGTGGGCAATGGTAGCCTTTGGATGGTGGGGGGTTCGGTGATTAATACCGGCTCCATTACTGCACCTCAGGGAACGATTACGCTAGCGGCGGTTCCGGGGGAAAGTAAAGTCCGGTTAAGCCATGATGGGATGAAGTTGGGTTTAGTGTTGGATGCGATGCCGGTGGAGCAGTTGGTTTCCGGTGCGCCCTTGGGATTGCGGCCGGAGGATTTACCGCGCTATTTGACGGGGCGCAGTGATTTAGGGAGTGCGAACAAGGTAGAAGTGGGGCCGGATGGGCGGCTGTGGCTGACAGGTTCGGGGATTCGTTTGGAGCATGGCGAGGTGGTCATTGCGGGACGGGTTGAGGCTCCGGAGGTGCAGTTGATGGCCGTAGGGCCAGTGCGGCCGGTTGATCCGAGCCTTGTCCAGGGAGAAACGACGGTGGTACGGTTCCCGGATGCGGGGGGTACGAATATTCTGAACGTCATTGATCGACGGGCGGATCATCCGGAAGCGTTGCTCTATGGGGGAGCAGCGGGGACAATTTCGCGGATTATTGAGCGGGATGAGGCGGGGTTGAGCGTCATTAGTGACACCCTTGAAACAATCGCTAGTCCGTTGGATGGGATTGCCATTACGGCAGAGGGGAATGCGGGGAATTTTTGGCTAGGAAGCAGTTGGGTTAATTCTGAGAATGTGGGCAATTATGCCCAAGAATTGGCCCAATGGTCAGCATCAATGAAAGAAGGGGCGGATCTGCTGCTGTACAGTTGCTTTACGGCGTTGGGGGCAGTGGGTGAAGGGTTCGTGGCGGCGTTGGGGGGTTTGACGGGGCTGGATGTGGCGGCTTCGACGAATGCGACGGGGAGCGCGAATTATGGAGGAGATTGGCAGTTAGAGCATGGGACGGGAAGTATTGAGCTAGGAACTCCATTCACGTTAGAAACCCTCAACGGCTGGGATGGAAAGTTAGCCACGCTCACCGTGACCAATTCTAATAATGCCGGGGCGGGTTCGTTGCGGGTGCAGATTGGGTTAGCGGCGGCGGGAGATACGGTGATGTTTGATATGGCGCGGACGGTGACGCTGGGGGGTACTGAAATTAGTTGGGCAACGAATAACCTGACGATTGATGGCAATGGTTCAACTGTGAGCGGTGACAATAACTCACGGGTGTTTAATACCACAGCAGCCAGTACGACGTTTCAAAACATCATCATTACGGGGGGGAATGCCGGTGCAGGGAATAACGGCGGCGGGATTTACAGCACTGGCTCGGTGACGCTGACCAATTCTACCGTTTCTGGTAATTCCGCTGAGTATGGTGGCGGGATTTATGTCGATAATGGCTCGGTGACGCTGACCAATTCTACCGTTTCTGGTAATTCCGCTGAGGGTAGTGCATTAATGCACGGGACGGAGGAAAATCAGGCTACACAACTACGATAACTAGGGAGACAAGCTCATGGCTATTGAGATGACCTGTCCGACCTGTGGGTCTCACGATATCTCCAAGAACGGCACTAGCC
>NZ_JAQMTY010000057.1 GCF_028330765.1 Spirulina subsalsa CS-330 | reverse complement strand
TCCCGGTCTACCGATTTTGCTGCGCCGCCAGTACAACTGGACTTCGCTCGTGTAGGCTGTCTGATCCATCGTCTCGGGTGGGTCGTTGACCAAGGATTATACTAACATCAAGCCGTCCTAGAAGGACGGGGTTTCTACCCGAATTTTCGATGAACCCCTGATGTGGGGGATTAGGCTTCGGCGGCTACGGGTTCGGCTTCTTCTGCCACAGCGGGGATTTCTTGTTTCAGGGACAAGAAGCGCAGCACATCTTCACTGAGGCGCATCATCCGTTCAACGGCAGCCACTTGCTTACCGTCACCACTGTAATGGACGAGCACATAGATGCCATCGTTGAATTTTTGGATTGGATAGGCAAGGCGACGACGGCCCCACACATCATTGGTGATTTCCGTTGCACCGTATTCGGTGAGTAAATCTTGATACTTGGTCACGGCTGCGCTGATTTGATCTTCTGAGAGATCAGGGCGCAGAATGTACATCATTTCGTAATTGCGGCTCATTATTAATTGGCTCCTTGTGGTCACTCGGCTTCTGATTGGGTCTAGACTCGTTCCGCGAGAAAGTTCTAGCAATCGAGAAGCAAGGCTTTAGAATCTTACTACGGTTTGTGTCTGTTTCACCAAAGCCATAGCCTTACTATTTTAAACTACGCGCTTCTGCTATCCGTGACTTATGGCCTATCGCTATGTCCGTGTTGTTGATGTTCAAGGGCAAATCTATTATGGATTGCTCCATCCCGATCGCACTCTTCAGGTTCTTGATGCGCCGCCCTGGTTAACGGGGCAGCCGACGGATTTAACCTTGACAGCGGAACAATATACGCTGCTGGCTCCCTGCTCACCTTCAAAAATTATTGCCATTGGCAAAAACTATGCTGCCCACGCGGCGGAAATGGGTACGCCGGTTCCCAAAGAGCCGTTGTTATTTATGAAGCCACCGACGACGGTGATTGCGACTCGTCAGCCGATTGTCTATCCGTCGCAATCGGAGCAGGTGGAGTATGAGGGGGAGTTGGCATTGGTGATTGGCGATCGCACCCACCACTGTAGCCCTGAGCAGGCCGCCAAAAAAATTTGGGGCTACACGATCGCCAATGATGTGACGGCGCGAGATCTCCAGCGGCGGGATGGTCAATGGACGCGGGCGAAGGGGTTTAACACCTTTTGCCCCCTGGGGCCGTGGATTGTCCGAGAACTGAGCACCGAAGCGAAACTGCAAACCTTTGTGAATGACGAATCGGAACCGCGCCAAAGTGCGATCGTGGATCAGATGGTGGTGTCTCCGGCTCAACTGGTGTCCTATATTTCCCAGGTGATGACCCTGTTGCCGGGGGATGTGGTCTTGACGGGAACACCGGAGGGCGTGGGGCCGGTGATGGTGGGCGATCGCATTCGCATCGAAATCGAAGGCATCGGCAACCTGGAAAATCCCGTCGCGATCGCACCATAGCCCCTCCACCCAGGCATTTTGCAACGGGTCTGCTGGCAGGGCAGACCCCGAACCGCCGGGATGAGAAGCCGATCACGAACAGCTTCAATGGATAGCAATCAACAAGGGCATTAGGACAGGCAAGGGGCTTAAGCCCCTTGTTCTAAGAGTCTCTGAATGTCCTAACCGCTCTGGCTAGTGCTATAGATTGTGGCTCATACTGCCAACAGGCTCGACCGTGAGGTCGCAGCGAGGCATTGCAGACATTGGTACAGTTGAGGTGTGGTCATGACAGAGCAGAGCTTAGATGGGTTTGATGTGGCCGTGGTTGGAGCCGGATTAGCCGGATTATCCTGCGCGAAACGGCTTCAGGATCAGGGCAAACGGGTGATCGTGTTAGACAAATCGCGGGGGGTGGGGGGACGAGTGGCAACGCGCCGCCTCTACGAGACTCGGATTGATCATGGGCTGGTGTCTTTTACAATCCAGGGGCCCCACACCGCAAAGCTGTTGCAGGATGAGGCTATTCAGGCAACCTTGCAACCCTGGGCAGAGGGTTGGGTGTCTCCTTTGGGCAATACCGCCGTCATCAAACAGTTGGCGATGGCGTTGGACGTTCAAACCCATTTCTGTGTGACAGAACTCCATCAAGACCGTGAGGGTTGGGATCTTCGGGGCGCAGCCTCTGATACAGCAGTTGTGCGGGCCCGAAGTTTGGTGATGGCGATTCCTGCACCGCAAGCGATCGCCCTGCTGGCCACCCTCATCCCCAGTGAGTCGCAACAGAACCTATGCCAACGCCTCGACCGGGTGAGCTTTGAGCCTTGCATTACGGTGATGGTGGGGTATCCGTTGCCGTTGAGCGAGCAACTGCCCCGCCGGGGTTTAGTGGCGGCGGGCAATGCACCGTTGCGGACGGTGATTGAAGATAGCAGCAAGCGCCAGAACCCGGCACAGTTGACCCTGTGTTTACACAGCACGCCGGAGTTTGCCCACCAATATGTAGACCGTCACGATTGGGACGCGGCAATTCCGACCCTGATCCAGCATTGGATCGCCCAAGCCGGCCCGGAGTTCCGGATGCCCCTCTGGAGCCAAGGGCATCGCTGGCGCTATGGGTTTACGGCTCAAGCCCTGGGGGTGGCCTGTGTGGGGCAACGATTGCCGTTGCCGTTGGTCTGTTGTGGGGATTGGTGTTTGGGGGCGCAGAGTGAAGCGGCGATCGCTTCTGGCGTGGCGGCGAGTGAGTGGATTTTGGCGACCCTAGATGCAGGGTGAGGGGCGCGATCGCCTCAAGCTGGAGTCCTGCGCCCCCCAGCCCGCTACTCAGTCCCGGTTGGTGATTCTAATTTTTGTCGCGTTAAGATGGTCACCAGGAAGATCCGTAATCTTTCGTCGTCCAACGGTCTATCGCTTGTCAGATGCTTTGATCCTTGAGCCGTTGGCTGTTGTTCAGGTGGGCTTGGCCAAGTCGATGTAATGGCATATTCCCTTTTGAGTCGGTTTCAGGGTGGTTTACTCGGGAGTGTGATCCGAGCGATCGCAGATTCCAGTCATGGTGATTTTGGGCGGTGGGACCGGGTAAAACAGTCAATCTTGCTGTATTTAATCCAGACACCAGAAGCCTCGCTACAGTCCGATGGTGCGCTGGCTGCGTTGTTGCCGCCGGAGATTCCCCCTGGGCTGCGATCGCCCGCCGTCGCCGGGTTGGCTTGGGCGATGATGCCGTTGCTCTGTCGATTCCATGGGGCCCATGCCTTTGTGCCGGCTGCGATCAGCCAATGGGTGGGGGACGATGCGATCGCCCTCGATTGGCTGTGGGTGTGGGCGATCGCCGTACACCAAGGCCTGCAAGGACAATGGCCCAGCCGTCAATGGCAAACCTCCCTCGCCCAAGACTATACCATCCTCACCCCCCTGATCACCGGCATGACCCAGGGTTGGAGCCGCCCACAACTAGCCGCCCACCTCGCCACCAGCCCCAGCCCAGCCCTCCCCATGGCCCTCTACTGTGCCTGGTCTACCCCGGAAGATGTGAGCCTCAGCCTCAGCCGTGCCCAACATCACGGCCCCCTCACCGCCGCGTTAACCGCAACCTTGATGGGGCTGTACCACGGGCAAGCGATCGCCCCCCAGGCAAAGGAGCATCCCCTGTGGTCTATAATTCAACAACTCTTTGCTCAGTGGGCAGGGTTAGACCCCCAGGGGCAATGGCATGAGCGATGGGAGTGGGGAGCGATCGCGCCGGCCGGTCGCTTACACAATCAACACCGTCGCCCCTTTCCGTCGGATGGAGCGTAAGACCGTTTAATCCTGAAAACGTTCGGGCCCCAGACCTCTTCCCAGCCATCGCCACTGAACTATCATCCTACTGAGGTTTTAGTAGTCCCCATGAACCCACTACACAGTCTCCAACAACGTCTCACCCACTGGTTACACCCGCCCCACCCCGCCCGGCGACTGGAATCAAAACCCACCATTCCCCACTCGATCATGGTGCTTTTCATTGGCATTTCCCTCACCAGTGTGCTGGGGTATCGCTTCTACAACCAGCCGCAACTCAAAGAAGGAACCCGCGCCCCCAAAAGTGTTTGGGCTAGCCGTGATGCCGAAGTGGTGGATCAAGAACTGACCGATGAACAGCGCAAAGCCGCCCAAGCCGGGTTAGTCCAAGTGCTACAGATTGATCCTGCTGTCAACCAAGAGATTCAGACCGCCCTCGAAAAGTTCCTGAATGAGGTGGAAGCCCTGCGGGCAACGGCGGGCGCGTTTCCCTTTGTGGAAGAGGATGTTCTCTCCTTGCCCACCCAACGGTTTTTGCGGGCGAGTAGTGCGGTGGATTGGCAGATGGTGCTGTCCTCCGTCACCCAGTCCACCGAGACCGAAGCAGAAGCCCTAGCTGAACCGGTTTCCAGCCCCAGCCCGGCCTTACCGCGCCTGCGTCAAGTGCTTTCCTTGAGTGCGGGTGAGTCAATGCCTCAACCCCAAGCGGCCCTAGCGCCGAGCAATGCCTCGCGGAGTTTAGCGATGCAGCAAGCGATCGCCGAACTCGACCTCTACCGCCAACAGGAGGGCGAGCAATCGATCGAAACCCTGCTGAAAACCATTACAGTGGTGCGCGATAGCTATCGCCAAGCCCAAAATCGCCTCCAAAGCAATGAAGTCGATTCTGTGCAATACGACTATCAGGTGGCTCTCCTTGATATGCGCGATCAAGCCTGGGTGGATACCCAAGACGGACTCCGCATCATTGTTGAGCGGATGCTAGCCCAAGGCTTTCCCCCCGGCCTGCCGGCGGAATTGAAACAAAACGCCATTATGGTGCAGTCCCAAACGATGCTGCCCGATGGCACGTTACCCCTGGCCACGGCGCTGCTGGCAGAGATGATTAAACCCAACTTGACCACGGATAAAGGGGAAACCAAACGCCTCGCTGAACAAGCCGCCGAAGCGGTGGAGCCGGTGGTGTATATGGTGGCGCAGGGGGAATTGATTGTGCGGGCGGGTCAGGAGATTACGCGGCGTGAGTTTGTCTTGCTTGATGAATTTAACGAGAGTCGGCGCGGCGTTGATTGGCAGGGCTTGGCGCAAACCGGCGGCCTCGTGGTGGGTAGTATGGGGATTTTCTGGCTGGCGAAGCGGCGGTTTGGGGTGCGGCTCCGTTGTCGCGATCGCATTCTCCTCTGTTTGCTCAGCCTCAGTACGCCCTTAATGATGCATTTGCAGCAGAACAATCTCGCGGCCGTGGGGCTGTTGGGCAGTAGCTTCTTTAGTCCGGCCCTGGCGGTCACCCACATTACCCTGATGACGGGGTTATCCATTTTCAGCGCCACCCCTTGGACGACGGCGACGTTGATGTCCTGGGAATCGATATTAGCCGGGGCAGCGGGGGGGATTGTGGCGGCGTTGGTGGCGGGTCGGTTGCGATCGCGGGAAGAACTGGCCCTCCTCGGCGGTGCTGTCGGCCTGACCCAAGGCACGGTTTATTTTGTGGTCACCTTGATGTGGAGTTCCACCGCTGGGGTGATTTGGTCGGTGATCTTGCCGGCGGCGGCCATTTTTGGCCTCTCAGGGTTGGCCTGGTGTATCGTTGCCCTCGGTCTGTCGCCCTATCTCGAACGTCTCTTTGACCTCGTTACCCCGATTCGTTTAGCGGAACTCTCGAACCCCAATCGCCCCCTCTTGAAACGTCTGTCCACCGAGGCCCCTGGCACATTCCAGCACACGCTGTTTGTGGCGACCCTTGCCGAAGCGGCGGCCCGTGAACTGCATTGCAATGTGGAATTGGTGCGGGCGGGGACGCTCTACCATGACATCGGGAAAATGCACGATCCCCTCGGTTTTATTGAAAACCAGATGGGTGGCCCCAATAAGCATGATGAAATTAATGATCCCTGGTGTAGTGCCACGATTATTAAAAAACACGTCAGCGAAGGGTTAGCGATCGCCCGTCGCTACAATCTCCCCGAAGCCCTGCAAGACTTCATTCCGGAACACCAAGGCACGATTTTGATCTCGTATTTCTACTTTCAAGCCAAGCAACGGGCCCAAAGTGAAGGCATCGATGTGGAAGAAGCCCAATTCCGCTATGCGGGGCCGATTCCCCAATCGCGGGAAACGGGGATCGTGATGCTGGCCGATGCCTGCGAGGCGGCGCTGCGATCGCTCAAAGATGCCACCCCAGAAACCGCCCTTAGTATGGTGAAGAAAATTTTCCGGGCCCGCTGGCAAGATCATCAACTGGATGAATCGGGGCTGCGCTGGGAAGAACTACCGACGATCGCCGAAGTGTTCGTGCGTGTTTGGCAACAGTACAACCACCAACGCATCGCCTACCCGAAAGCCGCCCTCGACCCCCGACCCTCCCAATCCTCCGCCTAGGCTATCACGGGGGGACGATCGCGATTGTCCCCCGTGGAGAGCGAAGCGCGTTGCGGTGTGCTGCGAGGAGGGGCGATCGCGGCAAACCGCAGGTGAGGCGATCTCGAACCGCTACAATAATCACAACTTCATGCAAACGCGATCGTTCAACAAATCTCCTGAGCCTCAATGACCCCAACACCTACCACCACCACCCCCGATCTTGAACTCGCCCCTAGCTATGGGCTGCCGATCGCGATTTTCCTCGGTGCGATCCCCCTCTACTTGCTTTCCCCTTGGGCGGGGGGAATTGTGGGGGTGTTTAGCCTGTTCTTGATCATCCAAGCCGCCACGATTCGCCTCCGGTTTACTGCGATCGCCTTGGATGTGTATCGTTCGGGGACGTTGATTCGGAATTTTCCCTATGCCGATTGGCAAAATTGGCGGGTTTTTTGGCCAGGATTGCCCATTTTGTTTTACTTTCGGGAAGTGAACAGTATTCACTTTTTGCCGATGCTCTTTAATTCGGAGCAACTCTTACGCTGTTTAGAGCCATTACCGAGAGTGGATTGAGCGACATTGGCACGGGACTGAACCGGCGATCGCCTCAGCCGTGCTCTCAACCGATGTTTTAACGTGCTGTGCTGCAACGGCTGCCCCTTTTGTTTGAACCCAACCATGACTGCTGACGAAACGCCCATTTCTGACCCGAATTTGCCCGCAAACTCCGAGGATTCCCGTGATTTGCAACCCCTGCCAGAATTGACCCCTGGGGGCGCGAAACCCCTGCCCAATTTGAGCGATCGCCCCACCGCGACGGCAGCATCTGACCCGTCGAACCGGGGCGACTCCGCCCCCCCGGAAGACCCTGAAACGCCATCGGTGGCCCTCGAAGCGATGTATGAGGACAGCGACGATCCCCCAGCGGATCACCCCGAAGCGATCGCCGCCGCCGAAGCCCGTGTCACCGAACTCACCGCCCAAGCCGACAGTCTCCGGGGCCAGATCGCCGCCTTGACCCAGGAGGTGAGCGATCTCGAAGCCCGCCGCGATGCCCGTTTAGCTGATGTAGACAAGAGCGTGCCGGAATTGTTGATGGCGTTGGTGCAGGACACCTTGGGCCATTTAGCCACCCAAAAGGAGCAGTTAACCGCTGAGGTGGCGAAGTTGGAGCAGCGGCGCGATCGCATCAACATCGAAATGCGCAAAACCTTCACCGGCACATCCGAAGAAATCGCCATCCGCCTCCAAGGGTTTAAAAATTACCTGATGGGCAGTCTCCAAGACCTGGCCGCCGCCACGGAGCAGATTGATCTACCCGAACCGAAGGTAATGCGCGTCCCCACTCCCCCCGCCGAAACCCGCCCCGCCGACACCGAAGCCCCCACCCCCCAATTCACCAAACAACGC
>NZ_JAQMTY010000001.1 GCF_028330765.1 Spirulina subsalsa CS-330 | reverse complement strand
TGGCCTCGTCTGCGTTTGATCCCCCTAAATCCCCCTTAAAAAGGGGGACTTTTTTTCGTTCCCCCCTTTTTAAGGGGGGCTAGGGGGGATCGAGAGAAGGTGAACATCGTTAAGAGCAGTTTGTGTATAAGCAGTAGCCCACGGGGCGAGGGGCTTCTGATCTGGCCATGATGATTTCTGAATATGTTGTAATCGCTGGGTTAGGGCGGATTAAAGCCTGATTTTAGCTGTGCCATGACGTGTTGAATGGCTTGTTCTTGGTTGGCGACGTTTTCGCGGGGTGACCAGTGGGTCATGCGATCGCGGGCAGCCTGTCCCATCTGGTGTAGTCGGGCAGGGTCAGTGAGGAGATCGCGGAAAATGGCGGCGAGGGTGGTGCGATCGCCGCAGGGATAGATTTCCCCTGTGACTCCCGGATTCACCAGTTCCCGTGCGCCAACGCGATCGCTCACCACCACCCCGCATCCGCACAACATCGCTTCATTCACCACCACCCCAAACGGTTCATAGTCTGACCCTAGACAGAGCAGATCCGCTGCGGTATAGATCGCCGGGAGTTGGCTTTGGTTGCAAAAACCGAGGAAGCGGACGCGATCGCACCCCTGCGCCGTTGTCGCTAACTCCGCTCGTAACGTGCCATCCCCCACAAACAGCAGATAACTTTCCGGCACGTCCGCCGCTAAAAAGGCCGCTAAGACATCCTGGGGACGTTTCCAGGGTTGCAACTTGGCGCAGAAGATGACCACGGGCGCATCGTCTGGAATCCCCCAACTTGCCCGCACCTGAGCGCGATCCACTGCTGCGGCTTGGGCCAACCACCCAGCGTTATCCACCACAAAGGGCGTGAAAAAAATGCGATCGCGCTCAATCCCTAACCCCGCCAGCAGTTCCACCCCCGCCTGACTCGCCGCAAACAATGCATCCCCCACCCGATAGAGCCAGGGCAGGATCAACGGCTTCATCCACCCTTTCCAGCCCCCCCCAAAGCGCGACCCTAAACTACTCGCATCGGTGCTGAAAATAAACGGGCGGCGATGCCATTTTGCACTCAACGCCGCCCACCAAAAGCTCGCGTACACATACCCCGTAAAACAAATCACCACATCAAACTCCGCCACCATTGGCCACAGGCGCGGATTCACCAACCCCCAAAACCGCCCCAACCCCGGACGGTGCGATCGGTTGGGCACAAACACCGACGGATACCCCGCCAACAGCGGCACATCCCAGGCGATCGTTTGGCCAAAATCCACGTCCTGATAGGCTTCTAGCCCGACCCGATCACAATAGGCCACCTGAAAATCCCAGCCCCGCGCCACCATTTCTTGAAACAGAGGGACAACGTAGGGAATGGGATGGGAGACGATGATCAGGACGCGACTCATCGAGCGATCAGGGCGGCGATCGTAAAGCGTTCGATCTCCCGCACGACATTATTCGCCCAGGCTTCCACCAAGTCCCAGCCGCCTTGCTTCATCATGCGCAGTTTGGCGTAGGGGGCGAGTTTGACATAGGTTTTACTTTGGCGGATTTGGATGGGGTGGTCTTGGCCGCCTTGGAGGATGAGGATGCGGGTTTTGAGGGCTTCGAGGTCATCGTTGATCAATTCAGCGGCGATCTCCGATTCGGGACGGTTAAAGAGGAGGTGACAACTGGGCGGACAGGCGAGGAGTTGCTCGCGATAGGCGAGGAGGGTGGTCACTTTGCGATGATGGGACGTGAACCATTTCGTGACGGGTTTTGCGAGTTTCATTCCGAGGGGCACGACGGGAATCGAGCTAGTGAGCATCAATTCCGTGTGCCAGCGACTGCGGCGATCGGGTACGTCCACGCCTTCGGGGGCGAGGAGGATCATGCCGCTGACTCGTTCGGGGTGGGCGATCGCATATCGGGAGGCAATCCACGCACCAATGGAATGGCCCACGAGGTACACCTCTTCAAGATGCAGCGCATTGATGTAGTCCGCTAGACAGTCGGCATGGAGTTGGATCGATTGAGGAGATTCCGGATCATCCGATTCCCCAAAGCCCAGTAAATCCGGGGCGAGACAATGGACACGATTGCCCAACTGTTCCAAAACAGGTAACCATTGGGAGCCGTCAGTTAAAGCACCGTGGAGGAAGATGATTGTGGGGCCTTTTCCCACTTCACGCCAGAATAGATGTCCTTGGGAAAGGCGAATTCGACCGATGCGGATGGGCGGAGCCTGCATTGTAATCATTCAACTGTGATTCAACCGTGAGCCAAAGCGGCGGGACATTGTTATTAATGCTGTGCCTATGATTTCATAATTTTTCAATAAATTAAAAAAATTTCCGTCATTATACTCACGAATTTGGGATTACGCGATCCGGGTAATTTCACTGAGGTAGTCTTTTAATTGGTCACCGTGATCATGGCTAAAGTCTTCTTGCGGGAGTTCATCCCGTGCAAAGGCCCGTATTTCTGAAATTTCCAAGGTGTCTTGGGGTTGTAATGATCCGGTAACGGTGACGGCTAATAAAATGCTCAACGAATGGAGGCGCGGATCGCGATCGGGGGCAGAATAAACCCCGACCAAGCGTTCAATCTCCAGCAGTTCGAGGCCGGTTTCTTCCCATAGTTCGCGTTTGGCGGCTTGGGGAATGGTTTCCCCCCAATCGATGATGCCGCCGGGTAGACCCCATTGCCCGGTATCACGACGGCGCACCAAAACAATCCGCTGGTCTGGCAGAATCGGAATTAAGGTGGTTCCGGTGACGGGATGGCGAAAGATAATCCCCATCACCGTAAAGATAAATTGCTTCCAGCGGCGCAGCATCGTGAATAGTCTCGTATGGCGAAGATAAGAAAGAGTGTTTGTATTGTAGAGGGCTGCCGGAACTTTGCCTATTTGCGATGTCGCGATCCATCACACTTTTTTTGTTGACGGAACCCTTTTTTATCGCTATGATAATAAACCGCACGGGCGATTAGCACAGGGGTAGCGCACTTCCTTCACACGGAAGGGGTCACTGGTTCAAATCCAGTATCGCCCATCCCTTACACAGCAAGGATTCTAGGTAAATCCTGTACATGAGCGAGAGTGTGTACATTCTCATTATGTACAGGATTTGTACAGTTTTGAGGATAAAAACAGAGTCTGACGGGGTATCCCTGTACTTGCTGGTAGTGTCTACCGTTTCACCAATGGGTACAATAGGTTCAGTAGATTTTTGGTAGATGGCACTAAAAAACAGCCTCAGGAAAATCCTAAGACTGTTTGTTTTGTAAGGGTTTAGGGTTTATGCGGAACGCGAGACTTGAACTCGCACAAGATTGCTCCCACTAGAACCTGAATCTAGCGCGTCTACCAATTCCGCCAGTTCCGCACGCATTGGAAACGCAGTTATCTAATGTACTGAATTTTTGAGATTTTGTCAAACCTGAGCCACGATGTTGCTGTCCGCCTTGACCCTGGGGGGAAATCCGTGGGAATGCCGATTTACAGACTGTCACCCTGATGATCCAGAATCCAAAGCCATTGGCCTACAGTAAAGACGGTGTGAGGAATAGAATTAAACCAGTGGATATTTGGTCGCAACACGGCAAGACCAAGATCCACTGGTTTAAATAACACCACACGATTGAGTGACGCAGGAGCATCTTGCCCAGAAGTTAAGGTGCTCTTGATTTCTTTGGGACGATTTCTCTGGGGCAAAAGTTGCGCGATCGCGCCCCCTTCCGCACAATGGCGGAATCATTCCTCAGTTTTGGCGAAACTCTCGACAAAAGAGCATTAGGGTTCCGGTGGGGTTTCGGGTTGGCGGCGTTGGGTGGCGAGTTTGAGCATGATGTCACCGTGAACGGCTTGGGAGAGGGGATAGGCGGCGGCGAGGATCATCCCCACCACGAGGCTAATCACCGGAATCGGCCCGATTAAGAGGCGAATCATCCAGAGGGCGGAGGCGGGTTGTTCGGGGTCGCTGAGGTTGTCGGTGACGAAGCCGGAGGAATCGAGGAGGCGACTGATAAAGAAAATCGTGACGGCGATCGCTAACTTCTTCATCTGCACCATCAACCCATAAAAAATCCCCTCCCGCCGTTGCCCTGTGCGCAGTTCATCAAAATCCACCGCATCGGGCAACATTGACCAAGGAATCAAATACGCCACCGATAACCCCATTCCGGCCAAAATGCCAAACCCATACATCAAGCCCGTTTGACCCGGTTGGAGCGTAAACAAACCCAACTGCGCCACAAAGGTTAAGGGAACACCCCACAGATAGATCGCCCGTTTACTGAGTCGCAAACTCAACCGCCGCCAAAAAATCATCATCAAAAACGCGGTTCCCTGCACGGTCAAGGCCATTTGGGTGAAGGCTTGCTCTGTTAATCCCATCCATTCCACAACGAAGTAGGGCAAAATCGCCGCCGTGACCTGCAAACCCAGCCATGAACAGAGATAAATCCCAACGACGAAGAGAAAGGGACGATTGCTAACGGCCATGTGAATTTGTTGGCGGATCGGCAGTTGGGGCGGTTTGACGGGGCGATGGCGGAAGGCTTGCATGGCGGCGAAGCGATCGCGGGTTCCCCAGACGCAGATCACCATACTGAGGGAGGCGATCGCGCCACAAATTCCCCCCAACACCTGATACTTCAGCACCTCATCCTCGATCACCCCAAAAATGACTTGCGCCAAGATCAACGCCGCAATACTGCTGCCAATCGTAAACGAGGCCTTCACACTGACGAGGCGGGTGCGTTCTTCATATTGATGGGTTAACTCTGCCCCGAGGGTGGAATAGGGCACAATCACCACCGTAAACGCCGTGTAAAACACCAACGCCATCGCCGTCGCATAGAGCCAACGCCATTGCAAGGGAGCCGACGGCATCGCCCAGAGCAAAAACGCGAAACTGACCCCCAGGGGAATCGCCCCGCCGAGCATCCAAGGATACCGCCGCCCGAAGCGCGATCGCGTCTGGTCACTCAACCACCCCACCAAGGGATCAAGCACCGCATCCCACACCCGCGCAATAATTAAAACAGACCCCGCCTGAGCCGGTGGCAACCCCACCACATTCGTCAGAAAATAGAGCCAAAAAAAGACCAAAATACTCCCGGTGATCTCACTGCTCACCTCCCCCACGCCATAGCTGAGTTGGGTTTTCAAGGTGAGAGGAACCGCCGGTTCACGGGGGAGTTCCGCGTCAGAATCAAAGGGGGATTCGATACTCATAGCACCACACAAAAGGGGTTAACCGGTTCACAATGTCCCCACTATGCCACGATCGCTTTGCGCCTGATTTTCAGATTTCGGGGCAAGGCGGAAGTCCTCCACCGAGAACTGTTAAGATTAAAGCGAATTTCCGTATAGATATCTTTACTATTTCAAGCGCGTATGGCTGCCTCGATCGTTGTTGAAAAACAAAAACTGTCCAAACCGCCCCTCGATATGCATTATTTGGGCGAGCGGGTGCTCCGCCAACCGGCTAAACGGATTGCGAAGGTAGACGATGCCATTCGTCAATTAGCCCGTGAAATGCTCCAAACCATGTACAGTGCCGATGGGATTGGCTTGGCCGCGCCCCAAGTGGGGGTTCATAAACAATTGATTGTGATTGACTGCGACCCCAGCAATCCGGCAAATCTGCCCTTGGTTTTGATTAATCCTAAGATCATCGCCGTCAGTCATGGGGTCTGTGATGCCGAAGAAGGCTGTTTAAGTATTCCGGGGGTCTATTTGCCCGTGACCCGCCCTCAAACCGTTGAGGTGTCGTTTAAAGATGAACAAGGCCGCCCCCAACGGATAAAAGCCAAAGGTCTCTTAGCCCGTGTCATTCAGCACGAAATGGATCACCTCAATGGGGTGCTGTTTGTGGATCGGGTGGAAAATGGCTTACTGTTGGCCGAAGAACTGAAGAAAAATAATTTTTCAGTGAATGCGGTGCAAGCGGTGAAATAAGCCGCGCCACCATCGGATTCACTGTTGCTGTTCAATTGTTGATGTCAAAAAGGAGTCGGAAAAGCTGATGGGCATGACCGTTAAGAGCGGAATTTATTTAGCGTTGTGCTGCGTGAGTGCGATCGCAGCCGTGGGTTCAGTGTTTGAATTAGGCTATGGTAATCCCACCTACGGTACACCCGTCACGGCGGCGATTCTAGCGTTGAGTGTGCCGGTCACGATTGTGCTATTTTGGGCGGCCGTCCAAGACACCAAAGCCAATCAATAAATAACCCCTGATTGTTGTTGGCATGATCCGATCGCGCATCGAGGCAGGATCAGGATGAACACACCGAGTCATTATGTTTTGAATGTGGTGGCGTTGGGCTATGGCCTTGCGCCGGATGCGGTGACGGCGATTACCTGGGGTGCGATCGCGCCCGATCTCCCCATCTTCCTCTTTTACGCCATCGCTAAACTCATCTACCGCCTGCCCGAAGCGCAAATTTGGTCAGAAACCTATTACGAATCCGTGGGCTGGCAAACCGCCATTACCCTAGGGCATTCGTTCCCCCTGGCGATCCTTGGCCTCCTCCTCTGCCTCTGGGGTCAATGGCGCTGGGGATGCTTTTTCTTTGCGAGTATGATCGGCCATTCGCTGCTCGATCTTCCCGTTCACCACGACGATGCCCACCGTCATTTTTTCCCCCTCAGCAATTACCGTTTTATCAGCCCCCTCTCCTACTGGGACCCCCGCCACCATGGCCGCATCGTGGCAGGGGTAGAATTGCTCCTCGTGTTGGGATTGTCGCCCCTCGCCTGGACGGTGCTGAAAACAGGATGGAGTCGGGGGATTTTGGTGGCGATTAATGGTCTGTATCTGATCGGTTACAGTCGGTTTTATCTGGCGAGTTTACTCACCACACTCTTTAACAACACACCATGATGCTTCGTCTTTTAGCCACCACCGTGATCGGGTTGAGCGCGATCGCCCCCGCCACCCTGGCGCAATCGTCCCCGCTCTGTTTACCCCCGGCGCTCAATCGATTTCAAACCCACACCGCCCAATCCGGCGACACCGTGAGCAGCCTCGCCCAACGCTATCGCCTCACGCCCCAAACCCTGCGCACCTTTAACCCCGATCTAACGGGTAATGCGATCGCCCCCGGCCGCATTGTTAAAATTCCGCCCTTCAATGGCATCGCGGTTCAGGTTCCCACCGGTGCAACCTGGCAAGATCTCGCCCAAGCCTACGGAGTCCGGGCGGATATCCTGTTTGAACTCAACGGCTGCCAAGCCCCGGCGAGCCTCGCATTTATCCCCGGTAATCCTCAGAACGACAGCGATTCGGGCCGCCGCGATACCTACATTGGTTTGAGCCTTTATCCCCTCCCCCAACCCGCCACCATCGGCCTAGCCTACGGGTGGTATGATGCAACGCCCAACGCCACAGAGCAAACCTTTCACAGCGGCATGGATTTACTCGCAGAACCGGGAACAACGGTACTCGCTGCCTCGCCGGGGGTGGTGGTGTTTGTGGGTTCACAAAATGCCTATGGTACTTTAGTGATTCTGCAACATGGCACAGAACGGCAGACCCGCTACGCCCATCTGCAAGATACGTTGGTGGAGGTGGGGCAATGGGTGCAAGCCGGAGAAGCGATCGCCCGCGTCGGCACCAGCGGCCAGCCGGATATTCCCCCGCCCCATCTTCATTTTGAAGTGCGCCAAGCCTCCCCCATCGGCTGGGTCGCCCAAGACCCGGAAATTCACTTACCGCCCGATGCGATCGCGCCATAACCCCCTCAATCCCCCAGCACATTAGGGGCGATCGCAGTCCTGAAACCGCAGAATGGTGTCTGTAAAGAAAAGATTAAGCAGCAAGGCGTTTGAGCATTAAATGAGGTCATGGCTTGTTGACACTCCCACCGTTAAATCAAAGATTATAACGGGGGATTCTTGCTTCATTGGGTTTGTCTAGTCTCAAGTCATCTCTGTCTTGAAACCCCGTCCAGATTCCCCGACCCAAGCATCTGTTTAATGTCCACTGAATGTCCCGCAGCAGACAACAAAAACTTAGTGATGTTTCGATTTCTCCTTCATAAACTATGCCGCCCCTGTGATCAGGTATTGCTTTTTGGTCGGACATTTTATCTGGCGAGAACCACCAATCTTGCCTCTCTAGGCACACGAGGTAGGAGATGAGTTGTCGCTGTTCTTGCTGATTGAGTTGGGTAATTTCTGCTAAGACTTTTTCTAGGAGAGGACTCATGATCTACCTCAGCTTTGGGGTTGTTTTGATTGTACTTGTTGGGGAGAGGGTTCGGGGGGCAAGGGGTTGGTGCAAGAAACTCGGTTTCGGGCTTGAGGTCAGAAACCGGGTTTTTGGGAGGGGTTGGGGGAAAATGAGGGATAAGCGCAACCCGGTTTCTCGATTTTGGGAATGGGGTAAAATTGGGGATAGTATTCTGAAAAATTTACGATGCTCACTACGGAAACTGAAATTTTAGCGATTTTGCGTAATCTGCCCCAGCCTGCGTTGGATGAGGCGAAAATATTTTTAGATTTTTTGGCTTGGCGGTATCAAAATAATTCGCCTCAATGCGCAAATTTAATTGCTAGTCTGCGAGGAAAGGCGACGGGGGATCTGAGTACCGATGAGATTTTGAGCTTAACGCGGGGTGAGGAATGACGGATTTCCTCGTGGATAGTCATGTGATTCTGGATGTCTTAACTGAAGATCCTCATTGGTTTGATTGGTCAGCCGCACAATCTACCCTAACAACTTGTCGTAGTCTGTATGCGAACCGATCCAAAACCAGATCACTGTATCTCCATCTACTTGGCCAACTGCTCGGTAGTTTTTGTTAATACGAGCAGAATAAATGGGCAATTCTGGATGTACTTTTTTGAACCGTAGGCTTGGATAGCTTGGGTCATCCTGAAACTGGCGATAGGCAGCGCGGGCCTGTTGTTGAACCTGCTTAGGCAAGTCACTCAATAGTTTACGAAATTGGGCAGTGGTGCGCGATTTCACAGCGTTTCTGGGTTAAGTGGGTGGGTTTTGCCCCCATGATATTCAGCCATTGCTGAAGCGGCGAGTTGAGCCAGAAGATCTGGAGAACGTGAGAAGGTTTCATCCCAACGGCGCTCATCCTCAATTTCTTCTAGGATGATGGCAGCGATCGCATTTTGCTCACTTTCGGACAAGGTTTGTAATCGGGCGATCGCACTTTCGAGTAATTCGGTCATGGCGACTCTACTCCTTTTGATGCTGACTGGATCTAGTATTGCTGATTTTAGACCCATTGACGATTGCCTCTACGGGAAGAAACCCGGTTTCGGGCTGTGGGGGTAAAATGGGGGGGATGTCTTTGCTGGTGGTGTGGCGATGGAACAGTACGAAGCATTTTTACAAGAAGCCCTGCGCTTGACCGATGAGAGCGGTGGCAATCCCTCGGTTGTTTATCCCTTCCTTGAACGCCAGCAAGCCAAGCTGAATGAGGATCTGATCGCCCTCATTCCCGCCTTTGCCACTCGCGATAACATCATTGATTTGTTCAATTTTGCCAATTTGATGCTGCAATTTCCCCAAGGTCAACGGGCGATTAATTTAGAAATTGCCATTGCGATCTACATCAAAGCGGGTGCATCCCAGTTATGCAGATAGTACATAGAGATTAATAGAGTTCACCATTGAGATAAGCACAACGGTGTAGAAGAACCTTAGGCACATTGTGGCGAGACCACTGAGCCCCAGACCGTTTAACGCGGGCAGCAATTTG
>NZ_JAQMTY010000056.1 GCF_028330765.1 Spirulina subsalsa CS-330 | reverse complement strand
GCGATCGCCCGGCGATCGCTCCTCTTTGGGGTTACTGTTGAAAAAATCGTGCCAACCTTAACGATTGCTGCCCGTACTAAAGACGCGGGGCGTATTCACCGCCGCCCGGAACGATTCGACGGACTCATTAAAATCAATCGGCAACACCGACACCACATTCTCGTGGGGACGGGGAATAATCACCCAGGATTCCAACACCCCACCGTAGGCATTTTCCACCGCTGCGATCCCGGCATCCATGGCGGCCTTCACTTCCGAAACATCGCCCCGAATATTAACGGTAAACCGAGCACTTCCCACCCGGATATAGCCCACGAGGGTTACTCGTCCGGCTTTCACCATGGCATCTGCTGCGGCCAATACCCCTGGAAACCCCTTTGTTTCTAATGATCCAACTGCCTCTGGCATTCTTGACTCCTGTGATTTATGGATAACTGAAAATGGTTAAAACGCTGAACAGTGCAAGGCCACAATGCTGTACCGCCGCTCCATTGTCTCATCGGAATGGTTCGACTGCTTCAGAATAGTCAATGGGTAAAATCGACACGACGTTTTCCGGCGGGTTCGGCACGATGTAATGGGTCAGTACCTCACCGCCGTAGACATTCTCCGCTGCTGCAATGCCAGCAGGATGAGCGGTTTTGACTTCAGAAACTGGGCCGCGAATGGCGACGACAAATCGACCACTTTCGGCTTTATCACACCAGACCACGGTGACTCTGGCTGCTTTGACCATGGCATCGGCTGCGGCCAAAATGGCAGGAAAGCCCAGGGTTTCAATGACACCAACAGCTTCTGGCATTGCTAAATAAAAAGTAAATGTAATGATTTGTCGATACGTTCTTCACTTTACCTTAATCTGGGGGCGATTTTGAGGGAATTTGCCCCTCAGGATCGAGCCGGGTCAAACTGTTCCAGGAGTTGAATAAAATGATTCAAATGTTCTAATGTTTGCTGTTGACGGAGGGCGATCGCTGCCTCCGTGCGGGCCGACTTTAAAAACATCAATTGGGTCTCTAATAACCGGATCAGGCGGTGCAGTTCCGTCACAATCGACCGCGATTGAGGGTCGAGGCGTTCCAGATCGAGGCACAAAATTGTAGTCTGGTATACTTGTTTGATCACCACGAAGCGTGTTTGTGCCATCGAGACACTTTGCTCCGGCAGAGTTAAAAACTTTCTTAAATCTAGTAAGGGTTTTGCGATCGCTGCATATTGTTCACAATTAAGAGGAGACGGCATAATGGAAGTACCTTAAAGACCATGACATTTTGTAACGCAAGATGAGGCGGCATCTCCCGTACCGCCCCCCATCCTGACAGCAACCATCCATTCCGATTGCCTGTCTCGTCGTTATTATTTTTCACCGCATCGGCTGCATCGTCTTGCCGCATCTACCCTCGTCAACCCCACCGACTGGATCGACCCCAATCGAACCAACCGGCACTATTCACCATTACCGAGTGTATCGTGTTATGAATCCCCCCCTCCTTGCCCATCCCAGAGATTCAGCCACACTGCCATCATCAGGACAGCTACCCACCGATATTACTCTACCCGATTGGCTGAGTACTTGTTTACTGTCCTATGGCCATCAAGCCAGTGATGACACCGCGCTAATCTGTCACGCCTTTAACTTCGCCTACGCCCTCCACGAGGGACAATACCGCAAATCTGGCGAACCGTATATTGCCCACCCGGTAGCAGTCGCCGGTTTGCTGCGGGATCTCGGTGGTGACAGTGCGATGATTGCCGCTGGCTTTTTGCATGATGTGGTGGAAGATACCGACGTGACCCCTGACATCATTGAAGAGCAATTTGGGGCCGAAGTGCGGCAACTGGTCGAAGGCGTGACGAAGCTTTCGAGTTTCAACTTTTCGAGCAAAACCGAACGCCAAGCCGAGAACTTTCGGCGCATGTTTCTGGCGATGGCGAAGGATATTCGCGTGATCATCGTCAAGCTGGCGGATCGTCTCCACAATATGCGCACCCTCGAACATCTCAAACCCGAAAAACAGCAGCGCATCGCCCAAGAAACCCGCGACATCTTCGCCCCCCTCGCCAACCGCTTGGGGATTGGGCGGCTGAAATGGGAACTCGAAGATCTCTGTTTTAAATATCTCGAACCCGATGCCTACCGGAATATTCAGGATCTGGTGGCGGAACGGCGGATCGATCGTGAAGCACGGATCGAAAATGTTGTGGAAGGGGTGCGCCAACGCTTAACCGAGTTAGGGATTGCGATCGTGGAGCTTCAGGGTAGACCGAAACACCTCTACGGCATCTATAAAAAGATGGAGCGGCAGCATAAAGCGTTCACCGAAATTTATGACATTGCCGCTGTCCGGATTATTACTGAAACGAAAGACGGGTGTTATCGGGCGCTCTCGGTGGTGCATGATCTGTATCGTCCGATTCCGGGCCGGTTTAAAGACTACATTGGCTTGCCGAAGCCCAACCGCTACCAATCGCTCCATACTTCGGTGGTGGGGGCGACGGGGCGACCGTTGGAGGTGCAAATTCGGACGCTCGAAATGCACCATATTGCGGAATATGGGATCGCGGCCCATTGGAAATATAAGGAATCTGGCGGCAGTACGGCGCAGTTGTCGTCCGATGATGAAAAATTCACCTGGTTGCGGCAGTTGCTCGAATGGCAGAACGATCTCAATGATGCGCAGGAATATGTTGAGAATCTGAAGTCGAATTTGTTTGAGGATGATGTCTATGTGTTCACGCCTCAGGGGGATGTGGTGTCCTTGGCGCGGGGGGCGACGGCGGTGGATTTTGCCTATCGGATTCATACGGAGGTGGGCAACCACATGAAGGGGGCGCGGGTGAATAGCCGCTGGTCGGTGCTGGATACGCCGTTGCAGAATGGCGATATTGTCGAGATTATTACGTCGAAAAATAGTCGGCCCAGTTTGGATTGGCTGAATTTCGTTGTGACTCCCAGTGCGCGGAATCGGATTCGCCAATGGTATAAGCGATCGCACCGGGATGAAAATATTCTCCGGGGTCGGGACTTGCTCGAAAAGGAAATGGGCAAGAGCAGTCTTGATGCGCTGTTGAAGTCGGAACCGATGCAGGCGGTGGCCGAACGCTGTAACTATCAAGGGGTCGAGGATCTGTTAGCGGCCTTGGGCTATGGCGAGGTGACGCTGAATCTGGTGGTGAACCGGATTCGCGACGCGGTGAAGGCCCAACAACCGATCGAAGCGGAAGCGGCGACGATTACCACGGTGGAAATTTCGTCATCTCGGCCGCCGATCGCACCTGGGGAAGGGAAACGGCTAGAGCCGATCGCAGGCGTGGAAGGGTTGCTCCATCACATCGCGGGCTGCTGCCATCCGATTCCGGGGGAGTCAATTATTGGGGTGGTGACGCGGACGCGGGGGATTTCGATCCATCGCCAAGGTTGCCCGAATGTGGAGGGGGTGGAGGGCGATCGCATCATTCCCGTTAGTTGGAATACTTTTGCGGTGCAGAGTCGCCGCCCCACCTACCGCGTCAATATCCAAGTGGAAGTCTTGGATCGGGTGGGGATTATGCGGGATATTTTGGCGAAGTTGAGTGACCACAATATCAACGTTTGTCAGGCGGAAGTGGTGACCCAAGCTTCTAAACCGGCGTTGATTAATTTGGGCTTAGAAATTTGCGATCGCCCCCAACTGGATCACAGTTTCAACCGCATCCGCCAGATGAGCGATGTCCTCAATCTGCGGCGTTTGTCGAGTCTGAATCCAGAGAGTTAATTTGCCCTCATCCCCGGCCCTTCTCCCACGGGGCGAAGGGAGACAACGCCCTCATCCCCGGCCCTTCTCCCCCAGGAGAAGGGAGACAACGCCCTCATCCCCGGCCCTTCTCCCACGGGGCGAAGGGAGACAACGCCCTCATCCCCGGCCCTTCTCCCACGGGGCGAAGGGAGCGAAAAGCCCTCTCCTGCGGGAGAGGGTTGGGTGAGGGGTCTACCCCAATCCTGAATGTTCCTCTCCGACTCTCTTCCCTATGTCTGAACGTCAAATTACAATTTCGCCTTCAACCCTGCTGACCACCATTACAGCAGGGTTACTGCTGGTGCTGTTGTGGCAGTTGCGTTGGTTGGTGGTGGTGATGATGATTGCGATCGTCATTGCTTCGACCCTAGCCCCGGCCATTGCCCGCGCTGAACGGCTCAAGATGCCCCGCTGGTTAGCGGTGATCTTGACCTACTTGGCCCTCATTGGCGGCTTGGTGTTGGCGGGGTTAATCATTGGCCCGACGGTGGCCGAACAAATTGAACGCTTGGTGCGCAAACTGCCGAACTACCTCGATGTCTTAGAAGCCCTCGTGCGCGATCGCGCCCTCACCCTCGGCCTCAGTGATCCGATGGTGGTGGAGCAAATCAATCAACTGTTTGACATCCAAGCCGTCACCTCTTGGGGGTTCCGCACCTCCCAAGAACTGCTGATCCGCTCCTACAGCCTGACGCGGGGTTTCATCGGCGGCACGTTAAGCCTCATTTTGGCGTTGCTCCTGTCGGGCTATCTTCTGGCTGGTTCCCAA
Source organism: Spirulina subsalsa CS-330 (assembly GCF_028330765.1). Classification (GTDB taxonomy): domain Bacteria; phylum Cyanobacteriota; class Cyanobacteriia; order Cyanobacteriales; family Spirulinaceae; genus Spirulina; species Spirulina subsalsa_A. The sequence continues at coordinate 14,762 of NZ_JAQMTY010000056.1, read as the reverse complement.
AAGTTGATTGATGGTTTTGTTTCTCTCTTCCCCGCTCCGTGGGATCACCGCATCGCCGCCCAATTCTCCCCGGTCAGTCACCGGATGGGCAGCTATATCCAAGGGCGGATACTGGTTTCGTCGATCTTGGGGGTGGCGATTAGTGTGGCGTTGCGGTTGATGGGCTTGGCGGAAGTGTCCTTGGGTCTGGGGGTGATTGCCGGATTTACGAATTTAATCCCGTTTTTTGGCCCGGTGTTGGGGGCGATTCCGGCGTTGCTGGTGGCGATCGCTCAAGGGGGTTGGCTCTTTCTCTGGGTCTTGCTGCTGTTTTTAATCGTGCAAAATGTGGAAACCTATGTGCTCGATCCGCTTTTGGTGGGGAATTCGGTGCGGGTGTTGCCGATTTTTCAACTGTTGGCGGTGTTGGGGGGGACGCAGGTGCTCGGCATTGTCGGGGCGCTGATTGTGCCACCCTGGATCGCGGGGGCGGGGGTGGTGTTAGAAAATCTCTATCTCAACCCAAAAGCGGCTGAACTCGAATATCGAACCACCTCAGAACCCGTCACATTACTGACCTCAGATTCCCCTGATCCTCATTAAAATAAAGGGTGTGGCGTTGTAGAGGATTTTGATTCAATGCGGATTCAATCGTTGGGTTTAGTGATTATGGTGGCGGCATTGGGAGCGATCGCCTCTCCCCTGGCCCAAGCGGAACCGAATTTCCGCCTCGATACGGTTTCGACGCTTGCGGAAATCCCCCCCCTGGGCCAGGCGGATCGCTATCTCCCGGAAAATGCCGTGACGCGCCTAGAGTTGCGTCTCGGTGAGCGGCGGGTCTATGTGTTGCGGGGCGATGAGACGATCGCGAGCTATCCGGTGGCGATCGGTACGTCTGCGACTCCCACGCCGACGGGGACGTTTGAGGTGTTTCAACGGGTGGAAAATCCGGTGTGGCAAAATCCCTGGACGGGCCAGGTGATGCCACCGGGGCCCAATTCGGCGCTGGGGTTACGGTGGATTGGGTTTGCGGAAATGTCGAACGGAATTATCGGGTTCCACGGTACGCCGACGATCAATTCTATCGGTAAGGCGGCCTCGAATGGCTGTGTGCGGATGTTCAACCATGATGTGGTGGCGATGTTCGAGCAGGTGGAAATCGGCACAACGGTGACGGTGATTCCCTAGGTATTAGGGGCGCAAGCGTTGCGCCCCTACGGATTCGGGGTAGGGGCGCAATGTTTGCGCCCAATTTTTTGATGCCTGTGGGGTTAGTTGGTTTGGGGGCGATCGTCTAAACGGTTCCGATCCGCATCTACGCCGGGTTGTAACATTTGCTGCACATCTCGGCTCGGCTGGTAGCTATACCCTTGGGGAACCGCTTGCATTGAATCATCCATAATATTTGGCGTAACTAACACAATCACCTCGCGCCGTTCATTGGTGCGGCTGGTGCTGCGGAACAATGATCCGATAATTGGTAAATCTCCCAAAATCGGGACTTTTTGAGCATTGACCCGGTCTTGGTCTTGAATAATCCCGGATAAGATCAGCGTTTGACCATCCCGCATCCGAATTAGACCAGAACCCAGTTGGCGAGTATTGAGCAGGGCAATCTGATTTGTCCCATCACCCGTATTAATGTTTTGAGTATTTCCAATGGAGGTCACTTCTGGAGCTAGAGATAGTGAAATAAAGCCATTATCATCAATACGACTAACATTAACCGCAAGCTTTAAGCCAACTTCTCCTTTTTCTGTAGTGGTTGTGACAGTAACCAAACCATCGCTAACATCACGCTCAACATTGACATCAGTAACTACTTCTTGTGTCAGTGTTACTTCTGCTGTTTGCCCTTCTTGAATGACAAGAGTTGGGTCAGTTAAAATTTTAGCGTTGTTGTTTTGGATTGAGGCTTGTAACTGTGCCAAGAACTCATTCACCACTCTAAAGCTTCGAGAGCCAACTGTTCCGATTGTGGTTGAGCCAACGGTGTCGCTGGTAATATCTGTAATCGCAGGCGATATTTCACCTGATCCTTCAAGTCCAGGAATTACATTGAAATCGTCGGTTCCAAAATTGATAATGCCAATCCCATTTTGATTAATAATGCCGGCATCTTCAATACCAAAGGAAAAGCTTGTTCCAAATCGGCCAATATTCTGTAGGTTAACATCAATAATCTTGACATTAACGACAACTTGACGCAGCCGAGCATCTAGTTGCTGAACGATTTGACTTGCTAATGCAACTTTCTCTGCTGATCCACTAACCGTGATCGTGTTCATCCGTTCATCCGATGATACAGCTACTCTTCGCAGTGGAAGACTAGCCGTATTATCTAGTGTTGGTCTGATGCTTGAAATAGCAGGAGAGTCGAAAACCACTTCAAGTAAACGTCCTGTTTCAGGATCTCGGATTTCGCGCCGTGTTTGTGTCACAAGCTGTACTTCAGCACCTTGAGTAGCAAGGTAGTTTGCGACAGCTTCAGCAGTTGCTTGGTTTAGGCGATAAGTTCGGCTGATATAGTCTTTTGCACCTTCAGGTAAACGTGATCCAACAAAGATGGTTTGACCACGTCGTTGAGCTTCGAGTCCTGCAACCTGCAAAACATAGTTAAATGCATTTTGGATAGATTCACCTTCAAGATCTAGTGAAACCGTATTACTTGCAACACTGCTAGCTGCATTTGCACCATCACCAGATGCGTTAGTGAAAATTAAGTTTAACCCCGCCGATCGCGCCAACAAACTTAAAACTGTATCCGCCTGCGCCTCTTCCATCCGTAGGGAAATCGGTTGCGTTGTACCGAGATCTACATAGTTGGGTTGGACGCTCATACTGGCTACGGCAATATCCCCCACCGGAGGCGCAACCGCACGCGGTAAAAAGGGCGGAGCCGGGGCCACCGGTTGAGCCGGAGAAGCAGGCAACGCCGGGCGGCCACCGTCGATCGTGATTTCAGGATTGGGAACCAAAACATCCGAGCGCGGCGTGCTTTGGGCGAAAAGATTGGGGTCAATTTCAAACAGCGGCGACTGTTCCGGAGAAGCTGGAGCCGCCACCGGGGCCGCCGTCGTTGTGGGGTTCGGGGCCGTAGGAGTCGGGGGGGGCAACACCCGGATATCCACCGCATCCTCATCATCCGGTTGTTGCGTCGTCGTGGGGCGCGGCAGCGTTGGCACAGTGGCGGGGCGTTGGGCCGCAGCGCGGGATGTGGCATTGCTCGCCGTCGTGAACCCCAGCACCACCTGATCCGCTTGGCGTTGGAGCACTTGGCCGATAGGCGTGTCGTCCGTTCCCGTCACAATCACCCGCACCGTATCCGTCCCGCTGGGGACGAGTTCCACCGACGCAATACCGGGGATCGGGTTTTCGGTGCGGAAGCCGGCCCGGTTGCCGTTGATATTGATCTCAGTATTGAGGAGTTCCGCGATTAACTGATTGCCTTGGTTGACCGTCAGGATCTGGGGGCGATCGCGCCCCGTCGTCGTCCGTAACACGAGTTGAAACTCCGACTCGCCCCGCTGTAAGCGCACATCGACAATCTGCACCTCCGCTGCGATCGCAGGTTGAGACACGATCGCCGTTAGTGCGATCGCCCCCAACACATTCAGTGACGTTTGATAAGCTCTCACAACTTTAAAACTCCTCAAGATCAACAGACAGAAACAACAACGTAACCAAAATCAATCCAATCCCACAGCCACACCATTCCACACTCCACCCAACTCTATACCAGTTCTCCCCCTATGGCGGCGGCGCGTTCGGATCGACCGGCGGCGCATTGGGATCGACCGGCGGCGCGTTCGGGTCTACCGGTGCGTTCGGGTCTACCGGTGGTGTTAATAATGTCGCCAACTCCTCCTCACTGACGGGATAGAGCACCTCCAAATCCATTCGCGTCGTTAACAGTGCCTCCCCCGTCGTCGTGATATTCCCCCCACTCAATAGCCGCTCCTCCTGAGTCGTCACCTCCGACGAAATATTATCCACCGCCACCAACGTTTGCAGCCGCTCAATATCCCGCAAAATCGTCATCGTCTCACTAAAACCCGCCTCAAAACTAATGCTAATATTCTGCGACTTCAGCAGACTATCCACCGCCGGCCCCCACGACCCATCCGTGACCGGCATGGGCGGGCCTTCGGGGGGTGAAAACTCCAATAATCGACCCCGGCTTTTCTCCACCTGCTGACTCACGGTGTACAGCAACGTTTCCGTCGCCTCCTCCCCCGCAAACAGACTCAGCACCTCCCGCTGATTCGATCGCGCCACCTGGAGTTCCGCTGTTAATTCGATAATCCGGGCTTGGGCCTGCTCCAGCGCCAACTTTTCCGTGCGCTTCGTATCCACACTGGCCCGCAACTCCTGCAAACCCGTCCAGGCCGGAAAAATTAGCAGATACCCAATCGCCGCCGCCCCCGCCAGCCCCAAAAATCCCAACAGGCCGCCGCCCACCGTCGGGGTAAACTCAACACCAAACGCCGACGGATAGGGAGACTGTTCCCCCTGATCCTGTTCGTCCATCAAATCATCAACAAAGGTCATGGCTGAATAATTCCCTTCTCTTGCAATGCTTCTAAACGCACCACCGAACCTAGATTTTTCTTGTTTTTGAGTTGTGCGATTAATTCAGTGCTCGATAGCGTCGTCAGGTCGCGCAGTTGGCCCTGAATCCGATACTGCACCACCTGCGGCAACTCAATCGTTACGCCCCCGCCTCCACCCTCACCTTCCGCCGCCACATCCACCGAGTTCGGGTCTGCCACAAGCTGCGCACTCATGATCTGCACCGTCGGCCCATCAAAAAACGCCGATCGCTGCAAACTGATACTAAAAACATTCACCGCCTCGTAGGAATCAGCATAGCCTTCCAGGGCCACCATTGGCATCGGTAAAGCAGGCGCGATCGCCGCCGCCGGATCAGCCAGATCGGCAGCGGCCGCATCCGCCACCGGCGTAGCCGATTGAGTAGGCGGCGGAGCGCCCCCCTCGGCAGAGTCAAGGACGCTAAACGAACGGATTTGCAGCCCACTCGGAATCCGGGCCCGCAGATCCTCAATCACCGCCGACCAGGGCAGAATCCGCGCAAACACCTGCGCCAAGCCGTTAGTTTGCTGCTGGGCAACATTAATATCAGACTCAAGCTCTTGAATCCGTTGGTTTTGGGCTTGGAGGGCTTGGATCTGACTGTTGATCACATTCAATTCATTATTGGCCTGTTGGGTTTGCCAATAGAGGAAGCCATAGCCGCCCCCCGCCGCCGCCAGCAACAACACCGCCACACCGCCGCCAATGAAAATCGGCATCAACTCCTGCGCCGAGTATTTGTGAGCCGGTTTCTTCGCTTGGGCGGCGGCACTGGCCCCAGAAACGATAACGCGATCGTCGAGAAAATTAACGTCTAAACTGTACATCTCAAACCTCCCGTAACCCTAAGCCCAACGCAACGCCCAGCCCCGGCCGCATCGCATCGGAAAACTCTTCATCCGTCTCCAACGATAACGCAGCCACCGGATCAATTTGTTCCGTCGGCAAACTGAGCCGATTCGTAAAAAACTCATCCAACTGACCAATGCCCCCACCCGGGCCCGCTAACAACAACTGCGCCACCTCATAATCCATACTCTGATTCAAATAAAAATCAATCGATCGCCGCAACTCATCGGTCAACTCCCCCAACACCCGCAACAACGCCGCCATCCCCGGATTAATCCCCGTCGCCCCCGTCCGCAACCCATCCACCGGCGTATTCGGAATCGTCATGCCCTGGAGCATCTCCGTATCCCGCTTCGTCGGCAAATTCATCGCCCGCGACAGGGCATTTTGCAACTGAAACGTCCCAATCGGAACCGTCCGCGAAAACTGCGGCACACCGTCCACAATAATCGCGATCTCCGTACTCTCAAACTCAATATCCACCAAGACCACCGCCTCTTGGGGGCCAAACGCCCGCAACTGCTCCCGAATCGTGCGGATCAGCGCAAAACTGTTGATTTCCAAAACATCAATCTCCAGTTCCGCCTGCTCAAAGGTCTCCAGATACATATCCGTCACCTCGCGCCGCGTCGCCACCAACAACACCTGCACCTTTTCGATCCCATCTTCATCCTCGAAAAAGCCCAGTTTTTGATAATCCAAATCCACCTCTTCGCGGGGATAGGGCAGATACAACCCGGCTTCATGGTTGAGCACCATGTCTTTCAGTTCCTGGTCATCGAGTTCCGACGGAATCGGAATCAACCGAATAATCGCCTCCCGCATCGGGACAGCCGTGGCAATTTTCTTCGCCTTAATATTGTTTTTGTCGAGGGTCTCGCGAATCAACTCCGCCAAGGCCGGAGTGTCGAGAATGCGCCCCTCTTCAATAATGCCCTCTGGCACTTCTTCCGTGATAAAGGTGGTTAACTTGTAGGTTTGTCCCTGCTTGCGGAGTTGAACGATATTAATTCGCTCAGCGGCAATTTCTAGACCAATACCTTGCCCTTTTTTGGCAAATAAGTTCTTGACGGAATCAAACATGGGGGTTTTTTATCCAGGGGGATTGGCAGAGGAGGGTGAGTCCTGAGGTTAATACTTAGTTTAGATGCTACCCAAATTTAACCCAGGATGTTCAGACTGGAAAGAATTTTCAGCAGCGAAGAGAATTAAGGTGAAGCCAGAAGCGGGTAGGGTATAGTGGAATCTCGAAAATCTGTTTTCTTTTGACTCCCTATGCTTCAACGCTCCTCGCCGGTTCGGATTCTCTGCTTTGCCTTGATTGGGCTGTGTTTGAGTTGGTTGACGAGTTGTGGTGCTCAGGCCCCCCAAGAGGATGCCCTAGAATTTTGGACCATGCAACTCAAACCCGAATTCACCGAATATGTGACGGGGGTGATCGACACCTTTGAGGCGGACAATCCTGAAAATCCGGTGCGTTGGGAAGATGTGCCCTGGAACGCGATGGAAACGAAGATTTTAACGGCGGTGTCGGCTCAGACGGCCCCGGATGTGGTGAATTTAAACCCGAAGTTTGCCTCGCAGTTGGCGACGCGCAATGCTTGGTTGGATTTGAATGGGGCGGTGACTCCGGACGATCGCAGCGTGTATTTGCCGAAGATTTGGGAGGCGGGAATGCTGGGGGAGGAGAGTTTTGGCGTGCCGTGGTATTTGACGACGCAAATCACGGTGTATAACCAGGAGCTTTTGGCGGCGGCGGGGATTGAGGAACCGCCGGCCACCTATGCAGAGTTGGCGACGGTCGCCCAGGCGGTGAAGGAGAAGACGGGAAAATATGCGTTTTTTGTCACCTTTGTGCCGGAGGATTCGGGGGAAGTGCTGGAATCTTTTGTGAAGATGGGGGTGACGTTGGTGGATGAGGCGGGCCAGGCGGCGTTTGATACCCCAGCGGGGCGGGCGGCGTTTCAATATTGGGTGGATCTCTATGCGCAGGACTTGTTGCCGCCGGAGGTGCTGACCCAGGGCCATCGCTATGCGATCGATCTTTATCAGGCGGGGGAGACGGCTGTATTGGCCACATCGGCGCAGTTTTTAGGGGCGATTGAAACCAATGCGCCGGCGGTGGCGAAGGTGTCGGCGGCGGCTCCGCAAATCACGGGGGAGACGGGGAAAAAGAATGTGGCGGTGATGAATTTGGTGATCCCCCGGACTAGCGATCGCCCGGAAGCGGCGGTGCAGTTTGCCTTGTTTGTCACCAATAGCGACAATCAATTGGCCTTTGCTCAGGCGGCGAAGGTGCTGCCTTCGACCCAGGAGGCGTTGCAGCAATACATTGCCTTTTTAAAAGGGAAACCCGACCCTACCCCTGTAGAAATAGCGGTGACGGTGGGCGCAGAACAGTTGGCCGATGCAGAGGTGCTAATTCCACCGATGGAGAAGCTGAATCTGTTGCAGAAGGCGATCTACGAAAACCTCCAGGGGGCGATGTTGGGACAAAAAACCGTTGAGGCGGCGGTGCAGGATGCGGCGGCGCAGTTTAACGCAGGATGAGGCGATCGCACCCAGGAGAGACCCGATGACTGAGGCGCGATCGCTCCGAATTCTCATCCTGTTGCATATGCCGTTGCAGCGGGATTTTGGCGGTTCGCGGGTGCAGTTGGAACTCGCGGAACTGTGGCGCAGTTGGGGCCATACCGTGGAGGTGTTCGACCTCAACGCGGCCTTTCCCAACCTGTCCCATTCCCTTTGGGCAACCCTGACGCGGCCTCATTTTTCCCAAAAAGCGCGGCAATATGTGCGGCAACAGGGCGATCGCTTTGATGTGATTGATGCGCATCAAGGCAATTTACCCTTTACCAAACGGGAGTTGGGCATCACGGGGCTGCTGGTGGCGCGATCGGTGGGGATGTATCCCCTTTACCATGCCTTTGAACATCAACGGGGACGGCAGGGGCCTAAGCCGCGTTCCTGGCAGGGGTGGATCGTGCGGTGGTTGTTGGCCTGGCGCGATCGCCATGAGGTGCGCCGCTGTTTGACCAGTTTTCGCCAGGCGGATCTGATCAATCTCCCCAATCCTGCCGAGCAATACTACCTGGAGCAGACCTTGCACCTGGGGCAAAAATGCCGGGTGTTTCCCTTCGGCCTATCGGCGGTGCGGCGGCAGGCCTTGGGGACGGTGTTGCGTGATCCTGCCCAGCGATTAGGGCGGCCGGTGGTGACCTTAATCGGTACGTGGTGCGATCGCAAAGGCTCCCAAGATTGGGGGACGATTATCCGGCAGGTTCATGCGACGCGGCCCGAGGTGCGGTTTCGGTTGTTGGGGACGCGATCGCCCCGTTCCGTGGTGTTGCGCGATTTGGCGCTGTCCGATGGCGATTGGTTGGAGGTGATCCCTAATTACGATAGTGAAGCCCTACCCGACCTCCTCGCCACGACCACCGTTGGGGCGTTTCCCAGCTATATCGAAGGGTTTGGGTTTGCGGTGTTGGAAAAATTGGCGGCGGGAATTCCCACGGTGGCCTACGATATTCCGGGGCCGCAAACGATGCTGAATCCCGTTGATCCGGCGCTCCTTGTGCCCGTGGGGGATGCGATCGCCCTTGCCGCCCAACTCCTCGCCATCCTCAACCTCGCTCCAGATGACTACTGCACCCTCGCCCACCGTTGCCACACCGTCGCGGCAGACTTTGCCTGGGAACGGATCGCCGCCGATACCCTTACCGCCTACCGTGCCGCCCTTGCTGCCTTGAACCCTTAACCCGATGTTATCCCTCAGTATTGCCCTCCTAACCCGGAATCGCCCCGCCAGCCTTGAACGCTGTGTCGCCTCGGTGCGATCGCAGTCCGTCCAACCCGATGAAATTGTGATTTCCGATGATTCCGAGGGGAGCGATCGCGCTGCCGTGCAGGCGATCGCCCAACGCTGGGACTGTCGCTACATCCCCGGCCCTCAGCGCGGTCTCTACGCCAACCGCAACCACACCGCCCTCGCCTGTACCAGTACTCACATCCGCACCATGGACGATGATCACTGTCTCCCGCCGGGCCACCTCGAACAATGTTGGCAGGCGATCCGCAGTGATCCCGATGCGATTTGGACGACGGGAGAACGGAGCTATGTGGACGGCGAATTTTATTACCACAGCGATCGCGCCAATCAACTCTGTCCGTCCGGGGTGGGGATGCGGATCACAAACCCCGATGACAATTGGGGCATTGCTGACGGTTCGACGATCTACCCGCGCACCGTGTTTGATCGCGGCCTACGGATGGTGGACGATTTCAACAGCTACGGCGAAAGCTTCCTCGAATTTGGCGCGTACCTCTACCGTCACGGTTTCAAAAGTCGCTGTATCCCCAACGCCTATGTGGAACATTACGCCGATCGCCTCACGATTACCCGCCGTCTCCGGGGGATGTATACCAGCCGCCTCTACGCCAGCATCGCCTTTAACCGCTATTTTTGCCCCCATCGCCGCCGCCTCCTCCGCTATTGCCTCACCTACAGCCGCCACCTTGCCCCCCATTGGGCCGAACTCCCCCACATTTGGAACCGAGTGCGCGATCGCTGGCAGTCCCTCCCCCCGGTTCACCCCCAGCTCCAATGTTAAATTGAACCTATCTCCGTTGTTGCGCCGCCCATGACCCCGCCTCCTCCTCAATTTGGCCCTGCTGCGGTTTACTTTCCCCACCTCGTTCCTGTCACCGGGGGCGTTGCCGCTGCGATCTTGGTGAGCCATTGGCACAGCCACGCCACCCCAAACCCTTGGTTTGTGCCGGATTTTGACTCGATTCAAAGGGTCACGGGTTTGAATCGTGACGACTATCAACAGGCCTGCCGTCAGTTACAGCAGCGCGGCATCCTCACCGAACGCCTCCGCCCTGACCAGCAGCGCGAAGTTCAACTCAATCTCACGCCCATCCTCACCGCCTTAACGGCTCTGGGCGATCTAACTCCAGGGGCGATCGCACCTTCGACCGATGACCCTTTTTTTTCATCCCCCAGCCGCCCCGCGCCCCCCGTTGCCCCGCCGTATCAATTTTCCGGCCCCTGGCAATCTCAACAGGAACTCGCCGCCTTTCAAAAAGCCCTGTTCGACCATTTTGTGATCCGGGGCGATCGCAACCCTGAACGCAGTCAATTTTGGGTGATCGACGGCATCACCAAAGGGATGTGGTCACCGTTTTGGGAGGAATTCAGCCAGGGCCAACCCCTCGGATCAAGCCAGCAGATCCAACGGGATTGGGAAATTCAGCCCGGCGTGGCCTATCCCGCCTTTGAAGAGGAACGGGTGCAATATTACTGTCAAAAAGGCGAACCCATTGAAGCCGCCGTGGCCCGGGCCCGGGCAGATCTGCGCAATCCCACCTTGGCCCAGGATCTCTGGGATGGGTTTTTGCGCAAATGCGATCGCCTCGCCCGTGAAGCCCTCCAAGCCCAGCAGCGCGGCGTTGCCACTCCTTATCTACCGCCCGCATTCAGCGATCGCGCCCCGATCACCAAAACCGACGTGATGGCCAAACTCAGCCAACTCCAAACCCCGACCGCCCTTCCCAACGCTTCCACGCCCGACCCTGAACCCGTCCCCGCCCAAGCTCCCCGCCTCGACCTCCTCCAAAAAGCCTACCGCACCAAACTCGGCCACAATCTGATCAAGCGTCAAATTGAGCAACACCCAGAATGGGGATATGCGATCGTTGAGGATCAAATCGTTGATCTTTACCCGTTTTAGAAACTAGATGCTCTCCAAGGGCGGGCAATGCCCACCGGTCTAGCACTTCACTGCTTCAAACTGTCCTCGCCGAATGTATAGCACTAGCCAGGGCAGTTAGGACATTTAGAGACTCTGGAACAAGGGGCTTAAGCCCCTTGCCTGTCTTAACAAATTTGTCCACTGCTATAACCGTCGAGCGATGGCGATTCCCGATGATTGATGTACAGGGGTGTGTACATCCCTATGCTTCAGCGTTTCCGGAGGCGGATGGGAGAGCGGCCAGGTTCAGAGTTGATCCATTTGGCGGCGCAGTTCTTCGAGTTCCGCATCAATGGGAGCCGCTGTCGGGCTTGCCTTCGGGGTGTCCGAGGGGGGGAGTGCGCCTTGATCGGGTGCAGCACCGCTCAATTGAGCTTTCATGGCGGACAATTCTGCATCCACATCGCTGCCACTTTCGAGGGCGGCGAATTGGCTTTCTAGATCCGCCCCGCCTAGCTCAAAACTGGCTTGCGATCGCGCCTCCATTTCAAGCACCTTATCTTCCATGCGCTCAAACGCCGCCATGGAACTGCCCGTATTCATCGAACTCACCGCACTTTGCAGTTGCTCGTTAGCCTTAGCCGCTTGTACCCGTGCCTTGAGCATATCTTTCTTGGTTTTGGCCTCAGAAATTTTACTTTCGAGGGCAATCAAGTTCCGTTTCAAGGTCTGGACTTGATTGACTTGAATATCCAATTGCTGTTTAAGCTGGGCCGCTGTATCGCCACTCCCTTTTTTGCGCTGGAGGGCTTCACGGGCGAGGCCCTCATCCCCTTTGGATAGGGCTAATTGGGCCCGCTGTTGCCAACTGTTGGCATCAGTTTGATTTTTGTGATATTGCTGCTCGGTACGTTTTTGGGCAGCGATCGCTTTCGCCACAGCCTGCCGCAGTTGTACCAAGTCCTCCTGCATATCGAGGATCGCTTGTTCTAGAATTTTCTCCGGATCTTCCGCCTTACTAACCACATCGTTGAGGTTAGCGCGGACAACTCGCCCAATGCGATCAAAAAGTCCCATGGTCGTTCTCTATAAATCTTGGCGTGTACACAAACAATGGATCAGCACGGAATTCAGCACTGAGGCAATCTACCGTGATCCCGTTGAGAAGCGTTACTCATGTTCTAGTCTAGCCTCTGACACGAGGGTCGGTAACTATTCAGATGAGATGCGATCGCCTCTTCCATCCCTACGGGACTCGATCGGAACATTCCATTCACCTTCTATTGATTTTTGTAACGGAGTCTAACGGAAAGGGGCGATGATGCCGAAAATTAATGGGAAAGCTGTTTACCATGAGGATTCATTTCATGCCGATTTCAGATACTCAAGTTTACATCGCCCTCGTGATCGCGTTAATTCCTGGCATTCTCGCGTTCCGCCTCTCCACCGAATTGTACAAATAACACCAGCCATTAAACGACAGGGGGGCTGAAGTACATCAACTTCAGCCCCCCTTGTTTTGGCCGATGGGCTGCCATTGCTCCCCGATCATCCTCAAAGCCGTGGTCTCGTTCCCAATCCACCGGAAAACCATCAGCAAACCGCTCCCATTTCATGCCCAGTTATCGCCCGCATTGCGATCCGTTGAGTTCCTAAATCAATGCAAATGTATTCATTAAGCCCATGGGCAGCAAAAATGTTTTCACGCCTAGTGCAGCGTCAAGACTTACGATTCGGATTGTCTTGAATGTCCAACGCTCAACGTGACGGTGCGTTACGCTTCGCTAACAGCACCCTACAAACATCCTAATTCTTGGCATTGACGCTGCACTAGGTTGGCTGTTTTGTCATGAATTGATCCCCCTGGCTGATCGAGTCAGGGTCAATTTTTCCTGGTTTTTTTCCCATCGTTGCTGCCGTTTTGCGGGCGAGAACCGGAGTCTAAACTAATGACTTGCCGGGAAGATCAACCTCTGCCGAAAACAGTCGAATACTGGTAAGATTTTGGCTTCAGGGTTAGTATGAGATTCAAATTCATCATTTTGCTTGAATGGTGGGATCTTTGCCGCGATGATAGGACATTTGCCATGAGCGCACTTCGTAAACCGATTGAATTTCCGACATCCCGGTCGGTCACGCCGCTGCCGGGTCGCCGTGTTGTGCCGATGCAACGTCGTAGCACCCGCCGTCGTCCGTCCCGCCAATACCGAGGGGTGACGACGGAAACCCTGCTGAAAGTCATCGTGAATGGTGTACTTTCCGCAGCGGCGATCGCAACGCTCGGCAATCTCTTTCCCTACTATTGGAGTCAACAGGCAAAGCTCCAGGAAATCCGCCACCAAGTTCAGGCCACCGAGCAAGAAGTCGCAGAATTGCAAAAGAATTTTAACCGCAGCTTTGACCCCACCCAAGCCGGTAGCGTCATGCAAGAACAAAGCGGTCGTTTAGCCCCCAATCAGCGGCGAGTGGTGTTAACTAACGAGAACCCCTAATAACCCGGATCTGGATTTGGATCGCTTCACCGGGTTGCCTGCACGGCATGGGTTGGGGATTTAGGGCGGGGGTGGGGTGCGATCGCGCCCCGACGGTAACATTCGCGTTTGATCCGTAATCCGGGCGCGGGGTTTAGAGCGGCGGGCGGGCTGACGAAAGGTTTTCCACGCCGCCTTCAGGCCAACGAGAACCGTGCGCGTGCCATGGTGGGCGCGGCGGACTTGTTGGCGCACCGTCGTCAAACTCGTGTCCACCTGTTGCGCCACTTGGGCGGCACGGGCAACCCCATCGTTGAGTTCATCGGTTAATTCCGTGATTTCTAACCCCGTTAACCGAATCGCTTCGAGGGTGGGGGGAAATTCGCGGCAGAGGGTATCAAACAGTTTTTCTGCACTGCGCGAGGCTCGCGACAGATCCCGGAAGGCGGGCAAGGCTGCCATCAACACAGCCGTAAGACTGACCGCCACCAACAGTAAGGACAATCCTAACCAAAACAGAGGGTCAATCACGTTCAAGCCCACCGCCTACAAAGGGTCTACAACAGAAGAAGAAGACTCCGATTGAGGAGCATCAGAATCGTGGAGGGCTTGGTTTTGGGCTTGGCTGGCTTCGATTCCCGCCGCGATCGCCTCCCGTAACCGTGCCAAAGTGCCATCCCAACGTTTCAGGGCCGATTCAGACAGCCGATCCGCTTGCAATTGCACCGTGCTCGACAAGTCTTCGGCTAATTCTGGGAGGGCTTCGGCTGATTTTTTCAGAATTTGCCGGGTTTCTCGTCCAGGCCGAGGCGCAGCCAACAGCCCCACCATGGTCCCCACGGTGCTACCCAACAAAATCCCCCCTAAAAATGCCCCAGTTTTTTTTGCCATGCCAAGTGTAAATGTGCGTCCGTCTCTATATTGTAGGCAGATTTGCGACCCCTCGCTTGCCTATCGCCCGCCGTAGGGGTTGCCCTGCCATAGTTTATCGAAAATTTTGGGTTTAAAATCCCGTCCTTCCAGGACGGCTTTATATTTTATCTTAAATGTGCAAAGAAGACTCCCACTATAAAGCGAGTCCGAGTAGAGTTACCGAAGGTAACGGCGGACGTGCCTTTTAGTGGCGAGATGAATTTGCACCAACAAACAAACCGAGCGACAGCGAGTCCTTAATTTT
>NZ_JAQMTY010000055.1 GCF_028330765.1 Spirulina subsalsa CS-330 | reverse complement strand
TAGCCCCCCTTAAAAAGGGGGGAACGCAAAAAAGTCCCCCTTTTTAAGGGGGATTTAGGGGGATCAAACGCAGACGAGGCCAACATTTGAACGTTATGTATAAGCAGTAGCCCTAGGGAAGAGGGAACTGGAAAAATGGATCGGCTCCCCTCGCCCTCTGGGAGAGGGGTTGGGGGTGAGGGCTATCAAATCAGTCAAGCAGATCCCAGGGTTTTGATGGGAGTCCTGGGATTCTGGTCTTCGGGTTAGGGCAGTCGGTCGTAGAGTTCCGTCATCCGTCGGAGGCGATCGCGCAACTCCGGCTTCAGCATTGACTCTTCATAACGCCAGCCCCAATTTCCCTGCGCCGCACTGGGCATATTCATCCGCGATTCCGTGCCCAATCCCAACACATCCTGCAACGGATAGATCGAAATCTGACCCACCGAACTCATCGCCATCCGAATCATCGCCCATTCGATCGGCTCTGGCGGTTTTCCACCGAGGTAATCATAAACCCGTTGCTTGGCTTCATCATCGCGGGCATTAAACCAGCCCACCGTCGTATCGTTATCGTGGGTTCCCGTATACACCACACAGTTCGAGCCATGGTTAAAGGTCAAAAAGGGATTACCCGGCCCGGAATCAAAGGCAAAATGCAGCACCTTCATCCCCGGAAACTCGAAGCGATCGCGTAGGGCTTCCACTTCGGGGGTAATCACCCCCAAATCCTCGGCGACAATCGGTAACACACCCAGATCCGCCTTGAGAATCTCAAAAAATTCCGCCCCAGGAGCTTCCACCCACTCTCCATTCGTGGCGACGGTTTCGCCCCCCTCCACCGACCAAAATGACTCAAAGCCTCGGAAATGGTCAATCCGCATCAGGTCTACATAGTTCAGCATCCCCTCAATTCGATTCACCCACCACTTGAATTGAGTCTTTTGGAGGGCTTCCCAGTTGTACACCGGATTGCCCCAAAGCTGACCCGTGGCACTGAAATAGTCCGGGGGAACCCCTGCCATTTGGGACGGTTCGCCGGTTTCCGGGTCGAGGCAGAAAATTTCCGGATTCGCCCACACGTCAACACTATCGTGGGCGACATAGATCGGAATATCTCCGAACATCTGCACCCCGTTGTCGTTGGCGTATTGCTTCAGGGTGGACCATTGCCGGAAAAATTCCGACTGCATGTATTTATGGAAAAAGATTTCGTCGTGGAGTTGCTCTTTGGCGAGGCGGAGGGTGTGGGGATCGCGGTTTTTCAGGGGTTCGTCCCATTGATGCCAGCTTTTCCCATTTTGGGCGGTGCGAATGGCCATGAAGAGGGTGTAGTCATCAAGCCAAGCGGCTTGGGCTTCGCAAAAGTCGGTAAAGACTTTTTTCCGCTCTCGGGTTGCTTTGCTGAAGAAGGTATGGCTGGCTTTGTGCAGCAGGGGCAGTTTGATCTTGATCGCTGCTTCGTAGTCCACCTGGTAAGAGGTGAATTTAGGCAGGTGGGCGAAGTCCAGTTCACTGAGGAGGTTTTCTGCGACGAGCCATTCTAGGTTAATCAGCAGGGGATTACCGGCTAGGGCAGAATAGGACATGTAGGGAGAATTACCGAAGCCGGTGGGGCCGAGGGGTAAAACTTGCCAAATTTGCTGCCCGCTGGCGGTGAGGAAGTCTACGAAACGATAGGCTTCCTGACCAAGGTCACCGATGCCGAAGCGACCAGGAAGGGAGGTGGGATGGAGGAGGATGCCGCTTGCTCGCCGCGAAAATGCCATAGCGTTTCTATAATATGTGTCGATAGTAGCGCGATTCTTTTGCACTGTACGGCCTGATCCGTTGAGAAATCAAGGATCAGGCCGGAATTGGGGGGGGGATATGGGAGGGGCGGAGGTGCGATCGCCCCGCCCGGAGTTCACCGATTTACCATTTGAGCAGGTTAAATTGCTCCATGTCCACGGTGTCACGATTGCGATAGATAGCCAAAATGATCGCCAGGCCCACAGCCGCTTCGGCAGCAGCCACGGTGATCACAAAGATTGAAAAGACTTGTCCTTTGATCCCTTCGGGATCGAGAAAGTTAGAAAAGCTCATCAAGTTCAAGTTGACCGCGTTGAGCAAAAGCTCCACGGACATCAAGACGCGCACCACGTTCCGACTGGTGACGAGACCATAAATTCCGATGCAGAACAGAGCCGCTGCTAACAAAAGGAAAAATTCAAGTTGAAGTTGCATAAATCCAAAAAAGAAGTCGAGGGTATATGAAGCGGGAAGGGGTCGGGGTTAGCGATCGCTCACTGTACCCGTTAGCTCCCGTGGCCGTTCCGGTAAGGTGAGCGCGTCTTGGGTATCCGTCGCCATCTTTTCGGGAATAAAATCACGACGCGCCAGGATAATCGCCCCCACCATCGCCATCAGCAACAGCACAGAGGCCAATTCAAAGGGCAGGAGGTAATCACTAAAGAAATGCTTGCCGATTTGCACCACAGTACTAGTCAGCACCACAGTGGTATCCACTACCCACGGCGTTGCCAACACCATCGTACTCAGGAGCGCAAACAGCCCCACACAGACCAACGCCGTCGCCCCCTGTCGCAGCCACCGATTCCCCACGGGTTTGAAGGTTTCCTGCTTATTCACCAACATGATGGCAAACAGAATCAGCACATTCACCGCGCCCACATAGACCAGAATCTGCGCAGCCGCCACGAAGTCAGCATTGAGCAACACGTAAAGGCCTGACATACAGAGAAAAACACCACCCAGCAAGAAGGCGGAGTAAACAATTTGGTCAAGGAGGACAACACCCAAGGCGGCAGCAATCATCAAAACGCCTAAGAGGCCAAAGGAAATCAGTTGAACATCTTCTGCTAAATTCACGCGAAATTATCTCCTAGAAGGGGTCGATGGGGGTGGGGGCATCGCAGACGACACCGCCCACGGGTACAGAGTGATCGAGGGCGGGGCCTAGTCGCTTGTGTCCGTGTCATCAGGGCTAGACTGGGCAGCGATCGCTTCCGGCCGTTGACCCGCCCGTTGAGCGCCAGCGGGCAAATCATGGCCATCCACCACGCCCTTCGGCAGATAGGCAAACTCTCGAATCGGGGTCACCATCGGATCTTGCGTCACCTTGTAGGGCAAGCGTCCGAGGGCGACGCTGTCGTAGTTGAGTTCGTGGCGATCGTAAGTTGCCAACTCATATTCCTCCGTCATCGAGAGGCAATTGGTCGGACAGTATTCCACACAGTTCCCGCAGAAGATACAGACCCCAAAATCAATACTGTAGTGATTGAGCTTTTTCTTCTTCGTTTCCTTATCAAATTCCCAATCCACGATCGGCAAATTAATCGGGCAAACCCGCACACAGACTTCACAGGAAATACACTTATCAAACTCATAGTGAATCCGACCCCGATACCGTTCGGAGGGGATGAGTTTTTCGTAGGGATATTGCACCGTAACCGGTCGCCGCTGCATGTGGTCAAAGGTAACGGAAAGACCCTGACCAATGAACTTTGCAGCTTGAACCGTCTCTTTGGCGTAGTCCCCGACTTGTTTGAGAAAGTTAAACATGAGGTTTCAGGGTAGGTAAACGAACATTAGCCACCAAAGGCCACCGGAAACACCAGCTTGAGACCAGCGGTGAGCAAAAGATTAACCAAAGCAACCGGGAGTAAGAACTTCCAGCCGAGGTTTAACAGTTGGTCAATGCGCACCCGGGGGAGCGTCCAGCGTAAAAGCACCGCCAGGAAGACCAAAACATAGGCTTTGAGGATGGTCATGATGATCCCCAAGGATGCCGTCAGCATTTGTAACCAGGGGGTGGTTTCGCTGACTCCAAGCCAACCGGCGAGTTGATCGAGGGGAATGGGAAATTCCCAGCCGCCGAGGTAGAGGATGGCGACGATCAGGGCAGACAACACCAGGTTAATGTAAGACCCCACATAGAAGAGCGCAAACCGCATCCCAGAATATTCAGTTTGATACCCGGCGACGAGTTCTTCTTCGGCTTCAGGGAGGTCAAAGGGAAGCCGTTCGCATTCGGCTAAGGCTGCAATCCAGAAAATCAGGAATCCCACCGGTTGCCGCCAGATGTTCCAGCCTAAGATGCCGTAGCCGGACTGCTGTTCGACGATGTCGATGGTGCTGAGGCTGTTGGACATCATGACGACGGCTAACACCGCCAAGGCCAGGGGAATTTCGTAGCTGATCGATTGAGCAGCGGCGCGGAGTCCACCGAGGAGTGAGTATTTATTGTTGGAGGAGTACCCGGACATCAGCAGGCCAATGGGGGCAATGCTAGAGAGGGCAATCCACAGGAAGATCCCGACATTGAGGTCGGTGATCAACAGGTTTTGTCCGAAGGGGACGATGAGATAGGAGAGGATGACGGGAATCACCACCAAGATGGGACCGAGGGTAAAGAGCCACGGGTCGGACTTGTTGGGGGTGACATCTTCTTTGAAGACGAGTTTAAGGCCATCCGCAACGGGTTGTAGGACACCGAGGGGGCCGGCAAATTCGGGGCCAATCCGTTGTTGTGCCGCTGCTGAGACTTTGCGCTCTAGCCAAACGGTGACAAGGACTCCGACGACGGCTCCGATGACCACGAGCACCATTGGAAGGGGTATCCAAAGGGCACGGGCGACATCCTGAGGGAGTCCGAATTCGGTCAGAGTCTGGATAAAGCTTCCTTGCAGATCGATTCCTGAATTCATGGATTTCAGCCGTTAACAGCGTTAGACGCAGGGATAATTCCTGCCGTGATTACTGATTATTCAGTATATCGTGGGACGTTGCCTGGTCTGACGTGAGGTGAGGGCGATCGCAAATATCAACCATGAGTTTGGCTAATCGATCCCAGTTGTTCCGGCAACAGATTAACCAAGACCATGTTTCGTTAAAATCCCCAAAACCTTCGGGCCATTAATCGGCTTACTCAAAAAGTCCGTCGCCCCCACCACCTTGGCCCGCACCCGATCCACCAAACCATCATTGCTGGTCAAAATCACCACCGGCAAGTCTTTAAACTGACCCACCCGGCGAATTTGGCTACAAATTTCATAACCATTGGCAATGGGCATCATGAGATCGAGTAACACAAAATCCGGCTTCTGTTGCAACAGCGTCGGCAGGGCCTGCACCGCTTCTTGAATCCAGATCACCTCATAGCCTGCATTTTGGAGCAGGTCTTGGAGCGCATGACCGATTTGGGGGCTGTCATCAATGCAGATCACCCGGCCTTTGGAGGGGGCAGATGCTTTGTCGGGACGGGTCTCGATGCGGGGCGAGGGGTCGGGGGCGGCCTGGGGGGCGGGGCCGGGGATGTCGTTAACTTCGGTGAGGCCGATGTAATGTTTCCGAATGTAGGGCAGGAGGGATTTTGTGATGCCCACCACATCGCGTTTGAGCAAAATGGCAATATCCCGCAGGGTGCGTTTGCCGTTAACCAGTTCTGCCAGTTGTTGGTAGACCTTGGGGGGGGTGGAGCTTTGGAGGTGACCGTGTTGTTTGATGACGGGGGCAAGGTTGGGCGAACAGAGGGCGAGGCCGGCTTGGGCCCATTGCTCCCAATCGGCTTGGGCAATGTCGAGGGCGGTGTCAATTTCCACCGTCCAAGAGCGCGGCAAAATGGCGGTGTCCGCCGTTGAGGGACGCACACCGAGGCGGGGTGTGATGCTCAAGGGTTCGGCGGGGTTGCTGGGGTGGGCGGGAGATTGTTCGACGGCATCACCCAGGAGCGCAAGTTGGAAGGCTTGGGAAATTTCAAAGAGCACTTCTGTGACGACACCGTGAATAATTTGCATGACGGTGTCGGTGTTGGCGAGTTGGCGGGTGGCCAGAAGGGTGAGAATTTGGTAGTCCCAGCATTCAAATTGGTCGTTTTGGCGGACTTTGATTTGTTGGGCGGTTTGGGTGAGTTGGTGGCTGAGGAGTTGTCGCCGCCAACGTCGCATGCTGTGGGGGCCCCCGGATGCCCAAGCGAGACGACCTAGGGCAAGGTAGAGACTCCAGGTTTGGTTGGGGGCAATGGTCAAATCAATGCGTCCAGTGAATTGATGACTCTGGAAACAGGCAAGTTGCGATCGCAATTGACCAGTACCACCCCTGGACGGATTCTCCATAACCTGTGCTACTTCAGATGGATGAGATAACGAGCCAGAACCTCGCTGCTGTGTCATAACAGGTACAGGGGAAAGAGAGCAAGTTGAGGACGCAGGGCTAGTCACAGGACAACAAGATTTGAGGCTGACGTTTAAGCTAAAGAATTAAGTAGTTTTAATTCCTTTCGTTACTAATTTTAACGCTAAAATTCATCAACCTGTCAAAACGAAAGTTACGATATGTAAACATCTCGTGATATTAATATCTCTTAATGTTTTCGCTGTGTTCGTTCGACAGCGTGATCCATCAAAAACACTATTTCTGTGAGGATTTCAAAGCCAGGGATGAACAGGTATCTAAGCTTAAAATGAGTCACATTGAAACGGGATCTTTGCGGTCTCAGCTAACACCTTTTTTCCCTGGATTGATGATGATTAGACCAATGTCTAAATCAGGTGTAACCCTTCTATAGCAAGACTTTGGCGATGTTATAGGTCAATTTACTGTGATCCTCGTTTTCTGAGCCTTTTATTTGCTCAGACCAGGGCACAGGACTCAGGCTGTTTCTGGGCAAGATGTCTGCGATCGCAAAATTGGATTAAAAAAATAACAGTACCCCGTAGTAAAGGTAATGGGGTGGAAAAAAAAACGATTGAGCAGCATAGTCTGTTCTCCGATCAAAGTGTTTTTTTAACACAAGATGAGGTTACGGCTGTGAAATTTCTATGAAGTTATGGCAGGGTTTTACAGGGATAAATTGTAATTTTCATCAAATCTTTACAGTGATCTGGACAATGTTATGAGTTTTTGGGAGAGGGGCTGGGGCTGGGGTTGTGATCGGGGAGCGATCGCCCTCATGCTTCAGGGGTGATCTGCTGGTCAAGGGTGGCTTGATAGAGTTGGGCTAAGGTCGTGCCGTTGTCGGGATAGAGGGATAACCTGGCGGCCACGCTGACGGGAAGAGCGAGTTGCCCTTCGAGGAGAAAGACTTCGTGGGAAAAGAGGTGCATCAAATCTTGAGCGGCTTGGATGCCGGTGGGGCGGGTGATGCCGTAGAGGCCGATGATAAATTCGCCGCCGCTCCACCGGGCGACGATGTCTTCGGGGGAACAGGTGTGTTTGAGGAGTTGGCCGAAGCGTTGCAAGATGCGATCGCCCACATCATGGCCATAATCGCAGTTGATCTGCTGGAGGTCTTGGATGGTGAGGGTGATAAAGCCAATGGTCTGATGCTCTTGGGTGGCACAGTGGAAAAACCGCTGAAAATCCTGCTCCGAGCGGTAGCGGTTCGCCACGCCGGTGAGGGGGTCTTTTTCGGTGAGGTCACGGAGCAGGCGACTGCGTTCGAGGCGGTTAAAAATGCGGGTGACGAGTTCCGGCTCGGTGACGGGTTTGCAAATGTAGTCATCTGCGCCAAATTGATACATTTGCTGGAGGGTGGTGCGATCGCGACTCGCCGACAAAAAGACAATGGGCAACTGCGACCATTGGGGATCATTGCGCACCACTTGGCAGAGTTCCAAGCCGTTGATATAGGGCATATCCACATCCAAGATCAGCAGGTCGGGCGACACCTGTTGGAGGGTTTCCCAAAAGTTGCGCGGGTCGTTGAGGGTCTGTACCTCAATCCGCCATGGGGTGAGCATCGTGGTCAGGCTGTCCAGCAAAATCTCATCATCATCGACGGCTAAAATGGTCGCTTCGCAGGCCGTTTGCTGCTGGAGGTGCTGGGTAATGATGCCCATCAGTTGCACCGGTGCAATGGGTTTGACCACAAAGCCCGTCACCCCCAGACGTGCCACGGAAACACGGTTATGAAAGGTGTTTTGAGTGGTTAACACCAGGGTGATCGGCGGTCGTTCTAGGGTGCGGAGATGTTCTAGGATGACCAGTCCGGCGGTTTTGGTCTTAGGAAACGTGAGTTCTAGCACCACGAGGTCGGGAATGGGGCCGGTGAATTGGGGGTTTTGCCATTGTGTGATGGTGGCGATCGCCGCCTCGCAGGTCGCCACATAGTCCAGATCTAACGGCCATTGCTGGGCTTCCGTTTGCACGGCCTCGATGTAGGTGGTGTCGGGGTCGATGATCAACACATGGGGCGATCGCTCCGTCGGGATCGTTCGGGGGGTGACGGGACGAATCGGGGCAGGCTCCGGCTCCACAGCGGGTGCATCGGATGGGAGCATCTCGGCCAGGGCCGTGAAGAGGGCGCGGAGGGTCACCCTCTCTAGGGTCGCGATCGGCTCCATCAACCCCTGCTCTAACTGCCGGGCCAGATCTGACCCAGCCGATAAGCCAAACATCCCCAAAGACCCCACTAATTTATGGGCTTGGCGTTCTGCATTGAGGCGGAGGTCTTCGTCTAACTTACCCGCTTCGAGGGCGGCGATCGCCGCCTCTAGCACCGTCATCCGGGCCAAAATCGGCTCCCGAAATTGTGCCCACAGTTTGGCGATCGCCCCTTGCAATGCCGCCGCCTTTGCTGGATCAGAGGGGGGCGAGGGCGCGATCGGAGGTGAGGGCGCGATCGGTGGCGAGGATTCAGCCTGCACCCTATCCGGCAACGCCTTCAAACAATAGCCCACCCCATACACCGTCTCAATTGCACCATCCGCCCCCACCGCCTTCAACTTACGCCGCAGCCCCTTAATATGGGCCCGCACCGTCTCCTCCCCCGGCGGATCATCAAACGACCACAAATGCTCCAGAATCGCCCCCTTCGTAAACACCTGCTTCGGGTGGCGCAAAAACAACTCCAGCAAGTTATATTCCTTTGGCGACAGCGTCAACAACTGCTCATCCCACTTCACCTCGCAAGCACTGGGATCAAGCTGCAACGGCCCCCAGGTCAAAATCGGCGCACTCGAATCACTCTGCCGCCGCAATAAGGCCCGAATCCGCGCTAACAATTCAGGAATCGTGCAGGGCTTCACCACATAATCATCCGCCCCCGCATCCAGTCCCACCACCTTCGACTCACTGCAATCATTGGCCGTCAACAGCAAAATCGGACTATTAATCTGCTCATTGCGCAAGCGCCGACAAAGATTAATCCCATCCAATTTCGGCAAACTGACATCCAACAACATCAGGTCATAACTAAAACTTTGCGCATAATCCCAACCCTCTTCACCGTCGTAGGCTGTATTCACAACATAGCCCTGCTGACTCAGCATGGTGCTAAGGGTTTCTGCCAAAACGTGATCATCTTCAACCAGTAATAAGCGCATGACATATGAATGAAATCAGCGTATTGATCATCGGTGCGCAATCCCCTCGGCTCCTGCCCCATTATCGCAAGATTCTGGAGTCTCACGATCCTGACTTCTGGACGGTATTGGTTCTTAACCTTCAGGCGGTGGGACAACAGGACAACATGACCCATGATTACGGCTCTGGCCTAGCTTCATCCGGTTATCTAACGCCAGGCAGAGGATCAACGGGATAATGTGGATCATCACCCATGGGGTCTAGAGTGACAGGAAGGAGGGCAACATAATGAACAAATCATTACAGTTGGGGCTGGGGTTAACGGTGAGTTCCGTGCCAGCGCTGTTGGTGGGGGTGGGCGTGACGCTCATGGGCGCGACGCTGCTGGTTGGGACTGTTCAGGATGCTTTAACCTTGATTGGCCTGTCCATTGTCTGCACGTTTGGGGTCAGTCTGGTGGTGTGGTTGCCGCTCTGTTGGTTGGTGGGTCTGGTGGTGATTTGGGGGCTGATTTTGGCATATTGGCTGATCCATCGCCTCTGGGGGATCACAATCCCCTGGTTGGAGCGTCGTTTTCCGGAAGATTCACGACTCCGATCGCCCTTGAGACTCGGAGCCGCGATCGCATCTCCCCCCAGGGATGAGGCCGAGAATCCCCATGACTCCAAGCCAACAACGCCCACCCTCACCCACGGCCAACAGGCTTTAAGCCTCTACATTCGTCAGGCCTTGGCTAAAGGGTACAGCTTAGATAAAATTCATCATCGGTTACAGCAAGAGGGATGGACACCGAGGGATGTGGAGGCGGCTGAAGCGTCGATTCCGGAGTTGACCGCCGAACGAGGATAAACCGCAGGATGGAGCAAGGTAACGCAGCAGGGTCGAGTCACGAGATCAAACGGCAAAACAACAAATGGTAGAAAATTTGGGATGGCAACGGTGGTGGATTTACCAGCAGGAGCGGTTTCCGGTCGTGAGTAACGGCATTCTGATTGTGATGTTTAGTAGTGCGATGGTGAGTTATGGGGCGGTGGTGCAGGGGGCAGCGCCGACGGTGCGATCGCAACTGGTGGCCTTCCTCGTTTTTTTTCTGGCGTTTCTCCAATTGCGAATTGCCGATGAATTTAAAGATTACGAGGATGATTGCCGCCATCGCCCCGAACGGCCCGTCCCCCGTGGCCTAATTCACCTCACAGAATTGCAATATCTCGACTGGGCGACGCGCTTGATCCAGGTGATTTTTTCGGTGAATTTAGATCCCACACTCGTGCTCCTGTTGGCCCTGATCTGGGGCTATCAGTTCCTGATGCAGCGGGAATTTTTTCGGCGCGACTGGCTTAAACAACACCCGGCGATCTATCTCCTCAGCCATAACCTGATCTTGCCGATCTTGGGTCTCTATGGCATTGCCTGCGGTTGGTTGCCGGGGGCGGTGGCGTTTCCCTGGGCGGCGTTGTGGTTGTTGCCGGTGAGCAGTTGCCATGGGGTGGTGATTGAGGTGGGGCGCAAGGTGCGATCGCCCCGCGAAGAACGGCCCGGCGTGGAAACCTATACGGCTCTTTGGGGGCGGGAAAATGCGCTGCTGGTGTGGTTAATTGCGATCGGGGGCGGCGGCATCACAACACTACTCGCGGCCTTGTACCTGCCCACTGCCCTCGGTACAGCCAGTTTGTTATTAATCGCGGGCGGGGTGATCTGTTGGTTGGCCTATTTGTTTTTAAACGCTCCGTCCCCCCGCAGTGCAAAATTAATCTATCTCGCCTCGGCCCTGTGGGTGCTGGTGAGTTATAGCTGTTTGGGATGGATGCCATTGGTGGCGATGTTATGAAGTATATTGTCCAACTCACAGAGCGGCCGGTGATTGCCTTGATGGGGCGCAAGGCCAGTGCGATCGCTCGTCTTTCGCAACAGGGCTTTTCTGTGCCACCGGGCTTTGTGGTCACACCAGCGGCCTTTTGGGATAGCCTCACCCGTGATCAAGAAGACCAACTGCGATCGCTCTCCCCCCAGTCCCCCCAAACCGCCGCCTCGATCCAAGCCCTCCTCGCCGATGTCCTCCCCAGCGAGGCGGTGCAGTATGAATTGCTCCAGGCGATGGCGGCGGTGTTTCCCTACGGGGGACAGTTTGCGGTGCGATCGTCGGCGTTGGATGAAGATGGTATTGAGCGATCGCTAGCCGGTCAATTGCACACATCCTTAAGCGTGGCCGCTGCGGATCTTCAGCCCCAAATCGCGGCGGTATGGCGGTCGGCCTATCAAGACAACGTGCTTCTCTACCGTCATCGCCAAGGCCAAACGGATCTCCCTCAGCCCCCGGCGGTTTTGGTGCAGCAGATGTTAAACCCCGTGGCGGCGGGGGTGGCGTTCGGGGCTGATCCGGTGACGGGGCGGCGCAATTTGGTGATTATCAATGCGGTCTATGGGTTGGGGTCGCTGTTGGTATCCGGAGAAGAAGATGCGGACACGTTTTATCTCAATCGCCAAGGGGATATTTTGCAGCGACAAATTGCCCGCAAACCCCAAGCCCATTACCCCAATCCCACGGGAAAATCGGGGGTGTTTGCCAAGGCGATCGCTCCCGATCAGGTGACAGAGCCAGCGATTAGCGATCGCCAAGCCCAAGCGATCGCCACCCTCGTCCAACGCACCGGCCAAGAATTCGGCCTACCCCAAGATATTGAATGGGCGATCACCGATAACGGCCAACTCTACCTGCTCCAAGCCCGCCCGATTACCGCCCTTCCCACCTCCCAAGCTTCCAGCGGCCGCTATCGCCTCTGGGACAATAGCAACATTGCCGAAAGTTACAGCGGCGTAACCACCCCGCTCACGTTTTCCTTTGCGCGGCGGGCCTATGAGGAGGTGTATCGCCAATTTTGCCGCCTGATGGGGGTGAGTCAGAGCCGAATCGCCGCGAGCGATCGCACCTTTACCACGATGATCGGCCTGATGCAGGGGCGGATTTACTACAACCTCCTCAGTTGGTATCGAGTGCTGACCCTGTTGCCGGGATTTCGCCTCAATCGGCGGTTTATGGAACAGATGATGGGGGTGAAAGAATCCCTACCGGAGGAGATTATCGCCCAAATGGCGGGGAAACCCTGGTGGCAAGATGGGATCGAATTGGTGCGCACCCTGTTCGGTTTGGGTTGGAATGCAATCCTCTTACCCTGGACAAAATACCGCTTCTATCGCCGCCTCGATCGCGCCCTTGGCCCCCCGCAAACCAGCCTCCGTCAGCGCCTGCTCCGCCAAACACCCCCACCGCCCCCCCACCTCGACCAACTGGCCGCCGATGAATTGGTCGCCCATTACCAAGACCTGACCCGCCAACTCCTGCCCCGCTGGGATGCGCCGATCGTCAATGATTTTTTGGCGATGATTTGTTATGGCGTGCTCTGTCGTCTGACCCAAACCTGGGGGGGCGATCGCGACGGGATCTTACCGAATCTGCTCCTAGTTGAACAGGGGGCGATGATCAGCACGGAACCGGCGCGACAATTGCGGGAAATGGCCCGCCGGGTGGCCCGCGATCCTGATCTGATCACGACGCTGCAACGGGACACGCCGACAGCGATCGCCACCGCATTAACCAAACACCCGGAACTCGCCGCCGCCTATCACCGATATCTCGACCAATTTAGCGATCGCTGTCTGGATGAATTAAAACTCGAAAGCCCCACCCTGGCGGAAAATCCCCTACCCCTGTTGCGGTCTGTGGGCGCGATCGCCGCCCAAATGCACACCACTCCCACCCCGGAAACCGCCGCCACCCCCCTCCCGCCGCCGGAACTCCTTCACCTGCGCCGCCTGCTCCGTCGCAGCCCGTTAAAACGCTTGATCTTTGCTGGGGTCTTGCACCAGACCCGCGCCCGACTACGCGATCGGGAAAACCTCCGCTTTGAGCGCACCCGTGTTTTTGGTCGCGCCCGCCAAATTTTCCTCGAATTGGGTAAACGCTTTTTCGTGTTGGATCTGCTCCATCGACCTGACGATATTTTTTATCTCAACGTTGAAGAAATTATCAGCATCTTGGCGGGAACGAGCACCTGTAATCGGATCAAAGGTCTTGTGGCCCTGCGTCGTAGCGAATTTGATCACTACCGGGAAACCCCGCCGCCGCCCGATCGCTTCGCCACCTACGGCATCCCCCACAGTGGCATCAATGCCACCCACACAGCCCGCCCCCCCTCCGGTTCCGTCCAACAGGGCCTCGGCTGTTCACCGGGAATTGTGCGCGGCGTGGTGCGGGTGGTGCGCGATCCCCATAGTCTTTTGACCCAAGAGCAGCCCTTAGCACCGGGGACGGTGTTGGTGGCAGAACGTACCGATCCCGGTTGGATTTTGTTGTTTCCGGCGGCGGCGGGGCTGTTGGTGGAGCGGGGCAGTTTACTCTCCCATGCGGCGATCGTGTCGCGGGAGTTGGGGATTCCGGCGATTGTGTCGATTCCGGGGGTGACGCGCTGGCTCAAGGATGGCGATCGCGTTGAATTCAACGGCAGCACCGGACGAATCGAACGCCTGCGGGATTAAGCGATCGCCTTAAAACAATGCCAGCGTTTTCGGGTTGGAATCTCCAGCAGGGATACCCTATACTGAGCGGTTTGTAATCAATGATGAAAGGGGGTTATTGTGCGCTTGCTTCAAACGATCGCGGGTCTACGGGCTTATCTGGAACAGCAGCAACCGGGGCAATCCGTGGGGCTGGTTCCCACGATGGGCGCTCTCCATGCGGGACATCACTCCCTGATCGCAGCAGCGCGGGCGGAAAATGATCTCGTGGTGGTGAGCATTTTTGTCAATCCGCTGCAATTTGGCCCCCAGGAAGACCTCACCCACTATCCCCGCACCCTAGACACCGATTGTGAGCAGTGCGATCGCCTCAAGGTCGATGCCGTCTTTGCCCCCAGCGCCGCAGAAATGGGCATCGATGCCCACCAGAGCGAACCCACCACCGTCCAGCCCCCCACCACCATGATTACCGGCCTTTGTGGTACGCAACGCCCCGGCCATTTCCAAGGGGTGGCGACGATTGTGGTGCAGTTGTTCAACCTTGTCCAACCCACCCGCGCCTACTTTGGCCAAAAAGATGCCCAACAATTGGCGATGATCCGCCGCATTGTCCACGATCTCAAACTGCCCGTGGAGATTCGCCCCGGTGCGATCGTCCGGGAACCGTCGGGCCTCGCCTATAGTTCCCGCAATCAATACCTGAGCGCAGGCGATCGCACCCAGGCCGCCACCCTATCGCGCAGTCTCCACAATGCCCAAACCGCCTTCCAAGCGGGGCAACGCGAGGCCCAGCGTTTGATCGCCCAGGTGCGCCACGAATTAGCCGCGATTCCCAATAGTACGGTGGACTATGTGGAATTGGTCGATCCTGAAACCCTTGCACCGTTGGAGCGGGTGGAAACGGCGGGATTGTTAGCGATCGCCGTTCGTCTCGGCTCCACTCGCTTGATTGACAACATCATCCTGCGCCAGCGTCGCCCGATCATCGCCATTGATGGCCCGGCGGGGGTGGGTAAATCCACCGTGGCCCGTCAATTGGCGCAGAATCTCAACCTGCTCTATCTCGACACCGGGGCGATGTATCGGGCGATTACCTGGCAGGTGTTAGCCGCTGGGATTGACGTGACCGATGCCGTGGCGATCGCTGAACTCGCCAGCCATGCCCAGATCCGATTCCAGGCCGATCCTGAAGGGGGACAACGGGTTTTCATCAATGACCAAGACGTGACCCAGGCGATTCGTTCCCCCGATGTGACCTCTCGTGTGTCGGCGGTGGCCAGCCATCGCGCTGTCCGTCAACAACTCGTTCACCAACAGCAGCAATGGGGGCTACAGGGGGGAATCGTGGCCGAAGGGCGCGATATTGGCACGGCGGTGTTTCCCGATGCGGAGGTGAAAATTTTCCTCACGGCCTCGGTGGCAGAGCGGGCGCGACGACGGTGGGTCGACCTCCAACAGCAGGGTTATGGGCAGGATGTAGAAACCGTTGAACAACAGCTTCAGGAGCGCGATCACCTCGACAGCACCCGTGAAGCTGCCCCCCTCCGCCAAGCCGAAGATGCGATCGCCCTCTGTACCGACGGGTTAACAATCCCTGACGTAATTACACGGATTACTCAGCATTACGAACAAATTTGTAAACCTTCCCCAACATTCCAAATGATTTAGGACAAAATAATAAACTTTCCGGATATGATCGGGGGCAGAATGGGCATTAAGACAGGTAACGTGACTAATCATTCACCACGTTATTTCCTCAATTGCCTAAACGATTGCTACGTTTGATCTTCTCCATAATTAACCACTTTATACCCCGTTTACCCCGATCTTAGTGTGAGTAGCTCAAAGTCATCCCCATCCCTATGGCAGCGGTTGAGTCCATCAAGAACGCGCCGTGTTCTTAGTATTACTTTGGCCGTATCTAGCATCAGTCTTTGTGCAGGGCTGAGTATTCCTGCGGGACGTGCTGCTCAAGCCTTCGTCCGTGGTTCTACGTCCTATAGCGGCCTAACCAGCACCTTCACGGAATTACCCACCTTAGCCACTCAAGCCTGGAATCAAAAGTTACTGACGGTGACCCAGGCGGAGCAAGCGAAAGATTTTACGGTTCCGGCCCAGTTCCAAGGCAAAACGATTCGCTCTGTGCCCTTACCCAGTGGCAAGAAGGTGATCGCGTTAACCTTTGATGATGGCCCGTCCGAGAAGTACACCAACGATATTCTCTATATCCTGGAGCAGCACGGGGTTAAAGCGACGTTTTTCCTGTTGGGTCGTAATGTGCAGAATTTTCCGGCGCGGGCCAAACAGGTTCACCTCAAAGGTCATGCGGTGGCTAATCACAGTTGGAGCCATCCCTACGCGAAACAGTCTCCGGCCAGTTCCGCTTCTCAAATCGATAATACGGATGTGTGGATTGAACGGGCAACGGGGGTCAAGCCCAAGTTTTTCCGGCCACCGGGAGGATATTTGCATACAGGGTTGGCCGAATATGCGGCCCAAAAAGGGCAAGTGGTGGCAATGTGGTCGGCGGATTCCAAGGATTACTATGCGTCGGCTCCGAGTATGGTGAAGCGGATTCTCAAGGAAGCGACACCGGGGGGGATTGTCTTACTCCACGACGGTGGCGGCGATCGCACCCAAACCGTGATCGCCCTCCCCACGATTATCAAGAATCTCCAACAACAGGGCTATGAGTTCGTCACTCTGCCGGAATTGTTGACGATGCAGGATCAGGAGATGAAAGCGATCGCCGCTCAAAAAGCTGCCGAAGCTCAAAAAGCTGCTGCTGCCCAGCAAGCCGCCGAAGCCCAAAAGGCCGCTACTGCCCAGCCAGCGCCCCCACCACCGGCTCCCCAGGCGGCTCCTGCCCCCTAATCCTAGGGGCAACTTTAAATAACCTCACTATGGCAGTGAACAAATTCGTTAGGACAGGCAAGGGGCTTAAGCCCCTTGTTCCAGACTCTTTGAATGTCTTCACTACCCTGGCTAGTGCTATATCAGGAGCGATCGCACTGCGATCGCTCCTGTTCTGCGGCACGATTAGCCGCGTCATTCCTCGCCCGCGTCCGTTTCGGCAAAGTCGGCGGGATCGTACCAGGTGGCGACGGGGCGGAGTTCCGGGGGGATGACGGTGTCGTAGGGAAATTGCAGATTGGTTTCTGAGAGGCCGAGATAACCGGCGGTGGTGAAGCTGGTGAGCAGGCGTTCCAGGGCGACCCAAACGATCGCATCATATTCCCATTCCCCGGCGCGGGGGGCATAGCAACTAATCGAGCGCAACGCCCAAAAATAGGTATTACGCACCACTGACCCCTGTTTTTGGTATCGGGGCAGGTCGGCGGCATGAATGCAGAGAATATTGTCAGCGATCGCAGCTCGCATCGGTATCGTTAACCCGTCTCACATCAAGGGCATCGGTTCACGGTTGCACGATCCGTTCAAGTTGACGAATATTGCTCGCTCGTCCCACCACTGTCCCCGAACGCCGATCCAAAACCACCAACATTTTGCCCGCAAACCAAGCCCGCCATCCGGGCTGAGTATAGATCCAATACCCGTCTGCTGTGACACTTTTTTCACAAAAGCCCAACTCAGCTAAGGCTTCATCTAACCCCGTTTGCGCTTTTTTCGCACTGGTGAATTGCAGGGATA
The DNA here is from genome assembly GCF_028330765.1 of Spirulina subsalsa CS-330. GTDB lineage: Bacteria > Cyanobacteriota > Cyanobacteriia > Cyanobacteriales > Spirulinaceae > Spirulina > Spirulina subsalsa_A. Next base: position 17,314 of record NZ_JAQMTY010000055.1, on the reverse strand, counting down.
GGGTGCGGCTGCGGTTCATGTAGAGTCCCACAACCCCGGTGCAAAGACCGATGATCAAGCCCAATTGTAGGGTGGCGCGATCGTTGAAACCCAGCCCCAATTGATAGGCAAACACCACATCAGCGAAGAGGGTGGCGGTGGCGAAGTAATACAAAAATGTGAGGGGGGCGCTGGGGCCTTTGGGGATCGTTGCCATGGGATTGGGGTGAATCTGCCCTGAAATTTTACCGTGGATTGCTTCGGCTCAGTCAAGCCGGCGTGATTGCTTGATCTGACGTTGAACGGGTGAAAATTATTCTGGCGATGGGCAGCTAGCGAGGAGGGCGCGATCGCTCTCCTGAACCGTTTCAATCGGATGAAAACCGACCAGGTTCAGTTGACGCTCTAGGGAAGGTTGGGTACTCGCCAGGACAGAGGTTTGAGAACGGGCGATCGAATAGATGAACGATTCGCCACTGTGGTGATCCACCATATTAAGGGCGAGGTGATCGGGGTGGGCGGTGGCGGTGAAACAGTTGTAGTCGGAATTGAGTTGATACACCACCCCCGATAATTTGCCTTCCTCCACCGCCAGCAGTAGATAGGTGGTGTTAAGACGTTCGCGCTCCATCTGCTCACCGTAGAGATAGGCTCCCGTGGGTAGGAGTGGAGTGGCGGCGGGGGATGGGTTGGGCGCATGGATGACTTTGCTGGGTTTTTCCAGGGTGGCGATCGCCGCCGGAACCAGACCGCCCAGATTAATCCAAGCCCCTAACATGAACAGAATTGAAGATAGACAAAAACGCAACACCATGATGCAAACCCTTGGGACGGTAGAGGTAAAAGACTTGCAGTGAACTTCCGCTGGCCTGCCAAGCTCAGACCCTTTTGATCGGAAGTACGCCAAAACAGAATCAATTGATACAGATTGAATCCTTATCCCAGTGTATCCGAGGGTTTACGCGAAAAAAACAGCTTAATCTCGCAATTAATCCGCCAAACTGAGGGTTTTTGCTTCGCTCACCCACTGTTGTACCTCGGAGATGGTGGGACAGAGGTCGCGCCGTTGGAGGGTAGCGACGTGAAACCGCAAGAGTTGCGCGTGGAGGCGGTGGGCGGGGGTTTGGCTGAGTTGCTGAACCGAGGCAATCCCCCCATGGAGGAGTAAGCCGCAATGGACACAGCCCACCGTGGGGAGACGAGCTAGATCCGCCATGGCTCGCCATTTGCGGAGGGCGGGTAGGGGGATGCCGAGGCGGTGGGCGATCGCGGCTTGCTGGGGGGGAGTGTGGGAAAGATTCAGTAAATCTACAGTTGTTTTAATACCAACTGCATGCATCTTATTTGCTTCAGCAAGGGGTAATCCTGGCAATTGTTCCACTGCCCAAGTACAGCTTGAAAATGAAGCCATGCATTCCCCCTGCTTTCCAGATTGATATGAGCAGACCAGACGATCGAGATCAGACCGCAACGGGTTCCGGATTGCATTGATAATCCGGGATGCAGTTGGCTGCCATGAATTGATGGTACGCGGTAATGTTGCGATCGCAGCGTTCACCGTCCCAACCGCAATAGCGCTGGGCAATGTCGGCTAACACCGGCAGGGTATCGAGGCCATAGTTTTCGAGCATAGCGATCGTGGTGCGGCGGCGGGTGATGTCCACAAAGGTTTCGGCCATTTCCGAGCGGAACCCGTAGACAATCTGCGCCTTGATGTCGGGCAATTGGGGATGGATCAACTCGGCCAATTCCGGCGATTCATCGACCAACGCCAACACCTGCGCCCCTTGGGAACCGTAGAGGGTAAAGAGATGATGGACTGTTGCGGTGGAGACGCGATCGCCATACTGCTCCACATGGGCTTGAATGCGATCGTCCGTGGGCAAAATGCACCCCGGTAGCGGCTGCGTCAAGGTCGGACAAGGGGGAGCCGTCCGCCCCATTTTCCGATAGGCTGCATCCACCATTTCTTCCCCCACATGGCGGAAGGTGGTGAGCTTGCCGCCGATCAGCGAGATCAAATTTTTAACCCCTTCTTTGGTGTGGTCAAACAAAATATGTTTGCGCGTCAGTTCGCCCGGATTTTTGCCTTCCTGATAGGGCAGCGGCCGCACCCCAGAATAGGTAAACGTCACCTCATCCCGGCCCAGATTCGCCGTCGGAATAATCAAGTTTGTTTCGTTGAGCAGATAATCCACTTCATCGTTATCCGCTTTCAGGGGGTCAAGTTCACCCTCAAAGCGAAGATCAGTTGTGCCAATCAGGACATGACCCAACCAGGGCACGATGAAGAAGGGGCGGCCATCGGTTTTCGCTTCCACATAGAGCGCGGAATCTGGCGCACCGGGGAAGGGTTTGACGACGATATGGCTGCCTTTAGTGCCGCCGATTTTGCGGGTGGAGCGCAGCGCATCGGGGGTGAGGTTCAACACCTGATCCACCCAGGGGCCAGCGGTATTAATCACAACGGTGTCGGCGTGGGTTTTGAGGGTATAGGGTTGGCCAGACAGTTGATCCTGGCAATGAACGGCGGTGATGCGATCGCCGCTGACATCGAAATTCGTCGCCGCCATGTAGTTACAAACCGTCGCGCCGGCGCTTTGAGCCTCAAAGATATTTTCTAAACAGAGCCGCTCCGCATAGGCGGCTTGGGCATCGTAATATTGCGCCCCGCCTTTGAGGTTTTCCCGATCCATAGTGCGAAAGAGTTGTTGAAACTCGTCTTTGGGCAGCATCCGGTGTTTGGGGACGGATTTATCGTAGCTGAGGAGGTCATAGAGACACATCCCGGCTTGAATTTTCCAGTAGGGGCGCGATCGCCCTTTGTAGATCGGCACAGTCAACAGCAGCGGCTTCACCAAATGGGGAGCCATCCGCAGCAGCACTTCCCGTTCCCGCAAAGATTCGCGCACGAGGGGCACTTCAAAATATTCCAAATACCGCAGCCCCCCATGGACTAATCGGGTTGACCAGCTTGATGTGCCGCTGGCAAAGTCCCCCCGTTCAATCACGACGGTTTTCAGGCCGCGGAGGGCTGCATCACGGGCCACACCAGCCCCATTAATACCACCTCCGATCACGATCAGGTCGAAGGTTTCCTGTTCAAGATGGGTAAAATTTCGCATGATAAATCCCAGTGGTTGATAGTTTGAGATGACAAACAGATCCCATGGGACAGCGGGAAAGGTGGATTTAGTCCTATCCCCTGTCCCGAATTCACCTGTACCTTAACGTACTTCCTGCGGTTCTGTCGGTTTGGTGAGCACAGGCCACCGAGGGGGGAACGTTTCCGGATCAGGTCTGACGCTGGGGGTTCGGAGCGGCAGCGATCGTCCCCCCACGGCTTAAAATTAGGTCAATCTTCAGCAGGCGAATCCCCCATGACAAAGGTAGCGAGTGAGTGGACAACGATGATCGGGTCGGCGGGGGAGGATCGCGCTCAGGCGATCGCCACGGATGCCGCCGGTGTGAGCTATGTGACGGGGTATCAGGTGAGCGAGGCGGAGGAGGAGACCGCGCCGCGTCGCTGGGCTTGGGTCGCGTCCTACGATGCGCAGGGGGCGTTACGGTGGCGACAGGGGATTGAGAGCGACCATGATTTAGAACCGAGAGCGATCGCCCTTGATCCCGGTGGTTTAATCTATCTCGCGGGCACGGCCTACGCCCGCGATCCGGAAGCCACCAACGCCCCCACCGCAGAAACCTGGCTCGCTCAACTTGACACCCAAGGCACGGTGCAATGGTTTCTCTTCCTGTCGAGTATTCATCCCCAACAACCCAGTAGCCTCACCCTCGATCCCCGTGGCGATCTGTACCTGACGGGATTTATGACCCCATCGGGCCAACCGGGGGAAGCCTGGTTAGGGAAATATGCCCCCAATGGCGATCGCCTCTGGTGGACTTCCCTAGGGCAACACCACGACACCGCCACCACCCGCGTTGTGATCGGCGAAGACCCCACCGCCCGCACCAAATTCGCCAAAATTACCGTCTATGTGGCGGGTAATACCCTGATGCCCATTGCCGAGCGTGCCGATGCCCATGATAGTTGGCTGGCGCGGTATAGCAGTGAAGGGATTCAACGCTGGATTGTGCCGATTGGGGATGCGATCGCCTCTCCCTGTGCCACTCTCCAGGTTAATCGCGAAAACCATGTCTTTCTCGCCGGAACCACGACCCAAAGCCTCACCGCTGACCCCCTCACAGAACACGCCCTCTGGTTCGCCCAATACGCCCCCGACGGCACACCGGTCACCCTGCAACAATGGGCTGATGTGGGCTGTTTAGCGACGTTTGTGGCCGAGGGCGATCGCTTCTACCTAATCGGTTCCAGCACCGACACCACCGCCTGGATCTCGGCGGTGACTCCCACCGGGGGAAATCTTGCGCCGGTCTCGCTGGGGACGAACGGCCAATTTTGCATGGATGCAACCTTTGCCTCGCCCGCGCAGCTTTATGCCATCGGGTATACTGCCATCGCTGAGCAGCCCCATCAGGCTTGGATCAAGGGCGTAACCTTAGCCTAGGACTAAGCCTCAGTGAGGGGCGATCGCATCGTTTGGGTCAGGGGCAGTTCGAGGGTAAAACACGCGCCTGCGCCGGGTGTGGTGTCACAGGTTAACGCGCCGTGATGGTTTTTGACGACCATTTCATAGCTCGTGTAGAGACCAAGACCCGTACCCTGGCCCACCGGTTTGGTGGTGAAGAACGGGTCAAAAATGGACGTTTGATTGGCGGGGGAAATACCGGGGCCATTGTCGGCGATCGCAATAGTGACGCGATCGCCTCTGATCGCCGTCGTAATGTGGATGGTACGCGGTTCGTCCCCATCCAGCCGACCGAGGGCATCAATCGCATTAGACAAAATATTCATAAAGACCTGATTAATTTCCCCCGCATAACATTCAACATCTGGCACTGTTCCATAGTCTTTAATCACAGTAATCGGGGGAACTGTCCGGTCTAGATGATCCGAATAAAAGCCATCCAGACGATGTTGCAAAATGAGCAACGTGCTATCAATGCCCGCATGAATATCCACCCATTTTAATTCCGCTTCATCCAAGCGAGAAAAATTGCGCAAACTCAAGACAATCCTATGGATGCGATCGGCTCCAGACTTCATTGAATCAAGCAGTTTAAAGATATCTTCCTTCAGAAAATCCAAATCCACCGTTTCGATAAAATCAATAATATCCGGGTCGGAATCAGGATATTTTTCGCTATAGAGATCAATAAGATCGAGGAGGTCTTGGACGTAGTCTTTGGCGGGGGTGAGGTTACTATAAATAAAGCTGACGGGGTTATTGATTTCATGGGCGATCCCGGCAACTAATTGCCCTAAGCTAGTCATTTTTTCGCTCTGGATCAGTTGGATTTGGGTTTGTTGGAGTTCCTGGAGGGCTTGGGCGAGGGAGTTGGCTTTTTCTTGGAGGCGGATTTCTTTGCGTTGGAGGGCTTCGTTGGCGATGGAGAGTTCTTGGGTGCGTTCCATGACGCGGGTTTCGAGTTCCGCTTTGGCTTGCTTGAGTTGGGCGGTGGCGCGGCGGCGTTCTTGGAGGACGGCCATGAGGACGAGGGTGGTGACGGAAACAACGCCGATGTAGGACTCTAGGAAGAGAAGCGATTGGGTGAAGTCGTCACGGATGAAGGAACTGCGTTCGAGGACTGTGCCGGCGATCGCCGTTAATCCGGTGACGGCGATCGCCAAGGTTGTCCCCTGTTCCGAAAAGCGAAAGGCCGCCCATACTAACAGGGGAATAATCAGATATTCCACCGGATGCCCATACCAAAAGGCGAGGCTCCCCACCAGGCAAAACAGCAATCCCCAACTGATGATTTCGAGGGAAAATGAGCGACGGTTTGAGGGTGAGCCGAGGAGCAGTGTTTGGGGTGGACGTTTCCAGGTGAGGAGCAAGGGGGTGAAAATCAGCACACCCGCCAGATTAGAAATCCACCAAGTGAGCCAGGCTGAGCCAAACAGGTTCCAGGTCACCCAGCCCCCCACACAGAGGGAAAGCACGCCGATGGTGGCGCTGATCCCTTGGGCGAGGATGCCCCCAAAGGCCACGAGTTGAAAGATTTGCGGCGATCGCTTCAAAGGATATCGAGTTTTCGTCACCTGAAGAATCAACTGCATGCCGATCAGCGGGGCGAGGGTGTTGCCCACTGCGGTCACGATGCCAATGCTCAGACTCAACGGGGATGGATTGGTGAAGACTGAAATTCCAAAGGAACCCAACAGGATGCCAGGCCAAAGGGAAACCCCCCACCGCAGGGTTGCTGCCAGGGCAATCCCCGCCGGAATCCAGACGGCGGTCACGTCTCCGGGGAGGAGGGCCAGCTTCAAGCCCAACAGCCCAAAACCGCAGTAGCTCACCATGATTGCTGTGACGAGGGCAATATAGCGACGACTACCAAAACGAGGACGGACAACCATATCAAAAGGGAGGGGGGAGGAAAACGCTCGTGATGCGGAGGATGGGACTGCTCAAGCGAGGCATCCAGTTCAATCCTGATTTTATCCTTGCGGGGTTTGCGATCGCTTGTGATCAGTAATAGATAAATCTATATAGCGGTCAGCGATCGCAAGTCGTCCGTTGAGGGGGTTGTTTTAGGGCGAGCAATGTGATAGAGCGTTGCGGGTCACGCCGGGGCGATCGTGATGTCGGCCAGGGAGGCGATCGCGACATCCACCGCATCCACCGGCACAGCGGCGCGATCGCCCCAGCAGATCCCCACCACACCGCCAGCCCCTGCCGCCCGCGCCATCTGCCAATCAAAGGCCGAATCTCCCACCATCACCGTCCGTTCTGGGGCCACCTTGAGCAATTGGCAGGCTTTGAGATACAAGGCCGGATCGGGTTTCGCGAGTCCGTCATCCTCATGACCCAACTCCAGCGCCAACCACGACCCTAACTCGGCATACCGAACAAACTCCTGCACCTCCGCCGTCACCCCCGCCGAAAGCACACCCAAGGCGATCCCCGTAGCTGCCAGGGATTCAAGGGCCGAGCGTACCCCTGGAAAACAGGGGCTGGTTTGGGCATTGCGGGGCACGTATTGATGGGAATCTTCAAAGGCTTGGTGGGCGATCGCCCGCGCTTCGGCCCAACTGCGGCCAGTTTCGGCAATGTAGGCGGCGGCGGCGATTTCGTTTTCTTTCCGACTGCCGACGGTCATTAAGCCCTGGGGATCGAGGGTATCACCTTGCACCCCGAAGGCCATCAGCAACGGTTCCCCCACGCCGGGGATTTGGGCATCAATGAGGCGCGATCGCTTCTGGGCCAATTCCCGTAAATAGTTGGCCGAATGTTCCAACGTGCCATCTTTATCGAAAATAATCGCCTCGATCCCGTTAAACTGGGTCGTTCCACACTGTACGGTTACCAAATTAAACTCCTTAACAATCTGTTACGGGATATCTTCCCCCTACAAGCAAAATGATAAGCTGGCAAATGCACTGAAAATTTAGTATTAAAACATTACAAACGGAGCGAATATGACGGGGTCGGAATTACCACATTTACTGCGGGTTGCGCGGGGCGAAGTGCTCGAACGTCCGCCCGTTTGGATGATGCGCCAAGCCGGACGCTACATGAAAGTCTATCGGGATTTGCGCGAGAAGCACCCTAGTTTTCGCGAACGTTCGGAAAATGCCGATCTCGCCATTGAAATTTCGCTGCAACCCTGGCGGGCCTTTCGTCCTGACGGTGTAATCATGTTTTCGGATATCCTCACGCCCTTGCCGGGGATCGGGATTCCCTTTGACATCATCGAAAGCAAAGGGCCGATCATCGACCCGCCGATCCGGACGATGGCACAGGTGGAGCAACTCACCCCCCTCGAACCGGACACCTCGCTACCGTTCATCCGCACGATCTTGCAAACCCTACGCCAAGAGGTGGGCAACGAGTCCACGGTGTTGGGGTTTGTGGGTGCGCCTTGGACGTTGGCGGCCTATGCGGTCGAGGGCAAGAGTTCTAAGAATTACGCGGTGATTAAGCGCATGGCGTTTTCAGAGCCGACGGTGCTCCATGCGCTGCTGGCGAAGATTGCCGATGCGATCGCTACCTATACCTGCTATCAGATCGACTGTGGGGCGCAGGTGGTGCAGATGTTTGACTCTTGGGCGGGGCAATTGAGTCCTCAAGATTACGAAGCGTTTGCCCAACCCTATCAACAGCGCGTGGTGGATCAGGTCAAGGCGAAACATCCCGATACCCCGTTTATCCTCTACATCAGCGGTAGTGCTGGGGTGTTGGAACGGATGGGTAAAACGGGGGTGGATATTATTAGCGTTGATTGGACGGTGGACTTGGCCGAGGCGCGGCAACGGTTGGGCCCGAATATGAAGGTGCAGGGCAATATTGATCCGGGGGTGCTGTTTGGCTCCAAGGATTTCATTCGCGATCGCATCCTCGACACCGTGCGCCAAGGCGGCGGCCAAGGTCACATTCTCAACCTCGGCCATGGTATTCTCCCCGGTACACCCGAGGAAAACGTGGAGCATTTCTTTGCGATCGCCAAGCAAGTTATCAACTGCTAGCGGTTCACGCCTAATTTAACCCCCTTTTCGTCCATAGGAGAGGTTGCTTCCCCAGCGGGCTTGCACCTCTCCTATCGAAATTTCGTTCCCCCTAAGAGTTCAACATCGTGATCCCTGAGCCTGTTCATCCCGATTCTGTGACCCCCGAACCCGTGACCCCCCCAGCGGTGCAGTCCGAACCGGCCAAGGCTGATCCCATTCCCCCGCAGCCAGTGAACCCGCCCACTCCTGCCCCGTTGAGCCGTCAAACCCCACCGCGCCCCGCCCAAACCCAGCGTATTTTTATCACCGGCGGCAGTGGTTGTATTGGTCACTACCTCGCCGAAAGCCTAATCGAAACCAGCGATCACGAACTCTTTTTTCTGATTCGTAACCCCGACAAAATTCAATTTGATTGTGAGGCACGTCCCGGCATTCACATCATTTACGGGGACATGAACACCATCGATGACCAAGCCCAACTCCTCAAAACCATTGATGTAGCGATCCTCACCGCCAATGCTTGGGGTGGGGCCAAGGAAGTGTTTGATGTCAACGTCGCCAAAACCCATCGGTTGATTAACCTCCTCGACCCCGATCGCTGCCAGCAAATTCTCTATTTTTCCACCGCCAGCATTCTCGACCAAGAGAACAAACTCCTCGAACAGGCCAAGCAGATCGGCACCGAGTACATTCGGTCGAAATACAATTGCTATACCCAATTAACGCGATCGCCCCTCGCCGACAAAATTACCGTCCTCTTTCCCACCCTCGTCTTTGGCGGCAGCAGCACCAAACCCTACTCCCACATTTCCGGCGGCCTCACTGAGGTGTCAAAATGGATCGGTCTGGCTCGTTTCTTCAAGGCCGATGCTAGTTTTCACTACCTCCATGGCCGCGATATTGCCGCCGTGGTGCGTCACCTCGTCGATCATCCCCTCGCCAAGAATGTGCAGGACGAGTTAAACGATATTCCCCTCAAACAGGTCATCCTGGGTAATCCTGCCCTCACCGTGAACAACGCGATCCGCGAACTTTGCACCTATTTTGGGCAGAAGATTTATTTTCAAATCACTGTGTCCTTGGGGTTGGCGAATCTGTTGATCAAGGTGTTTCGGATTCAAATGGCGGCCTGGGATCGGTTTTGTCTGACCTATCGCCACTTTACCTATCAAAATCCCGTCAACCCCGCCACCTTTGGTTTACCGGTCTTTTGTCCCACGCTCTCTGATATTTTTCTCGCCACCGGCATTAAGGGTAAACGGATGCCCGCACCATCTCAACCGGACACCCGTGAGTCTAGCACCGAGGATAACTGATTCTACTGGATTGACACGGCTAAAGTAAGGTATTCAGTAGGGTGCTGTTAGCGAAGCGTAACGCACCAAGCACAGATGTTTCAGCGATCGCGGCACGAAATGTATGGGACTTCAGCGATTATGCGCCATGCCATTGGGATTGCGGGGGTTGGGTGGTGGCGAGGAGGCGACCGTGACTGATCACCTGGGTGATGGTGGCACGGCGACGCAGGGCATCGTAGGGATCGATCGCAGCCAAACAGATTAAATTCGCAGGCTTACCCACTGCGAGACCGTAGCGATCGCCCAAATGCAAGGTTTTCGCTCCGTGGCGCGTCACCATGTCATAACAGGCTTCCATTTCGGCGCGTCCCGTCATGTGGCAGACATGGATCGCCATGGATGCTGGATCGAGCATATTCCCGGTTCCCAGGGCATACCAGGGGTCTTGGATGCAGTCATTGCCAAGGCTGACGTTGATGCCGTTTTGCCAGAGTTCTTTAACGCGGGTGATGCCCCGCCGTTTGGGGTAGGTGTCGCCGCGACCTTGGAGGGTGATGTTGATCAGGGGGTTGGCGATGATGTTGAGTTGAGCACGGCGGAGGGTTCCCATTAACTTGGTGGCGTAGGCGTTGTTGTAGGAACCGAAGGCGGTGGTGTGGCTGGCGGTAACGCGATCGCCCAACCCCGATCGCAGCGTACAGGCGGCCATCACTTCTAAAAACCGCGATTGTTCATCGTCAATTTCATCACAATGGAGGTCAATTAAGCGATCGTGCTGGGTGGCTAGTTTAAAAATTCGCTCCACCGAGCGCACTCCATCCTCGCGGGTCAGTTCGTAATGGGGAATACCGCCGATCACATCCACCCCCAGGGCGATCGCTTCCTCCATTAACGCTTCATTGCGGGGCGAACCATACAGCCCATCCTGGGGAAACGCCACCACCTGCACCGTGATCCAATCCCGCACCGCTTCCCGCACCGCTAACACCGCCTGCAACGCGGTCAAACTCGCCTCACTCACATCCACATGGGTGCGCACAAACAGCACTCCCTGACTCGCCTGGGCTTTCAAGGCCGCCAAGGCCCGCGCCTGCACATCGTCAGCAGTGAGGGACTGTTTCCGCTCCCCCCAAATCTGAATCCCTTCAAATAATGTGCCGCTCTCATTCCAGCGCGGTTCTCCCACGGTCATCGCCGAATCAAGGTGAATATGGGACTCCACAAAAGGAGCCGACACCAATTGATCCCCCGCATCGATTTCCACGGGGGCGGTATTCGTCAGGTGGGGTTCAATGGCGGTGATGCGATCGCCCGTTATCCCCACATCCATCGCCGCCGCGCTGAGATGATCCGTCCACAATCGCGCCCGCCGCACAATCAGATCAAAATCCGTCATCTTGCTGCCCTCAATCTGGTTTGCGCCCATTGTGCCGCAGATCAAGCACAATGCCTGTTCATCTTAGCCAGATCACAATTCTTGATCAGAATCCTCATCAGACAAGGCGGCTTCAGCCCCTTGCGTCAAACCTTGCCAAGGGGCGAAAAAGCGCGATCGCTCCGGATTGAGGCCTGGAGCGATCGCGCTTGTGAGAACGTGACCCGACGGTAACTTAACCTTGGTTCTGTTCGGTTTGCGCCTCATCGAGGGCACATTTCGCCACCTTCAACAGCGATCGCGCCTGTTCCACCGGAGAAAGCGTCTCCCAGGCTTGATCGGGTAATTCAACCTCTGGCGCACCACTACGCATCGCATAGGCCAACGGACGGGCAAACACCTGAAGATCATCCACAGACCAATCCGTTAACAACGGCTGCACGCATTCCACTAACTGTTCAATGGGAGAGAGGCCGGCTGTGGCGAGGGTTTGGGCTTGGGTGGCGATCGCGGTTAACCAATCCGTCGGAATTTTTTCCGCAAATCTAGCCTGTAAACTCTCGATCAAGGATGAGGCCGGGGTTTGGGGCCAACAGGATTCCACTTGGGCAAAAAAGGCTTGGGCGCGGCTGTCCCATTCCAGCGCCGGAATTTCCGCAAAGCCGGGCACTTGGGTTTCAATCTCATTGCCATACTGTTCAGCGGTGGTTAACGGCCATCCGTAGGGGTAGGCGGTTTCGGCAGTGAACAGGTCTGCAAGCAGGTCACTGACGGCATCACGGTGAAGGTCTTGCCGGGTTGCTGGGTCAATACGAGGGGTGTTCATGGGCTTTCTCCTAGTTCCATCCGCAGGGGCTGCGGTCACGTTCTGGGGGGATCTACACCGTCAGATTAGCCCGTTCCGTAGTCGTGACTCACTTTTTTTGCACTTGGCGATCCACGATAGGAGGAATTGCTAAGAGTAGCAAGGGTTTACAGCGGCGCGGTAGGCTAAAAAAAGTCATTGTGCTGAGACACTATAGCAGTCCTCAATCAGATCGGGACAGGCAAGGGGCTTAAGCCCCTTGTTTCTCAAAGCTGAGGGTTTCACACTCAAATAGGATTGCTATGAAGGAGTTAAATGGTTCAACAAACCACGTTAAATCTGATCGCCATTGGGGTGTTTTTAATGGTGTTGTCGGTATTAGTGGGGCCTCTGATCCAACTGCCGCCTGCGATTCCGGCGGGGGTGACCCTGACGGTGATGGTGCTCTATGCGGCGGATACCTTGGCGTGGCAGGGGCGCGTCGGGTCGCTGCTGGTGGATGGGGTGGCGCGATTTTCGCCGGAGCATCGCGATCGCATTCTCCACCACGAAGCGGGGCACTTCATCACCGCCTACGCCTACGGGATTCCGATTCTGGGCTATACCCTCTCGGCCTGGGAAGCGTGGCAGCAACAAAAACCGGGCTTTGGCGGCGTGGAACTGGATGGCAGTTTACCCGATGCGATCGCCGTTGAAGGTGCGATCGCCCAAAAGCAATGGCTCGATCGGATCTGTATTGTTTGGATGGCGGGGATCGCCGCCGAGCGTCTTTGTTATGACAGCGTTGAGGGGGGGAATGATGACCGCCAGCGGATTTTAGAAGCCCTCTCCCGCACGGGGCAATCCCTCAGCGGCGCGGCGGTCAAACAACAATGGGCAGAACTTCAAGCCAAGTCATTAATGGAACGCCACCGCCCCGCCTACGATGCCCTTGTGGCGGCCATGGCCGATCGCGCCTCCGTGGCAGACTGTTGCCACGCTCTGGCTGAGGCAGGGTTAGCTAAAGGGTGACAGGCTCTTTTTGAGGGCATCCATGGCGCGATCCAATACAGCCGAATAGCTCAGTTGACCGCAGAGAATTTGGCTCATCAGGGTGGTGGCAAAGGGTTGTTTAATCCCCACTTTGTAGGCCAATTTCGTGAACTTGTAGAAAATGCCGCTCAACCGTTGGGCCAGCACCATGTTGTGCCCCCAACTGTCGTGCATCACTTGGCTGTAGCGGGCGATCGCATCTGCATCCCCGGCCTGGGCGGCGGCGATCGCTTCTGCGGCCTTCATGCCACTGAGCAAGGCCGGGCGAATCCCTTCGGCGAGGAGGGGGTCTGCTAACCCGGCACTATCTCCCACTAGTAGGGCGTTGTGGGTGTGGAGGGGGGCTTGGTGAGTCCAGAGATTCATCGCGGCGGGTTGAATCGTGGCGGGGCGATCGCCGAGATAGTGGCGCAATTGTTGCTCTAGCTCCCGATCTTTCCCCTTGCCGTCCATGGTTCCGGCACTGACGAGGGCGCGATCGCCCTGGGGAAAATTCCAAATAAACCCATTCTTCACCTGGCCAAAATCAAATTGGGCCAAGGTGGGGTCAGACGGTGGCCCCTGAAGATAGGCCGCCGTGGCGATCGCTGGCCGGCCACACCCTTTTAACCCCAGCAGCTTGGCACAGATTCCCATCGCCCCATCCGCCGCGATCACATAGGTAGCCGTGAGGACTTCCCGATTTGTCGTTACGTGCCATTGGTTCCCGTCAAAACTCAACCCCGTCACCGAGGTTTCATCCTGCACCGTTGCCCCGACGGCCGCCGCTTGGGTCAGCAAAAAGGGATCAAACACCTCCCGCTGCACCATCCACATCGGCTCCGTGCGCAACCGCACCTGCACCGGGTCGCCCTGCTGCCAGGTAAACCGCACCTGATCCACACGAGCCGCGATCGCCGGTTCAAAATCAAAATCAAACCAGGCTGCGATCGCCGGAGACACCCCACCACTACAGGGCTTACTCCGGGGTAACGCCGCTTTTTCCAACACCAAAACCGAAAGTCCCCGCTTGGCAAGGTGATAGGCCGCCGCCCCCCCTGCCGGGCCAGCGCCCACAATAATACAGTCTGTCATTCAGTGATCCTCTCGTTGAAATTCTCTCCGTCCTCCGCTTCATGCTGAGGACGGAAATTCCCGACCTAACGAACAACCGTCGTGGGGTCGGTTCTCGATGGGATGATGGGAAACTGGCTTACATATAGCGGTTTTCATAAACTTGAGGGACAAAGATCCCCCTCAATCCCCCTTGAAAAGGGGGAAGTGGCGTTCTCATCCTTTCGCAATCTGCCATAGTCGCCCATCATCCCCTTGGGGCCTCAGCCTGGGTTAACTACATTTGTTGAATAAAGCGACTAGACACATACCGACCCGGTGCAATTTGCGCCCAGCCGTTGGCCTGGCCGATCACATTCACCCGTGTTCCGTTGGCCAAGGTTTGGGCGACAGAATATTGCTCACCGGGGCCGGTGCGGACGTTGAGGGGTTTGGAGTTGGTGTTAATCCGGTATTGACCTTGGGCGATGCGGGGGGGTGTGGTGGTGGGTGCGGGCATCGGGCTACCCCGTAAGGCGGCCATGGTGCGCGGGCCAACAACCCCATCGACACTTAACCCGGCACGTTGTTGAAATTGCCGCACAGCAATGACGGTATCGTCGCCATAGAAGCCCCGGCCACTGCCGTCCGCGCCATAGCTGATCGAATAGCCTTTGTTGCGCAACAGGGTTTGCACTTCGGCCACCTGTTCGCCTCTGGAGCCTTTGCCGAGTAGGCCAGTGCTGCCGCCACTGGTGGGACGGGATGGGGAGGGGCCGCCCACACCGCCCGATGTGCCGCGCAATTTCGCCCAGGTATTCGGCCCGACGACTCCATCGACGGCGAGACCGGACTGTTGTTGAAATTTCCGCACGGCATCGGTGGTTTGGGGGCCAAACTTGCCGCGGCCTGCGCCGTTGGCTCCGTAGCTGATCTGAAACCCTTTGTTGCGCAGCAGGGTTTGCACCTCGGCGACGCTGTTACCGGACATGCCGGGGCGTAACACTTGGGCCAGGACGGGGCTGGTGATGGTCATCGCTCCGGCAATCAGACCCATGGACAGCATCGTTAAAAAGATACCGTGGGAGAGCGATCGCCACTGGGTCGCCTGCCAGAGTTGAATTTCACTGTAATCGTAGGTAATCCCTGCATCCACTTCATGGGCTGCATAGGCATCGGTATAAGCCAAAATATCCATAGAACCGCATCCAAAACAAACGCTCTGCACCCTTCATCGTAATCGGAAATTCCTAAGAATCAAGGTTCTATGCTGGGAGAGTAATCCTTTTTTATCTGAATTCGGTGATTCGTACCGTCCTGAAAACTATGGCTATTTGGCAAGCTGATTTATTCCGTTGTCCCCCATCCCAGGCTGCTGATCAGCCTCTGTGGTATCTGCTCCTCACGACACCCCAGGGGGATCTCAAACTGGATGTCACCGTCGAACCGGGGGCGGTGACTGGGGATTGGGTGACGGCGCAGTTGGCCGCCGCTGGGATTACGGGAACGCTGGCGGTGTTTCGGCCGCAGTCGGTGGGGTTGTTGGGGGTGGCGGCGCAACGGTTGGGGTTGACGCTGCGGGAGACGCGGCGCACGGGGGGGATTAAGTCGGTATTGTTGCAACGCTGGGGGCCGCAATTGTTGCAGATTGAGTCGGCTCCACCCCAAGGAATTCCCGATGCGCTGTGGGGCGATCGCTGGCGGTTTGCTTCGATTCCGGCGGCGGATTTGGCCCTGTGGCGCGATCGCCCCATCCCCTATCGACTGTTTCCCGATGCCCTGGATGAGGTGATCCAAACCCTCGCCCCGACGGATCAAATTCCGGGGGTGGTGGTGGAGGGGGGACGGCGATCGCGCTCCCTCGCCCAATGGTTAGACCAGGCGAATCCCTTCGCGCTCCACTACATCCCCACGGAGGCGGGACAATCGGGGGGGCTAATTTTAGAGGCGGGACTGTGCGATCGCTGGGTGTTCATCACCTTTGACGATGCCGAGATGGCCACGGCGGCGAGCCACTATCAACACCAATTAACCGCGAGTCGGGGGCTGCATTTTCTTTTGGTGCAACCCGATGATTCTGGAATGACCTTTACGGGGTTTTGGCTGTTGTGCGATCGTTGAGCAGTGGCGCGTCCTAAGGGGGTACTTGAAAAGTGTCATTTTCAACTCAATCTTCAGTGACGTTACCCAGAGGCAAGGGGCTTAAGCCCCTTGTTTTGTAGCGTGAATTTAGAGAATTGGTATAAGGGACTACTTGCGTCCAGCTTGTTCAGAAAATCATCAAGTACAGATTAGAAGCCCCTCGCCCATGGGAGAGGGGTTTGGGGTGAGGGTAAATTAAACCATCAGGAAATATTGCGGATAGTGACGCATTAACCAAGCCAAGCCACCGAGCAACAATGCTAACCCCAAGAGTCCCCAGGCAAATCCGGCTTTTTGCCAGGGAATTTCTGCATATTTCTCGAAGAGGTAGAGGACGAAAAACGTACCGCCGATCGCTTGGAATTGTTGAATCCCCAAGACCCCACCGCCGTAGATGGCCAGGAGACCGGAGGCAAGGGTGACGCATTGGAGGGCGATGTAATGCCAGCGTTGACTGTGGCGATACCAGCGAGACGACCAAATCAACAAGCCCAAACCATAGACAAATGTGCCCACGAAGAGAATGCCGGGCTGGAAAAGTTCGGCGGCGGGGTGGGTGAAGCGTCCTTGGTGGAGGGGGATGTAGAGGGCGATGAAACCGAGGGAACTGAGAACGGCGCGGGGGAGGGCGGCGCGGCTGCGAAAACCAATGGTATAGAGACCGGGAAAGATGGCGATCGCAAACCCCAAGGTTGCCTCTAAAGCTAGCACCGTGATGAACCCTAAAATCTTGCTATCTTGCCCGATCGCCGTCGCGCCCCAGGCCAGGGTGAGGAGGAAGGCGCAGACGGTGAAGGGATCACAGCCCAGTTTTGGATAGATTGATTTCACGGCGTTGGGGTGGGCAACATGAGACCACGCCAAACTCGCGCCCAACCCTAAACAGCCGGGCAAGGCCCCAAATTCACCGGGACTGCCCACCATTAACCCGATGGATGCGCCATAGGCGAGGGCTTCGTAGACCGCCGCCGGGATCAGCATCATTGACATACTCCCCCGTTAATTGCTAAAGCAATCTAACAGGGGATTCTTAGATTCACACCTAAGAGTTTCTGCTTCACAGATTGGTAACTAGGCAAAGCCCCCGTCCCATCATCTCCACAGACATTTTCAGATACGCC
>NZ_JAQMTY010000054.1 GCF_028330765.1 Spirulina subsalsa CS-330 | reverse complement strand
TTAAAGGACTCGCTGTCGCTCGATTTGTTTGTTGGTGCAAATTCATCTCGCCACTAAAAGGCACGTCCGCCGTTACCTTCGGTAACTCTACTCGGACTCGCTTTATAGTGGGAGTCTTCTTTGCACATTTTAAGATAATTATCCGGATTGACAGGGCAATTGAGCATAGGGTATGACAGTACCTTTGTGAACAAACGTGGTGGCGATGAACTGGAAACAAGTTATGATCCGTTGGCGTTGGATCAGTCTCGCGATTCTAAGCTGTGGGGTGGTTCTGGGCTGTAGTGGCCCCCAAACCTTGGTGATGGGAACCTCAGCGGACTATCCCCCCTATGAGTTTAAGGATCAAGGGGGTGAAATTGTCGGTTTTGATGTGGATATTGCCACAGCGATCGCTGAAGAGTTGAACTACGAGCTTGAAATCCGTGATATGGATTTTGATACCCTGATTGATGCCCTCGCAGCGGAAGAGGTGGATTTTGTGATGGCGGGGATGAGTCCGACGGCGGAACGTCTAGAGCGGGTGGACTTTACCCAGCGTTATTACGAAAATGAAAGTGTGATTGTGGCGCTGGGGAGTGATCCGATCACAACGGTGGATGAGTTGCAGGGTAAGACCATCGGTGCTCAAGAAAAAACGATTCAAGCGGAAGCTGTGGCGGCAATGGAGGGGATCACCTTAGTGCCGATGGCGAAGGTGGGGGAATTGATCCAGGGCTTGAAGGCAGAAACCGTTGATGCGATCGTGGTGGAGCGCAATGTGGCGGAAAAATATACCGCCTCAAATCCGGATCTGGTCTTGGGGGATCGGGTTCCCACAGAGACGGCGGGGAGTGCGATCGCATTTCCGAAAGGCTCCCCCTACACCGAGAAATTTGATACAGTCCTTCAGGAAATGAAGGACAATGGTGAGATTAAAGCCCTCGTTCAAAAATGGTTTGATTAAGAAGGCTGTTGTATTCTTCTGAAAATATCGTTTGAAGTGGTTTTCACGCTGGACTCTCCAGCCTCCTGAGAGTATTTCCCTCCGTATCCTGTTAGTCCTCCCCTTTGTGATTCAAATTATGGTGGCGGTGGGACTAACCGGATGGCTCTCTGTGCGCAATGGTCAGCGAGCGGTGAATGATGTGACGGGGCAATTGCGGAGCGAGGTGACGGCTCGGATTCAGCAACAACTTCAGGAGTATATTACCCGACCGGAAACGGTGAATCAACTCAACGCCAACACGGTGCAAGTGGGGTTTTGGGATGGCCAGGGGCAAAATTGGGAACCCTTACTCGCCACCTTTAAGCAACAAATGACCTTGTTTCCGGAGTTGAGTACGCTGCAATTTGGTAGTGTGGCGGGGGATTTAATCAGCGTCAAACGGTTGGCCGATGGCACGATTCAGGGCTGGGTACAACTCCAAAACCCGCCGTTCCTGCGTCAGTTGCAGTGGGATCAGGCGGGGGAGCTTCAGGCCGTGCCTCAGACCGAGGCGCGACTGATCGATGTGCGCGAACAACTCTGGTTTCAGGAAGCGATCGCCGCCGATCGCCCCACCTGGGGCAACATCTACACCCGCATCGAAACCCAATCCCTCGCCCACCCCCTCAGTCAACCCATCGATGGCCCTGATGGTGCGCCGATCGGGGTGTTTAGTGCTGAATTACAACTCGCATCCCTAGGGAATTTTTTAAAAATCCTGGAGATTAGCGCATCGGGTCAGGCCTTCATCATGGAGCGATCGGGGCTGTTGGTGGCTAGTTCCACCCTCGATCAACCGTTTTTGATGACCTACGGGACGACCTTGCGGATTAAGGCGATCAATAGTAGCGATCGCCTCCTCTCCGAAACCGCCACCCACCTCCAAACGCGCTACCCCGACCTCACAACCCTCGACCGCCCCCAACAACTCGAATTCTTCCTCGACAACGAACGGCAATTCATCCAAGTCACCCCCCTCGGTGATGATCAAGGTCTCGACTGGCTGATCATTGTCGTCGTCCCCGAAGCTGACTTCATGGAACGCATCCATGCAAACACGCGCACCACCCTGCAACTCTGCGCCCTCGCCCTGATCTGCTC
Organism: Spirulina subsalsa CS-330; assembly: GCF_028330765.1. GTDB lineage: Bacteria > Cyanobacteriota > Cyanobacteriia > Cyanobacteriales > Spirulinaceae > Spirulina > Spirulina subsalsa_A. Next base: position 2,324 of record NZ_JAQMTY010000054.1, on the reverse strand, counting down.
CATTTTCCTCGGTCTGCTCACCTCCCGCTGGATCACCCGCCCGATCACCCGCTTGATCACCGCCAGTCAAGCGATCGCAGCGGGCAAACTCGATCAAACCGTCCGCCATGGTCGCATCACCGAAATTCAACTTCTGGCCCAGGCCTTCAACGCCATGTCCAGCCAACTCACCGAATCCTTCACCCTCCTTGAACAGCAAGTTCAACGCCGCACCGCCAAACTCGCCGAAGCCGAAGCCGAATTGCGGGGCATCTTTGCCGCCATGACCGAACTCGTCTTCATCACCGATGCCGACGGACGCTACCTCAAAATTCCCTCCACTAACCCCGCCCTCCTGATCCAACCTGCCGAAACCATGATCGGCAAAACCAACCATGATCTCTTTCCCGCCGAGCAAGCCGATGAATTTTTAAACTACATCCAAACCGCCCTCACCAACACCGTCAGCATCACCACAGAATACAAAGTTTTCATGCCCCAAACCCAGCGCGAACTGTGGTTTGCTGCCACCATTTCCGCCATCACCGACACCACCGTGCTCTGGGTTGCCCGCGACATCACCCAACGCAAAACCCTAGAGCAAGAACTCTATCGCTCCCAACAATTTTTAAACACCATTGTTGAAAATATTCCCCTCGCCATTTTTGTCAAAGATGCCAAAAACGACTTTCGTTATGTACTTTGGAATCCCGGTGCAGAAAAACTCTACGGATCGAGGGCAAACCAAACATTAGGGCTGAATAGTTATGATTTAGAAACGCCTGAACTCGCGGAACGGTTTACCACAGAAGATCAAGCCATCATTGATTCGGGTGAAACCTTAATTCATGAGCATGAAGTCATTCACCATCACTATCGAGATATTTTACGACAGCGCCTAATTAAGCTCCCCCTACGGGATGAACATGGTGAAGTTCGATATATTTTGTGCATTGCTGAAGATATTACCGAACGGGAAAAGGCCGCAGAAACCCTGCGCAAAAATGAAGCGGAATTTCGCCACCTCATTCAAAATGTCAGTTCGACGATTATCCGCTGGAAACCCGACGGGACACTCCTCTTTATTAATCGTCGTGGCTGTGAATTTTTTGGCTATTCTGAAGCGGAAATCATTGGACAGAATATTATGGGGACGATTATCGCCCCCCAAGATCAAGCGGGTCATGATTTACGCGAGATGTTAGCTGAAATTGTGCGCAATCCCAATCAAAATCGAGTCCATGAGAATGAAAATATCCGCAGCGATGGGCAGCGATTATGGGTGACTTGGGCGAATCAACCAATTTATGATGAACAGGGTGAATTAGTGGAAATTCTTTCGGTGGCGACGGATACGACGGAACGACGTTTAGCCGAAGAATCGTTGCGGGCTGAACAACATCGCTCGGAACAATTACTGCTCAATATTCTGCCCCATACGATCGCGCAACGGTTGAAACGATCAACGGGGTTGGTGGCGGAACAGTTTAGCGAAGTGACGCTGTTGTTTGCGGATATTGTGGGGTTTACGCATTTATCCTCAACTCTCTCCGCGACGGAGTTGGTGGATTTATTGAACCGGATTTTTTCGTTATTTGATAAGTTGGCAGATTGGCATCATTTGGAGAAGATTAAGACGATTGGCGATGCCTATATGGTGGTGGGAGGCTTGCCGATTTTCTTTGAAGATCATGCCAATGCGATCGCAGACTTTGCCCTCAATCTTCAAGAAGCGATTAGCAGCTTTACCTACCCGGACGGTCAACCGATTAACCTGCGGATTGGGATTCATACCGGGCCGGTGGTGGCAGGGGTGATCGGGATTCGCAAGTTTAGCTATGATCTCTGGGGCGATACGGTGAATATTGCCTCGCGGATGGAATCCCAAGGGATGCCAGGGCAGATTCAACTCACCGCCACCACCTACGAAAAAATCGCCGATCAGTTTGAATGTGAGGAGCGCGGCACGATTACCGTGCGGGGGCGGGGCGAAATGAAAACCTATTGGCTCTTGGGGCATAAAGAAGCCGAAGCGGGAGATTAATCGCCATACGTTAAAAAATTTGAAGCGATCGCTACTCCATCCCCCCGCGATCGCCCTACAGAACTCAAGGCTTCATCCATTTCGCCGCAAAATCTCTTGAATCAGCCCGGATATCCTTTGCTAAATTGACATCCTCCCCGGCCTAAAGGCGCGGGGATTCCCAGTCTGCCCACATTAAGTGGACTCCTGATGGGTAGACAGACAAGCAACCGCCCCAGATTGGGGTCTAACACTGCTTAACGCCTGTCCATTCAGGTCGGCAAGCCCTGCCGCCATAATATTTATACTGGCATTCACGTCT
>NZ_JAQMTY010000053.1 GCF_028330765.1 Spirulina subsalsa CS-330 | reverse complement strand
GACCCTGAATTTGAGACGTTCTACACCAAGAACATTCTGCTCAACGAAGGGATGCGGGCCTGGATGGCTCCGCAAGATCAACCCCACGAACGTTTTATATTCCCTGAGGAGGTTTTACCGCGTGGTAACGCTCTCTAGTGCTTCAACCATCAACCAAAGCCGCGATCTAGAATCCACTGGATTCGCGTGGTGGGCAGGCAATGCTCGCTTGATCAATCTTTCCGGTAAATTGCTGGGTGCTCACGTCGCCCATGCTGGTCTCATCGTGTTCTGGACTGGTGCTATGACCCTGTTTGAAGTGGCTCACTTCACCGCAGACAAGCCCATCTACGAACAAGGCTGTATTCTGATTCCCCATTTGGCCACCCTTGGCCTCGGTGTGGGCCCCGGTGGTGAAGTGGTGGATACCTTCCCCTACTTCGTCGTCGGTGTGTTACACCTCATTTCTTCTGCTGTCCTCGGTTTGGGTGGGATCTACCACGCCATCCGCGGCCCGGAAACCCTCGAAGAATATTCTGATTTCTTTGGCTACGACTGGGCAGATAAAAACCAGATGACCAATATTATCGGGTATCACCTGATTCTGTTGGGCCTCGGTGCTCTGCTCCTGGTGTTCAAAGCGATGTTCTTTGGCGGTGTCTATGACACCTGGGCTCCGGGTGGTGGCGATGTCCGGATCATCAGTAACCCCACCCTGAACCCGGCTGTGATCTTCGGCTACCTGCTGAACTCTCCGTTTGGCGGCGAAGGCTGGATCATTGGTGTTGACAATATGGAAGACATCATTGGTGGTCACATCTGGGTGGGCTTAACCTGCATTGCAGGCGGCATCTGGCACATTTTGACCAAGCCCTTTGGTTGGGCGCGTCGTGCGTTTGTCTGGTCGGGTGAGGCTTACCTCTCCTACAGCCTGGGTGCGCTGTCCTTGATGGGCTTTATTGCGTCCTTCTTTGTTTGGTTCAACAATACTGCCTATCCCAGTGAGTTCTACGGCCCCACCAACGCCGAAGCGTCTCAAGCCCAAGCCTTTGTGTTCTTGGCGCGTGACCAACGCTTGGGTGCGAATATTGGGTCGGCTCAAGGCCCGACGGGCTTGGGTAAATACCTGATGCGATCGCCCACGGGTGAGATCATCTTTGGGGGTGAAACGATGCGCTTCTGGGACTTCCGTGGTCCCTGGTTAGAGCCGCTGCGGGGCCCCAATGGTTTGGATCTCGACAAACTGCGCAATGACATCCAACCCTGGCAACTGCGTCGGGCTTCGGAATACATGACCCACGCTCCCAACGGTTCTCTGAACTCTGTGGGTGGGATCATTACCGAACCCAACTCCTTTAACTATGTGAATCCACGGGCGTGGTTGGGAACCTCCCACTTCGTCTTAGGCTTCTTCTTCTTGGTCGGTCACCTTTGGCATGCTGGACGGGCCCGTGCGGCTTCGGCTGGTTTTGAAAAAGGGATTGATCGTGAGACTGAACCCGTGTTGGCAATGCCTGATCTGGACTAGGTCTTCACCGTAATGTTTTGACTACTTTGTTCTTAACAAAGTACGTGTAGCCCCTGTCTTTTGATAGGGGCTTTTTGTGCTTCTGATGACAAAAAAACAACGAGAGTTGAGGGGGCAATGGTATCATCATGGCGTTGATAGGTACAAATAAGGTAAGCACTATGACACCAGCATCAGTCTCTCCTGCGGTGCTCATAATTCTAGATGGCTGGGGGTATCGGGAGTCTGCCGATGGCAACGCAATTCGCACTGCATCAACACCCGTCATGGATAGTTTATGGGAGACCTACCCGCATACCTTGATCCACACATCGGGCAAGCAGGTCGGATTACCGGATGGGCAAATGGGCAACTCTGAGGTTGGCCATTTGAACCTTGGAGCCGGGCGAATTGTGCCTCAGGAACTTGTGCGCATTTCCGATGCGGTGGAAGACGGTTCGTTTTTAGAAAATCCGGCATTGGTGAAGCTCTGTCAGTCGGTGCGGCAGTCGGGCGGCAAACTCCACTGTATGGGCCTCTGTTCAGAGGGTGGGGTTCATTCCCATCTGTCCCATTTATTTGGGCTGTTGGATTTGGCTAAGGTTCAGGGGATTGAGCAGGTGTGCCTGCATGTGTTTACGGATGGCCGGGATACCAAGCCCAATGAGGCGATCGCAGTCCTGCAACAGATTCAAGACCAGATGGATGCTGTTGGTGTGGGGACAATCGCGACCATCAGCGGTCGGTACTATGCCATGGATCGCGATCGCCGCTGGGATCGGGTCGAACAAGCCTATCGAGTCCTGACCGAGGACGACGTGATCGATTCCCGTTCCGCCCTGGACATTATCCAAGACTCCTACGACGCAGGGATTAACGACGAATTCATCCTGCCGGTGCGAATTGCACCGGGGAAAGTTGAAGCCGATGATGGTGTGATCTTTTTTAATTTCCGGCCCGATCGCGCCCGCCAACTGACGACGGCTTTCGTGTCCCCCACGTTCAAAGATTTTGAGCGGGTTCCGATTACGCCGCTCCATTTCCTCACGTTTACCCAGTACGATCCGACGCTCTCGGTTGATGTGGCGTTTGAACCCCAAAGCTTAAGCAATATCCTGGGTGAAGTGATCGCCGACCATGGGTTACGCCAATTTCGCACCGCTGAAACGGAAAAATATCCCCACGTCACCTACTTTTTTAATGGTGGTTTGGAGCAGCCCCTTGCCGGCGAAGACCGGGAATTGATTCCCAGTCCGATGGTGGCGACCTACGATCGCCAGCCCAAGATGTCCGCCGAACAAGTCACGGATGCGGCCTGTGCGGCCTTGGCCAAGCGGGAATATTCCCTGATCGTGATCAACTATGCCAACCCTGACATGGTGGGCCACACCGGCAACATGAACGCCGCCTTAGAAGCGATCGAAACGGTGGATCGCACCTTGGGGCGCTTACTCGAAGCGATTTCCCGCGTCGGAGGAACGGCGATGATTACGGCTGACCATGGCAATGCAGAATACATGTGGGATGAGCAGGGTAAACCTTGGACGGCCCACACGACGAACCGCGTGCCCTTGATCTTGGTTGAAGGGGAAGGGCTGAAAATTCCGGGCTATGGTGCGGATGTGCAATTGCGTGAAGATGGGCGGCTCTGTGATGTGGCTCCGACACTGTTGGAAATCCTGCATCTCCCGCAACCCCCTGAAATGACGGGGCGATCGCTCCTCCAACCGACTCCGGTAGAGTTGAAACCCAGCCGTACCCCGGTGAAAGTCTCGCTTTAAGCCCGCCCCCGGTTGCCCCCTTTAACCTCAATCCATCGACGGACAACGAAAACGTGCTTCAAGATCAAGCACGTTTTCTGGAGGCTGGGGACGTGGACAGGATTGCCCTATTATCCAATCTAATAACAATCAACAAGGGCATTAGGGCAGGCAAGGGGCTTAAGCCCCTTGTTCCAGAGTCTCTGAATGTCCTAACCGCTCTGGCTAGTGCTATGGCGATGTGATGCCCTCAGCGAATGTTTCCCTAGTTCTCTAGATCAGCATTTCGCCTTGCCCTGGGCAAATAAAAACCGCCCCAATGATTTAGGCGGTCTGATCTAAGCAATCGGAGGGTAACGTTTAGTGTAGGCTGGGGCTTTCGCACCGGGTTGTTACCGATGTTACGAATTGGGCGGGGATTCGGGTCTTGAGGGGCGAGATTGAGCGAATTTTTCAGCGGTGCGCAGAATTTGACCGGCGAGAATGGCCGCCCCGAAGCCATTGTCAATATTGACGACCCCAATGCCGGCAGCACAGGAATTGAGCATCCCCAGCAAGGGCGTTAACCCTCCAAAACTTGCGCCATAGCCGATACTTGTGGGGACGGCAATCACGGGGCAATCGGCTAGACCCCCGACAACGCTGGGCAACGCTCCTTCCATGCCGGCAACGACGATCAAGACATCGGCCGTGGCGATCGCATCTTGATGGCGCAACAATCGTTGAATTCCCGCTACGCCCACATCCCACAGTCGTTCCACCGTAAAGCCCATTAACTCTGCGGTGACGGCGGCTTCTTCGGCAACGGGCAGATCCGCTGTGCCTGCCGTTAATAGGGTAATCGTGCCGGGACGGTGGGTTTTGGGTGTGCCTAGGGCGCAAATGCGGGCGGTTTCGTAGTAGCGCAACCCTGGCAACTGGCGTTGCAACTGGGCAAACACGGCGGGGGTGATCCGGGTGGCCATGGCGATCGCGGGGTGGTGTTGCATCGCCTGGAAAATTTGCACAATTTGGTCGGGGGTCTTGTCTTGGCCCCAAATTGCTTCGGGGAAGCCGGTGCGGGCTTGGCGATGGTGGTCAAGCTTGGCAAAGTCGGAGATCGCCTCATAGCCCGTCTCGGCTTGGCCCAATTTTGCGGCGGCGACTTGGGGGCTGAGATAGCCCGCTGACACCGCTTCTAAAATGGATTGCAGTGAATCCCGTTGTCCCATGCCTAACCTATCCAAACCATTGAACCTTTTGGATCATACCGTTAATCCCTCCGCCGCCTCAGACCGGGTCAGTACCCCGATCGCCGTGAGTGATGGGACGAATCTAGAGCCACCCCATCCCCAATGCCCCCAGAATCACGATCCCAAAGGCCAGACGATACCAGACAAAAACCCAGGTATCTTGTTTTTGCAAAAACTTGATCAGCCAGGCGATCGCCAAATAGGAAAAGAACGCCGCTGAAAGCGTCCCGATGATCAACGATAACCAGGCTGCATTGGGAACGCCGACATCGATCACGTCACTTTTTAACTGCACGAGGCCCGCGAGGGTAATGGCCGGCAGTCCTAAGAGGAAGGAAAATCGAGCCGCCGTCGCCCGTTCTAGCCCCATGAACAGGCCAGCGGTAATCGTAGACCCTGACCGGGATACGCCGGGCATTAAGGCTAAGGCTTGGGCGAGTCCCATCCAGATCCCGTCGAGGGTGGACAGTTGTGAAAAGCTGCGGAGGCGTTGCCCCATTTTTTCCCCTAGGGCTAAGAGGAGGGCCATGACAATCGAGGCGATCGCAATTGAAGCCAGACTCCGAATCGGCGAATCATCCAAATCCGGCACTAGAACTTTGAGCAGGAGTCCAAAAACCACAATCGGCACGGTTCCGATCGCAATTCCCAGGGACATGCGCCAGGCTTGAGATTGAAAATTCCGCGTCCGCAGGGCCTGGATCGTGCCGGTGATCAATTCCGACAGATCCGCCCAAAAATACCACAGCACCGCCCCAATGCTGCCCAGTTGGATAATGGCCGTAAAGGTGACACCGGGATCACCCCACCCCAACACCACCGGCACAACCTTAAGATGGGCGGTACTGCTAATCGGGATAAATTCCGTCATCCCCTGCACAAACCCCAAAACAATCGCCTGAAAAACTGTCATTTGGGCCAGATCGATCGTGTCTGGGGAGGCGATCGCGATCGTTGCCAGGGGAAGCGATCGTGCCTGAGCATGGAGGGCAGAAAATGCGATCGCACAGCCTAATCCCGTTGCAAACTCCCCCACCCCACTCAACCATCGGATCACCAAACGCTGGCGACTCTCCCTAGGGTAAGAAGCGATCGAGCGCCGATTTAAGTTCCTCAATTTCTGCCTCCATATTGCCTTCTTGAGCCGCTCGCACCACACATTCCGTCAGGTGATCATCCAAAATCATCCGAGCCACACGGTCTAACGCACCCCGCACCGCCGCAATTTGCACCAACACCTCCGGACAGTGGCGATCCTCCTGCACCATATTCTTAACCCCCCGAATATGGCCTTCAATCCGAGACAGTCGATTGATAATTTGCCGTCGAACCTCCGCGTCATGGACGTGGGGGTGAGCATGGGCCGACGTTGAAGCCGAAGACGAATTTTCTAACACAACTTTGCCTGTTTTACACAACATCTCAAGATCACAAGGAGGGATGTCCCTCCTTGTTAGACGGCCGGAATCAATTCAGCACTACTCTTCTTCGTCAATTAAGAAAGACGGCGAAGCCTCTGAATCTGGACTCTCAAGCTGATAAGCACGGGCCGTTTGATCATCCAGCACCATATTTTCATCCAAGGCGCGACTTTCACGGGAAAAATCGCCATTGGCACGCCCTCCGTAGCCTTCCGTCAAGGTTCGCGACGGCACAGTGGCACTAAAATCATTACCGTTTTCCACATCAAACCCACCCCCGATCGGCAGATCTTCCGTGGCATTAAACCCAGTCCCCGCCGGAATCAAGCGGCCAATAATCACGTTTTCTTTGAGACCCCGCAGCCAATCAGATTTCCCTTCAATGGCCGCTTCAGTCAAGACCCGTGTTGTTTCTTGGAATGACGCTGCTGAGATGAAACTATCGGTATTGAGCGATGCCTTCGTAATCCCCAACAGAACCGGCGTATAGCGAGCCGGAGCACCCCCGGTGATCCCCATTGCATCGTTGACCTGTTCCACTTGGCGCAGTTCAATCAATTCACCGGGCAACATCGTAGTATCACCGCCATCATCAATCCGCACCTTCGAGGTCATTTGCCGCACAATCACTTCAATGTGCTTGTCCGAAATATCAATCCCCTGGGACTGATACACCCCTTGCACCTGATCCACCAAGAACAGTTGCGCTTTTTCGAGGGCAATCAACGCCGCTTGATAGTCGCCAATTTCTTCCTTGTGATATTCAAAGAAGGTTTCGAGAATTTCATGGGGGTTCGCGGGGCCATCGGTCAGGGGTTCAGCAATATTCACCTCTTGACCATCAGACACCAAGGCATTTTGACCGGGGCTGATCGGATAGTCGCTGATCGTGCCATCACTTTCGACAACCTTAATATCCACACTTTCATCCGCGTCGTACACCACTTGACCCACCCCCGGACGACGGGCCAGGACGCAAGCTTCACGGGGACGACGGGCTTCAAGTAATTCCTCAATCCGGGGCAGACCCTGAATGATATCCCCCGTTTTGGAGCGTTCAAACACCAGCAACACGAGGTTATCCCCCCGTTGCACCAGGTCACCATCGCCCACCTGTAACAACGCCCCCGCAGAAACCCGATAGGGACGCGCCCGCCGCAGCACTAATTCGCGCTCATTGATAGTCAACACTTGACCGGATTCAAAGGTGCTGACCCCTGGCGCTAACTCTTGACTGGCAACCACCAGATCGCCGGCTTTCACGATCGGGTCAGCATTGAGGGATAGGGTGATCAGGTCGGTGTTTCGGGTGACCAAAATCCGGCGCATGGCTTCGGTTTCGGTTTGAATCCCTTGGATCAGGCCGCCTTCTTTACATTGGATCTCCGTGCGAGCCACCACCGATCCCGGTGCGATTTCGTCTCCATCTTGCACCACTACATGGGTGCGAGTGCCGCCGCTGGTGGTGTCGGCATCCATGTCGCGCCGAATCACGAGGGATTCTAAGACCACGATCTGGAGTTGATATTCGGTGTTGTCGTCGTCGGGATCGTGGGGAATGAGTTCGATATCCGCGCTCATGGTGGCGACATCGCCATGCTCGTTGGCCACTTTGTCTTCAATTTCGAGGACGAGTTGGGTACTGAGCAGTTCAACGCCATCGACGGATTTCACCCGTTCGCCGTCTTTGAAGAAGAGGCGCTGGATGGCGCGCAGCCCCATTTGCTGACCAGCATCGCCGTTGATCGAGTCCTGGGAGGGAACATCGGGTTTGTCAGAGATTTGATATTCGACGACGGGACGCAGGAGCAGGGCGAGACCTTCGGGGGTATCGACATATTCACCGTATTTCAGTTCGCTGACGGTGAAGCCGGGGAAGAGTTCAGTGCCGGGCTGGAGCAGTTGGCCATCGGCATCGACGGCGGGAGGTTCGTCGAGCATGTGGAGATCCCCGGCTTTGATCACCATTTCCCGGAGGATGTCGTTTTTCTGCACCACTTCGACGATCCCAGCAGATTGACAGAAGATGTCTTTGGCGACTTCGGTGCCGGCTTCGACATATTGCCCTTCTTCCACCATGAGGAGGGAGATGTCTTTATTGACTTCGTGGCATTCTTCGGGAATCCAGAGCAGAGTGCCGCCCTGGATGACCTCGTAGCCTTGTTTTTTACCGCGTGATTTGCCGGTTTCAACGCCGGCATATTTGACGGTTCCGCCGGTTTGGGTGCGGTAGTGGTCGTCGTTGAGTTCGGCGATCACTTGGTGGTTTTGGACTTTGGTGCCGGGGGTGGCTTTGAGGAAGAATTGCTGACCGTGGGCGGTTTGGATGATGTATTGTTCGCGAGTGCCGGAGGTGGCGCGGCGAACGCTGGCTTGGTCGAGTTGGACGGAGGCGGTGATGATCTCAATTTCCCGACTGCCGGAGGAGAGGCGGACAACGCCGCCGTGGATGGTGCGCAGTTGGGTTTGGGCGAGGACATCGCCGAATTCGACGCGATCGCCATTTTTGACCACGGGTTCCGCACCGGGCAGGAGGTTGTAGACTTCCCCGGCTAAGACCCAGAGCAAGCCCCCCCGTTGGGCGATGTGGGTGATGTTGCCTTGACGGTCGGTTTTTTCTTCGCTGACGAGGCGATCAAAGCGGATTTCCCCAGAAAGGTCGGAGGCCACGTCTTTGGTGGCTTTTTCCGTGGATTTTTGCCGTTTGGTGAGGGAGACTTCCGCCAAGAGTTGCCCGGCTTCAACGGTGTCGCCTTTGGTGACGAAGAGGAGGGAACCGGCGGTGAGGGGGTAGGTGAATTTTTCGCCGCTGGTGCTGGTGAGGATCAGATCGCCGGGGACTTCCACTTGTTCGCGATCGTCGCCGTGGCGGGTGCGGACGGGCCGGGTGCGGAGTTTTTTACCGAATTGGAGTTTCCCGGCGGCATCGGCTTTGAAGCTCCGGGCCACTTCTCCGGTGAAGACCCCGCCGGTGTGGAAGGTGCGCATCGTCAGTTGAGTGCCGGGTTCGCCGATGGATTGGGCGGCGATGATGCCGACGGCTTCGCCGAGATCGACGAGTTTGCCGTGGGCGAGGCTCCAGCCGTAGCAGTGCTGGCAGACGGAGCGGGCGGCTTCGCAGGTGAGGGGCGATCGCACTTGGATCTTCTCAATTCCCGATTTTTCGATGGCATCGCCGAGGTCGTCGTCAATGAATTGGTTGCGGGTGGCGATCACCTCGCCGGTTTCGGGGTGAATCGCATCTTCAGCGAGGGCGCGACCCATGAGGCGCGTGGAGAGGTTGATCAAGATGCGATCGCCATCCTTCATTGCCTCCGCCGTCACACTGCGCTGCGTGCCACAGTCCGATTCCCGCACAATCACATCTTGGCTCACATCCACCAACCGCCGGGTTAAATACCCAGAGTCAGCAGTCCGCAGGGCGGTATCCACCAAGCCCTTCCGCGCCCCGTAGGAGGAAATAATATACTCCGTCACCGTCAAGCCTTCGCGGAAATTAGTCTTAATCGGCAGGGCGATAATTTCCCCTTGGGGATCAGCCATCAAGCCCCGCATTCCCACCAACTGCCGCACCTGGGACAAGTTCCCCCGCGCCCCACTGAACGCCATCATATAGACGCTGTTGAGGGGAGTATTGTCCCGGAAGTTGCGCACCACCTCATCTTTGAGTTCTTCAGAGGTGACATTCCAGGTATCAATCACCTTTTGGAACCGTTCCACTTCGGTAATTTTCCCAGTCCGGTAACGCTCTTCGGTAATCGCCACCTCGGCTTCCGCTTCGGCAAGCATCGCTTTTTTCACCGATGGCACTTGTAAATCATCGACACTAATCGAGACCCCTGCCCGCGTCGCATAGCGGAACCCCATTTCCTTGAGGTAATCCGCCACTTGGGAACACCGCGCACTGCCGTAGTTGGTGTAGGCCCAAGCGATCAGCTTTTTGAGCTTCCCTTTATCAACGATATGGTTAAAAAATTTGGGTGTGGGTGCTTTTGACATGAGTTCAATCTGTGATGGGTGACGAAGGTTGATCAAGAATGGGGCAATCCCGCGATCGCTGCGGACAGGGGCCCCCGGAGACTAACGGGGGTTAAAGGCCCAGAGCGTCTGCGATCGTTTTGTTGTAAATAATCCGACCGGGTGTCGTGTAAACATATTGGAACAGGAACGGTTCACCGCCCTGGTTATCCACGGTGCGGATTAAGCGGGTTGGCAGGTAGTGGGATTCACCCCGGCGTTCGCCATAGCAGCGCACCCCCTCCACATCCGTTGCGGTCACGGCAATTTCTTCCTCTGCCGCGCTCACCAAAATTTCCCCGCTATAGCGCAGCCAGAGGTATTGGTGAATATTGAGATAGCCCTGTTCAAAGGCCCGCAACACATCATCCATGGAAGCAAAGCGGCGTTCTGCACCGGACTTGATGCGATCGATCACGTCCTCACCAGTGGCCACCAACGATTCCCGCTCAAACTTAGGATTTTCCGCCGTCAGGTAATAGCACCCCAAGACCATATCTTGGGACGGAGCCACGATCGGCTTACCCGTTGCCGGGGAGAGAATATTGTGACAAGCCAGCATCAACAGCCGCGCCTCGGCCTGGGCTTCGAGGGAGAGGGGCACATGAACCGCCATTTGGTCGCCGTCAAAGTCAGCGTTAAACGCCGGGCAGACGAGGGGATGGAGTTGGATGGCGCGACCTTCGACGAGAATCGGTTCAAAGGCTTGAATCCCCAAACGGTGCAGGGTTGGGGCACGGTTCAGCAGTACCGGGTGACCGGCGATCACATCTTCGAGCACATCCCAGACGGCACTATCACCCCGCTGGATTAATTTCTTCGCCGCTTTGATGTTGTTCACCAGGCCACTTTTTATCAAACGGTGGATCACAAAGGGCTGGAACAGTTCGATCGCCATCTCACGGGGTAGACCGCACTGATAGATCTTCAGCTTCGGCCCCACCACGATCACAGACCGTCCGGAATAGTCCACCCGTTTTCCTAACAGGTTTTGGCGGAAGCGACCCTGTTTCCCTTCGATGATGTCCGAGAGGGATTTTAAGGGGCGATTGTTCGCACCGACGACGGTACGACCCCGCCGCCCGTTGTCGATCAGGGCATCAACGGCTTCTTGGAGCATCCGTTTTTCGTTACGGACGATGATTTCCGGGGCGAGGATTTCCTGTAATCGCGCTAGACGGTTGTTGCGGTTGATCACCCGGCGGTAGAGGTCGTTGAGATCCGAGGTGGCAAAGCGACCGCCATCAAGCTGCACCATCGGGCGCAAGTCCGGGGGAATCACGGGAATATAGGACAAGACCATCCAGTCTGGCCGGGCCCCGGTGGCGATGAAGTTATCAATCACCCGCAGGCGCTTAATCAGCTTGGCGCGTTTTTGGCCCTTGGCTCCGGCGATTTCTTCCCGTAGTCGTTCTGCTTCTTCTTCGAGTTTGATTTCTTCGAGCAAGCGCTGGACGGCTTCGGCTCCGATCCCCACTTCGATGCCTTCGAGTTGGGATTCTTCTTCGTAGAGTTGCTCTTCAATTTCGAGCCACTGATCTTCCGTGAGCAGTTGGCGGTAGCTGAGGTTGCTGGCGTTGCCGGGATCGAGGACAACGTAGGCGTTGAAGTAGACGATCTGTTCTACATCCCGCAGGGCCATGTCGAGCAAGATACTCAAATAACTGGGAATCCCTTTGAGATACCACACATGGGTGACGGGGGCGGCGAGTTTGATGTAGCCCATGCGGTGACGACGGACGCGGGATTCGGTGACTTCCACGCCGCAGCGTTCGCAGACGATGCCGCGATGGCGGACGCGCTTGTATTTCCCACAGTGGCATTCCCAATCTTTGGCGGGGCCAAAGATCCGCTCGCAGAACAGGCCGTCCATTTCCGGCTTCAGGGTGCGGTAGTTGATCGTTTCGGGTTTGGTGACTTCCCCGACGAGTTGGCTGTTGGGGAGGGTGCGCTCGCCCCATTGCCGGATGCGATCGGGGGAGGCGATGCCGATTTTAACGTAGTCGAAGCGTTGTTCTGTTGGGGGTTTCATAGGGTATTCACAAAGGGGGCGTAGGGAATGGGGGAGAGGTGGGGGGGGGG
>NZ_JAQMTY010000052.1 GCF_028330765.1 Spirulina subsalsa CS-330 | reverse complement strand
GGCCTCGTCTGCGTTTGATCCCCCTAAATCCCCCTTAAAAAGGGGGACTTTTTTGCGTTCCCCCCTTTTTAAGGGGGGCTAGGGGGGATCGAGAGAAGGTGAACATCGTTAAGAGCAGTTTGTGTATAAGCAGTAGCCCAGAGGGAGAGGGGTTGGGGGTGAGGGCTATCAAGTCAGTCAACCAAGCTTAAACCGCAGTCCCGATCCGTTCCCATTGACATCCTCGCCCGGCCAATCTAAAAATCCCCATCAATCGCAGGCGCAAGAGCGCCAAGCGAGATGGCACAGTGCGCGATCGGTGTCGTAATTCCGTTACATTTTTTGACCAAAATTCAATGACCCGTAACAGGACATTAACGAACCTAAACTTTACCTTAAAAGATGGGATCAAAATGGTGATTCTCAACTCAAACACGATAGGCTCAAAGTATGCAACTGTTTAAGTTTGCATATCCATCCTGGGGTTGAATTCCATTGCAATCACTCCCTCACTAATCCCGAGCAATCCTCAATCACTTCTCAGTCTTGGACTTCATCAACAAGGGGCTTAAGCCCCTTGCCTGCCATAAAACCTTTGAGATTGCTAAAGATGCTTACGGTCATTCATTGGCTCTCGTCATCATTGCTTTTAGGGTTTGCAGACTGGGCGACTCACTCTCTAGGAACGGTGGTTTGGGGAGGTAAACGGTTGATTCTCAGTGGTCTAATTCATCCTCAACCCTCGTTTCATCCAAGGGTATTCCTATGACTAGAAATCTTGACCGGATGCGTAATGTGGCCATTGTTGGCCCCTATTCCAGTGGTAAAACGACCTTACTAGAAAGTATTTTGGCGGTCAGTGGTGCGATCGCCCGCAAAGGTAGCATTAAAGACGGCAACACCATTAGTGACAGCACCCCCGAAGCCCAGGCACGGAGCATGAGTGTGGAAGTGTCGGTGGCCAGTACCACGGACGGCGAGACGGAATTGAATTTCTTAGACTGTCCAGGATCGATTGAATTTGCCCAAGATACCTACAATGCGCTGGTGGGGGCGGGGTCTGCGATCGTGGTCTGTGAAGCGGATGTGGCCAAGGTGCTCACCCTCGCGCCGCTGTTTAAGGTTTTAGATGATTGGGAAATTCCCCATCTGGTGTTTATCAACAAGCTCGATCGCTGCCGTGACAGTGTGATGGATCTGTTCCAGGCGTTGAAATCCGTCTCTAGTCGGCCCCTCGTGCCGCAACAATACCCGATCCGCCAGAATACGGATTTAATCGGCTATATTGACCTGATCGACGAACAGGCCTATCACTACCATCCGGGGCAGGCGGCTGATCCGGTTCCACTGCCGGCGGAACTGCAAGCCGAAGAACAGGCCGCCCGCGAGGAAATGCTCGAAACCCTGTCGGAATTTGACGATCATCTCCTCGAAGAATTGCTCGAAGATATCCCGCCCTCGAAGGATGAAATTTTGCGAGATCTGAAGCAAGATTTGAGCGCGGATTTGATTGTGCCGGTGTTTTTAGGGATTGCGGAACAGGACTATGGGGTGCGGCCCTTGTTGGATGCCCTGGTGCGGGAAACCCCTGATCCGACGGTGACGGCCCAGCGGCGCGGCTTGGAAACGACGGGGGATGGGGATGCGATCGCCCAAGTCCTGAAAACTTACTACGGCAACAGCGGTAAACTCTCCCTGGTGCGAATTTGGCAAGGCACGATCACCGACGGCATGACCTTGAATGGTGAGCGCGTCGGCGGCATCTATCACCTGATGGGCAGTCAACAAAACCCGGTGAATGCGGCCCATGTGGGGGAATTGGTGGCGTTGGGGCGGTTGGAAACGGCCCAAACTGGCGACACGTTAAGCAGTGGTGCGGCGCAAGCGTTACCGACGGCGACGGCGATCGCGCCCGTCTATGCCCTCGCCATCATGCCCGAACATCGCAAAGATGAGGTAAAACTCAGCGGTGCGCTCAATAAATTGATCGAAATTGACCCCTCCCTCCATTGGGAACAGCACGGCGATACCCGCGAAATCATCC
Source organism: Spirulina subsalsa CS-330 (assembly GCF_028330765.1). Taxonomy (GTDB): domain Bacteria; phylum Cyanobacteriota; class Cyanobacteriia; order Cyanobacteriales; family Spirulinaceae; genus Spirulina; species Spirulina subsalsa_A. The sequence goes on along the minus strand of NZ_JAQMTY010000052.1, from coordinate 7,478 downwards.
TCTGGGGTCAAGGTGAAATTCATCTTCAGGTGGCCCTCGATCGCCTCAAACGTCAGTTCAACCTGCCGATGACCACCCAACTCCCCCAAATTCCCTACAAAGAAACGATCCGCAAAGCCACCACCAGCCACGGTCGCTACAAGCACCAAAGCGGCGGCCATGGCGCGTTTGGGGATGTGTTCCTCGATATTCAACCCCAGCAACGGGGCGCGGGCTTCCAATTTACGGATTCGATTGTGGGGGGCGTTGTGCCGAAGCAGTATATTCCGGGGGTGGAAGTGGGGGTGCGCGAGTACCTGAACCAAGGGCCGTTAGGCTTCCCCGTGGTGGATGTGGCGGTGAATTTGAGTAATGGGTCTTACCACAGTGTGGACAGTTCAGAGCAGGCGTTCCGGCAGGCGGCGCGGATTGCGATGACGGAGGGGATGCCGAACTGTAGCCCGGTGCTGTTGGAGCCGGTGCTGACGATTAAGGTGGCGGCTCCCAATGAGTTCACCGCGAAGGTGTTGCAGTTGGTGAGTGGGCGACGGGGCCAGATCCTCGGCTATGAAGCCCTCGACGGCTGGCAAAATTGGGACAATGTGACGGCATACCTGCCCCAGGCGGAGATGCAGAATTTTATTGTGGAGTTGCGATCGCTCACTCTCGGCGTGGGCTTTTTCCACTGGGAACCGGATCACCTCCAAGAAGTCCCCGATAAAGTGCGCGATGCCGTTCTCGCCAAAGCAGACGAGGCTTAATCCTCATGTCCACAGGGAAACCACAGACGGATTTCCCTGCTGTGGCGCAACCGTTACCCGCAAGAATACTGAAAATGTAACGAAATGTTGTCAACTCGCCGCAAGGATTGTTAAGGTCTAAGTAATTCCTTCCCTTAATGAATTTTATTCATTACGAGAATGTAAAGAAGAGACGTATTTCCCCACGTCTCTTTTTTGTGTCTAATCCCCCAGGTGGGTTAGGTTGGGGCCTCGCATCATCCCTTGCCCCGATTTAACCCGTCGGTTGGTTCATCAACGCCATCAGGCTCGCTTGAATCGCTTGGGAGAGTTCAATCACCTGGGGCGTGACATCGTCAAGGGTGCTGCTTGGATCAACGGGCAGACGCAGGCTAACGGCAACCCAGGGCACACGCTGATGCCGTAACTGGGCCCATTGATCGCGCCAAAACCACTGGGCTGTGGAAAAATGCCCCCCGTCGGCAAAGGCGTACCATTGGGCGACGGCTACGGTTTGCCGTGAGGTGACGACGCGAGTATTTTCGGAGTCGCGGGCGATGAAGATGCGGGCCTGGACGGTGGCGGCGGGGTCTGCGGTGTGGAAGGTGAGCGATCGCACCTTGTCCGGTTGCCACTGATAAAACCCATCCACATCAGACCATTCCACCCCCGGCGTTTCCTTCGGCCCCGTTTGGGGAAACAACATTAACAACCCCACCCGCTGCCCCGGCACTTCGATGGTTTGCACAGACCAATCATGACTGCCCACCCGCAGCTTCGCTTGGTCGGGACTTTTCCAGCCCGGCACATCAATGCCTGTATTGCGGAGTTCCCGTAACGCGCCCAAATTTGGCACGGGCGGGGGTTCCTGCCAGAACCGTTGGCCGCTGCTGCTGAGGATGAACCCAGCCAGGAGCATCACCAGCAATACCCCGGTAATCACCCCACGGGATCGAGGGGGGTACTGGGGGGATTGTTTCACTTGCTTGAGCTTTACCATTAAGACCGTCCCGATCGATCGGATTGACCCGGCAACAGGCCCGCATAGTTAATGATGCCGCCCCCATTGCCCTGCTGATAATAGTTCGTGATCCGTTCAATGGCATCGAGCCACACGATCACCAAAAGCAGCATGACCAGAGAGATCAAGTCACCACCGAGGCCTTCGTGCGTCCAGTCGAAGGCGTTGTAATGGCCCATGCCGTAGAGGTAGGTGAGGATGGTGTTGCGCAAAATATTAATCAGGACGCTGATCACAATGGTTCCGGCGAAGAAACTGAGAACTTTGGGGCGCGATCGCCAAGTGCCCGTCCAATGCAACAAAATCCCGCCAATATAAAGACTCGTAAACAGCATTTTTAAACCGGCGCAATAGGGAGCCACTTCCACCAAATGATCTTGCACCGTGATATAAATGCCTGACACCGAGACATCCGGAACCCCCAACACCTGAAGAATAAAGCCAGCCGTTCCCGCGATCAGGGTTTGGAGGGGCAGGGTAGAGGCTGAGAGCAGATAGGGGATGGCATTGGGGGTGGCAAACCAGACAAAGAGCAGCGGAAACGCTTGTAATTTCAGGCCGGGCATGCCTTTTAAACTTAAACACAGGCCCGTTAAAACCACGGGCAATGACCAGCCAATCATTTCCCCCGTTCCCCCCAGATACAGCACAGCCCCCAGCCCTAAGAGTCCGAATCCGGCCGGGTGAGCAACGGAGGGGAGGCTGCGCCATTTTTTGCGATAGTCCCAAACGAGGTAGGCGGCATAGGGCAACCCAATTAAGCCATGGCTGAAGTATTCATGCTCAATGCTGATGCTTTTATTCAGCCAGCCATCGACCCAATGCCAGAGCAGGGGGGCATAGAGGGCGGTTAACAAGGCCAGAAGGAGGCCGTAGAACCAGGGGTGCTGGCGATCGTGGATCGGAGTGAGGGTGTCAGTCATAGGATCAGGATTGAAGGACGATATCGAGGCAGATCAAGCGGAGGTTAGGACTCCGTGGCGGCCTGCTGAATGGCGTTGATGACGGTTTCGGTTTGGTGGGGGGTGAGGCCGGGGTACATAGGGAGGGAAAGGATGGATTGGGCGAGGTGTTCGGCGTTGGGGAAGTCACCGGGTTGATAGCCGAGGTGATGATAGGCGGGTTGGAGGTGGCAGGGAATGGGGTAATGGATGCCGGTTTGGATGCCTTGGGCGGTGAGGCGATCGCGCAATTGATCCCGATTCACCCGTGCGGTTGTATCGACGCGGATCACGTAGAGGTGATAAATATGCCCGGCTCCGCTGACATTGACGAGGGGACGAATGCCGTGGGAAGCGAGGGGGGCGAGGCCGGCATCATACCGTTGCGCTGCTTGGTGGCGGGCAGCGTTCCAATCCTTGAGGTGAGGGAGTTTCCGGTTTAAAATCGCCGCTTGGAGATTATCCAAACGGCTGTTGGTTCCCCATTCACTATGGAGATATTTTTCAGCGGCCCCATAGTTGCGATAGGTGCGGACGGTGCGAGCGATCGCCCCATCGGCGGTGATCACCATCCCCCCATCCCCAAAACACCCCAGGTTCTTACTGGGATAAAAACTATAGGCGGCGGCTGTGCCCAGGCTCCCGGCGGTGCGTCCCCCTCGCTGGGCAAGGTGGGCCTGGGCTGCGTCTTCAAATAACAGGAGATGATGGGCGGTGGCCAAGGTGCAAAGGGCATCGGGATCGACCATTTGGCCGTAGAGATGCACCGGGACGATCGCCGCTGTGCGGGGGGTGATGGCTGCGGCGGCGGCATCGAGATCAATCAGGGCGGTGTCGGGGTCGCAATCAACTAAAACGGGGGTGGCTCCGGTGCGGAGAATACCGATCAAGGTGGCGATAAAGGTGTTGGCGGGGACAAGGACTTCATCGCCGGGGCCAATGCCGCAGGCCCGCAGTCCGAGGGCGATCGCATCTGTTCCCGATGCCACCCCCACCCCATGGGCTGACCCCGATGCGGCGGCAAAGGCCGTTTCAAACTGAGCGACATCGGGCCCCAAGATAAATGCACCTTGGGCGATCAAGGTACTCAAGCACTGGTCAAACTCAGCCTGGAGGGGTTGATGTTGAGACGAGAGATCCACAAACGGAATAGAAGACATAGATGAGGATCGGTAGTGAAAGACACAAAATCAGGAAGCACCCGCTCCTCCGTTGTACTGCGATTTTGCGGCGATCGCCAAATATTCAGCCCAACCCTCCAATCGCCGCCCGTTTCGTCTCAGGCTAATCAGGGCATTCGTGACCCTGGATGAACTGTTGCAAGCCGCCCCGCCACAGTGATCTCCCACCTCAGCGGATTCTAAATAAACCCTTGCGAGAGCGATCCCTAGATGGGATGATAAGACTTGGCATTGAGGCGATCCCGTCCCAACTGCTCAAGCCCGATGCTGGCCTGGCAGGCCGTCGTTTTACTCACATCCTATCATTAGACAATATGGTTGTTGCTAGTCAATCTCTTGAAGAACTTTGCATTAATTCGATTCGCTTTTTAGCCATTGATGCAGTCCAAAAAGCGAATTCCGGACACCCCGGACTGCCCATGGGTGCAGCACCGATGGCGTTTGTGCTGTGGGATCGCTTTATGCGCTATAACCCGAAAAATCCCCAGTGGTTCAACCGCGATCGCTTCGTATTATCCGCCGGTCACGGCTGCATGTTGCAATACGCCATGCTCCACCTCACCGGCTACGACAGCGTCACCATTGACGACATCAAGCAATTCCGCCAATGGGGTTCTAAAACCCCCGGCCACCCGGAAAACTTTGAAACCAAAGGCGTAGAAGTCACCACCGGCCCCCTCGGCCAAGGGATTTGTAACGCCGTGGGTTTGGCCGCTGCTGAGGCCCACCTCGCTGCTAAATTCAACAAGCCCGATGCCACGATCGTAGACCACTACACCTACGCAATTTTGGGTGATGGGTGCAACATGGAAGGGATTTCCGGTGAAGCCTGCTCCCTCGCCGGTCACTGGGGTTTAGGGAAACTGATCGCCCTTTACGATGACAACCATATTTCCATCGATGGTTCGACGGATATCTCTTTTACCGAAGATGTCTGCGCTCGGTTTGAAGCCTATGGCTGGCATACGATCCATGTGGAAAATGGCAATACGGATTTAGATGCGATCGCCAACGCGATCGAAACCGCCAAATCCGTCACCGACAAACCCACCCTAATCAAAGTCACCACCACCATCGGCTTCGGCTCCCCCAACAAAGCCGACACCGCCGGCGTTCACGGCGCTGCCCTTGGCCCCGACGAAGTGAAACTCACCCGCGAAAACCTCGGTTGGAGCTACGGTGAATTTGAAGTGCCCGCCGATGCCTTGGCCCACTTCCGCAAAGCCGTCGATCGCGGTGCTAGCGACCAAGCCGCCTGGGAAGCCGCCTTCGCCCAATACAAAACCCAATACGCCGCCGAAGCCGCCGAATTTGAACGGCTCCTCAGCGGTCAACTTCCCGAAGGGTGGGACAAAGACCTCCCCACCCCCAGCCCCGAAGACAAATCCCTCGCCACCCGGAAACATTCCGAAACCTGCCTCAACGCCCTCGCCCCGAACCTCCCCGAACTGATCGGCGGTTCAGCGGACTTGACCCACTCCAACCTCACCGAGTTGAAGTGCTCCGGCGACTTCCAAAAAGGCAGCTTTGAAAACCGCAACCTCCGCTTCGGGGTGCGCGAACATGGCATGGCCGCCATCTGTAACGGCATCGCTCTCCACAACTCCGGGCTGATCCCCTACTGCGCCACCTTCTTGGTGTTCGCCGACTACATGCGCGGTGCGATGCGCCTCTCGGCTCTCTCTGAAGCCGGTGTGATCTACGTCCTCACCCACGATTCCATCGCCCTCGGTGAAGACGGACCCACCCACCAACCCGTGGAAACGATCGCATCCCTGCGCATCATTCCCAACCTGCTCACCTTCCGCCCCGCCGACGGTAAAGAATGCTCCGGGGCCTACAAAGTGGCCGTCCAAAGTCGGAAACGCCCCAGCGCCCTCGCCCTCACCCGTCAAAACGTCCCCAACCTCCCCGGCACCAGCGTTGATGCTGTGGCCAAAGGGGCTTACGTCGTGGTGGACTGCGACGGTACGCCAGATCTCCTCCTCCTCGGCACAGGGTCTGAAGTGAGCCTCTGTGTGGAAGCCGCTGAAAAACTCAGCAGCGAAGGCACGAAAGTTCGCGTCGTTTCGATGCCCTGCTGGACGCTCTTTGAAGAGCAAAGTGCCGAGTACAAAGAATCCGTCCTCCCCAGTGCCGTCACCAAGCGCCTGTCTGTGGAAGCCGGTACGACCTTCGGCTGGGCTCGCTACGTCGGTTCTGCCGGTGATTCGATCGGAACCGATGGCTTCGGTGCGTCGGCTCCCGGCGGCACAATCATGAAAGAATACGGCTTCACCGTTGAAAACGTGGTGGCGAAAGCGAAAGCGGTTCTCGGTTAATTGTTAATTTCGGTTAATTTTTAACTGCGATCGCTCCCTAAAAAAGAGGGTGGATTTATTAAATCCGCCCTCTTTTAATTTGCATTCTGGATCAAATTGCAGTCACTGGTGATCAATTCAGGCCCACGTTATCATGGGTCTATTCAAATCCATCAACCCGCTACCCCATGACTGCGATCGATGCGTTTACTCCCCTGCCGGATCACAATCAACTCCCGTGTGAGGATGGCACATTCGTGAAAAACTTTCAAGAACACCCCCAAAGTCTTCTCCTCACGGACTCGATTTATCCGGTATTAGAGCAAGTCCATCCCGATGGTCAATTTTGTATTGGTCAAGATAGCGGTATTTATTGGCGACTGACCGATCCACCCCAACGGGGGGCAGAAGCACCGGATTGGTTTTATGTGGGTAATGTGCCGCCCACTTTAGATGGACAAGCCCGCCGATCCTATGTGATCTGGCAGGAAATTATTCCCCCGCAAATTGTGATCGAATTTGTGTCTGGGACGGGGGCAGAGGAGCGCGATTGCACCCCTTGGACGGGTAAATTTTGGGTCTACGAAACAGCAATTCGTCCTACCTACTACGCCATTTATGAGGTCACCAAGGCCAACGTTGATGTCTATGTCCTCCAGAAAAATAAATACCAACCCCTCCCGGCGAATGAGCGCGGCCACTTTCCCATTGAAGAGTTAGGGGTCGAGTTGGGCATTTGGCCGGGGGTCTATCAAGGGATGGATTTACCGTGGCTGCGCTGGTGGGATGCGGAGGGTCATTTACTCCTCAATGGTGCAGAACGCGCCGAACAAGAACGCCAACGGGCGAATCAGGAGCAGGCTAAAAATCAAAAACTGATCGCTAAACTCCTAGAACTCGGCGTTGATCCTGATAGTATTCTTGAACCTTAAATTGCAACGCCATATTCTTGATGCCCATTCATCCGTAGACCTCATACCATCTGCTCAATCGTAAAACTATTGCAACGTTCCTCATCCATCTGAATCATGAAACAATCTATCCGGTGGCTACGGCGGCGCAAATTCTTAGCAGGATTGTTGGGGTTCGGAGGGGTGGCGATCGCCGCTCCATCCCTGGCCCAATCCGCCCAAGCCCAAGGATTCTTTCGCCGATCCACCCAATTTTTTATCTTAAATGTGCAAAGAAGACTCCCACTATAAAGCGAGTCCGAGTAGAGTTACCGAAGGTAACGGCGGACGTGCCTTTGAGTGGCGAGATGAATTTGCACCAACAAACAAATCGAGCGACAGCGAGTCCTTAATTTTCAATACATT
>NZ_JAQMTY010000051.1 GCF_028330765.1 Spirulina subsalsa CS-330 | reverse complement strand
TCAGGATAAATCAATGGCGCTAGTCGTTGAGCCTAGCAACCCTCTGCAACTCTCGTTGTTTGAGTGGATAAATGGTCAGGTAACTGGCTGTTCAGAATCCCCCACTATAGCCCGTAGGGTTTAGTGGGGGAGTATGTCAAGCACTAGAATGTAAGCATGACTCAAAAAGCTTACCGATACCGTTTCTACCCAACCGCCGAGCAAGAGAATCTATTGCGGCGAACGTTGGGCTGTACCCGTCTTGTCTACAACCGAGCTTTGTTCGCAAGGACTGAGGGTTGGTATGAGAGGCAAGAGCGGATCGGGTACAAAGAAACGTCGGCATTGCTGACCGAATGGAAGAAAGAAGAGGAGTTTAGCTTCTTAAATGAGGTTAGCAGTGTCCCATTGCAGCAAGGTTTGCGGCATCTCCAAAAGGCGTTCACTAATTTTTGGGCAGGACGGGCTAGATACCCGAACTTCAAAAAGAAGCGAAACGGTGGCAGTGCTGTGTTCACGAAGTCTGCTTTCCGTTGGAAAGATGGTGAATTACTTCTGGCTAAATGCACTGAAGCATTGCCGATTCGTTGGAGTCGGCAGTTGCCCCAAGGCGCTGAACCATCTACGGTGACGATCAAGCTTGAGCCGTCGGGCAGATGGTTTGTGAGCTTGCTTGTGGATGTTGAAATCGACAGGCTTCCCGTCAGATCCAACAAAGTCGGGATCGATTTGGGTATTAGTAGTCTGGTCACGCTGAGTACAGGTGAAAAGGTTGCTAACCCCAAAACGTTTAAGGCGAAGTACAAGCGCCTCCGTAAGGCGCAAAAATCGCTGTCTCGCAAGTCGAAGGGTTCCAATAATCGGCAGAAAGCACGACTTAAAGTCGCTAAATTGCAAGCCGAAATTGCCGATACCCGCAAAGACTTTCTTCACAAGCTAACAACTCAATTGGTGCGCGATAACCAAGTGATTGCTGTTGAGGACTTGGCTGTGAAGAACATGGTGCAAAACCATAAACTAGCTCAATCCATATCTGACGCTAGTTGGGGGGAATTGGTTAGGCAGCTTGAATACAAATGCGAATGGTATGGACGGGAACTGATCCGAATTGATCGTTGGTTTCCCTCTTCAAAACGCTGTTCTTCCTGTGGTCACATCGTTGAAAAGATGCGCCTGAATGTTCGTGATTGGGTTTGCCCTGAGTGTGGGTGTCACCACGATCGGGACATCAACGCTGCGATAAACATATTGGCCGCTGGGCAAGCGGTTTCAGTCTGTGGAGCGACCGTAAGACCTGAAGAGAGTAAATCTCGGAAGGCAGGTGCTACGAAGCAGAAACTCAGATCGTGAGGTCTGGGAATCACCGTGGCTTCAGCCCGGTGAGGATGTCAAGCAGAAGATTGAGGAGCGTCAAAAGTTGTTGGAGTTGGTGAGTTTGGCGCTGGAGGGTTTGGTAAGCGGAGCGGGTGTTTTGGGCGTGGATGGCTCCCTGGTGGAGAATCAAGGGGGTGGGCTGGAGAATACGGCGGGCTTGGCGTTCGATCCGGATCAGGGTGTGGTGGGTGTGACGAAGACACCGCCGCCACCGACAGATTTTCCAAACGAGATAACCGTTAAATGCTGCGATCGCTACGTTAAAAACCACAATCCAAACCACCATCATCCCTTATCAAAACAATTAAATTCCACGGTTTAATCCCATCTGATTCGATACAATCAAAGCACGAATCAAAGCATTCTGTCTGCCTGCACCTGTGACGGTTTTGCCATGCGACTCTACTACATTACCTTGAACACTGCGGAGGAAGCGCAAACGATTAGCCATGCCCTCCTCCGTCAAAATCTCGCCCTCTGTACCAATTGGTTTCCGATCACCTGTGCCTATCGCTGGGAGGGCGAGATTGTCACTGAACCGGAAACCGTTTTGATTGTCAAAACCCAGGCGGGCTATCGCGATCGCCTTGAACAGGTGATCCGTGAGCAGATCGACTATACCCACTGCATCCTAGAACTGACCCCAGATTCCGTCAATGCGGGCTTTCTAGCCTGGCTCAACCGAGAAATCCCCCAACGCCTTCTCTAGGGGCAATTCCACCACAAACTGCATTCCTTCCTGCCAGCAAGACATCGATCGCAACGTGCCATGGTGTTGGGTTTCTACAATTCGTTGACAGATGGGGAGTCCTAGTCCGGTTCCCTTGCCCACTGATTTTGTGGTGAATAGGGTCTCAAAAATTCGAGCATGGATCGCATCATCGAGGCCGCCAGCATTGTCACGAATGGCAATGAGAATCTGGTGAGTCTCCGGCTTGTAGTGGGATGCGATCGTAATCTGGTTGGGGTGAATTTCTAACTCATCATAGGACTTGCCGGTATTCGCTTCCTCAAATGCATCCACTGCATTGACCAACACATTGAGAAACACCTGACTGAGTTGCCCCGGATAACACCACAACAGCGGCAAATTTCCATATTCACGCATGATCGTAATGGCCGGACGAGACATCGTTGCTTTGAGGCGATGTTTTAACAACATTAAGGCACTTTCGATGATTTTATGTACATCAAATTCAACTTTTTGTTCTTGATCTGAGCGAGAAAAAATTCGGGCTGAGGTGCTAATTTTACGGAGTAAATCCGTGCCTTCTTGCATCGCATTGAGAAGATTCGGAAAGTCTTCAATGAGGTAATCTAGATCGAGGTCTTTAATCTGAGCCTCGAAATCTGGATCAAAGCTGAGATCATGTTTTTGATAAAGCTGGATCGCGGTAATTAAATCATTGAGGTATTCCCGCGCATACTTTAAGCTGCCGGCGATGAAGCCCACAGGGTTATTGATTTCATGGGTGATGCCGGCAATCATTTGCCCCAAGACTGACATTTTATCCTGGGCGAGGAGTTGGGCTTTGGACTGTAAAATGGTTTGATTCGATTGTTTTAAGGTGTTGAGTAATTGAGCATTTTGAAATTGCAGAGCATCGATTATCTGCTGCTGGCTCTCAACAATGTGACGATGGTTGTAGTTTTGAATCGCGGTATTGATGACATTGGTTAAATCATGCGATCGCCACGGTGTAAATAGGTAGAGTGGGGCTATTTTTGCCGGTAATGATGACCAAGGCGGCGGCTCATCATCAGGACAGAGCAAAATCAAACTAACAACCGGAAAATGGCGGCGCAAATTTTCGATATCCTCTGCGCTCTGTATTGCCTGCACATCCCACAGCAGTGTGTTGAGCATGTGGCCCATCCCGCGCAGATCTTTCAGCCGCGCGAGGGCGGAATCCCAATGTTCTGTGCTTTCAATGTGATACTGGTCGGCATAGTTGCCCTGAAGCTGCTGTTGGAATTGGTTACGAATTTTAGGGTCATGGGCAACACAGAACAGGACAGGCTTAGACATGGGATCAAAACGCCGCAGCATTAACGAACAAGAGCGGGAGGGAAATAAATCAGGGCGAAAGGGTGTGGCAATACGCTTGGTTTTTCTATCGTAGGATAGTGCCTGATCGATCAGGACAGTGGGGGTAATGCTGAAGTGCTAGCGATCGCTCCCAACCCACAGCAGCCAGAGTCAAGCCCAAGGGATTAAAGTGCCATGGAGGATGAGCCACCGTCCTAGGGGTACATTCCAGCATAGAGTTAGAGGGTCAGACTCAAGGCCTGTGTTGTCGTTCAAAGAGAGAGCGTTCTGATCCGGAGAGTTCACCCTTTTGCCATGCCGGAGCGGATCAAAGTTTTGGCGGTAGCTTGGGCAAAATCCGATAGAGTGTTTTAAACGTAACTTAATGAATTTTTACCTCCCCAATACGGTATGACTGCCCTAGACGATAAGACTATTGTTAAAGAGTATTTCAATACGCAAGGATTTGACCGCTGGCGACGCATCTACGGCGATGGCGAAGTCAACAAGGTACAGCTTGACATTCGCGACGGCCACCAACAAACCATTGATACGGTGTTGGCCTGGTTAGCGGCGGATGGAAATGTGTCGAGCTTGACGGTGTGTGATGCGGGCTGTGGGGTTGGGAGTCTGAGCTTACCCCTCGCCGATGCTGGGGCAACGGTGTATGCCAGTGATATTTCCAGCAAGATGGTGGGGGAGGCACGCGATCGCGCCACGAACCTCACCAATCCCGCCAAACTCACCCTCGCCGTCAGCGACCTCGAATCGATCACCGGTCGCTACCATACCGTGATTTGTCTCGATGTCCTGATTCACTACCCCCAAGCCGACATTGAACAGATGATCGCCCACCTCACCAGCCTGGCCGAATCGCGGCTGATCTTGAGCTTTGCCCCCAAAACCTTCGGGTTAAGCCTGCTCAAAAAAGTCGGTGAATTTTTCCCCGGCCCCAGCAAAACCACCCGCGCCTATCTCCATCGCGCCAGCGAAATCATCACCATTTTGATTGACCAAGGCTTTCACATTGAGCGCAAAAACATGACCAGCACCCGCTTCTACTTTTCCCAAACCATCGAAGCCGTCCGCAATTAACCCCCTAGGGCAGGCAGATTGAAACCCAAAAAAGAGGTGGAACATTCCACCTCTTTTTTGAGCGCTAAACTCTAAACACCAAGGGCACGATCTGCGGTTACAGTTGCTTCACTTCTGAAGCCAACTGACCCACCACATCCTTCGCACTGCCAAAGAGCATCAGGGTCTTGTCCTGGAAAAACAATTCATTCTGTACCCCAGAAAAGCCCGTACCCATGCCGCGTTTAATCACGATCGCATGTTTGGCTTTATCCACTTCGAGGATCGGCATCCCGTAGATCGGGCTGCTCTTATCATGGCGAGCGGCCGGGTTGACCACATCATTTGCGCCAATAATCAGAGCCACATCGGTCTGTTCAAATTGAGGATTAATATCGTCCATATCGCACAGTTGCGGATAGGGCACATTCGCTTCAGCGAGCAAGACATTCATGTGACCGGGCATCCGTCCCGCGACGGGGTGAATGGCATATTTCACATCCACGCCCATGGATTCCAACTGATCCACCAATTCTTTAACGGTGTGCTGGGCTTGGGCCACGGCCATGCCGTAACCGGGCACAATCACCACGGAACGGGCATAGCCGAGCATCATCGCGCCTTCTTCACTGTCAATGCTTTTCACCGTTTGCTGTGCGTTGCTACCTGCTGCTGATGCTGCGCCCGTGCTCGTTTCAGACCCGAAACCGGCAAAGAGGACGTTAAAGATCGAGCGGTTCATTGCTTTGCACATGATGTTGGTGAGGATGATCCCCGATGCCCCCACCAAGGCCCCGGCAATGATCAACATGTTGTTGTTAACCACAAACCCGGCAGCGGCGGCGGCGAGTCCGGAATAGGAGTTGAGCAGGGAAATCACCACGGGCATATCACCGCCCCCGATGGGGATCACCACTGCGACCCCTAAAATTAGGGAGGCGACGATTAACCCAATGAAGATGGGAAAGTTGCTCGGTTCCAGGCAAAAGAAGACGCTGCCCACGAGAAACCCGATCACCAAAAGGGCGTTGAGGGGCTGTTGCAGTGGGAAGAGGAAGGGCGCACCGGGGAGTACGCCTTGGAGTTTGCCGAAGGCGATCAGGCTGCCGGTGAGGGTGACACCGCCGATCAGGATGCCGAGGATGATCGTTACGAGGGAGGTGAGGCTGAGGGGGTCGCCGGTGGAGAGGAGCCGCCAAAATTCGGCGATCGCCACCAGGGCCGAAGCTGCCCCCCCTAAGCCGTTGAAAATCCCCACCATTTGGGGCATGGCGGTCATGGCGACCCGATAGGCCGCGATCGCCCCGATCACGCCCCCGACGACAATGCCGCCGAGGATCATCGGGTAGTTCAACACCTGTTGCTCTAAAAGGGTTGCCACCACGGCGAGGAACATCCCCACGGCGGCCAGTTGATTACCGCGCCGCGCTGTGGCGGGAGAGCCGAGTTGTTTTAAGCCAATGATGAACAGGGAGGCAGCGACGAGATAGCTGAGTTGAATCCCCGTGGGGAGAAAGGTTGAGAGGGTCATGGGGTTTCGCTCCTATTTTTTAAACATCACCAGCATGCGATCGGTGACCAGAAATCCACCGATGACATTAATCGTGGCCAGCACCACAGCGATTAAGCCGAGAATAATACTGACACTCCAACCCAAGGAACCCGACACCAAGATCGCCCCCAGGACAGCGATGCCGGAAATGGCATTAGCTCCGGACATGAGGGGAGTGTGGAGGGTGGGCGGCACTTTGTTGATCACTTCAAAGCCCACAAAGGAGGCGAGAACGAAGACAAATAAACAGGTGATTAACGTTGCAGTGGTCATTAGAAAAAAAGTCCCATTACTAGAAAATTTCAGCAGTCCTCACCGCCCGGTGAGCGGGCTGGGGTGAGGCAAGATGGCCCGTGTCAACCGGAGGGCTATACCTGCACTTCGCTGCTAATTCCGAGGGCGGTTTTGACGCGATCGCTGCGAATTTCACCCGCGTGGGTGATGCAGGTATCGCGGATAATATCGTCCTCAAAATCGAGGTTGATCGCATTATCTTTGACCAAATATTGCAGCAACGTGGCGATATTTTTCGCGTAGAGTTGGCTGGCGTGGATAGGCATGGAGGAGGGTAAATTCGTCGGGCCAATCACCGTTACGCCGTGGTAATTGATATCTTTGCCGGGATCGGTGACTTCGCAGTTGCCGCCTTGGTTGGCCGCAAGATCGACGATCACCGAACCGGGGGCCATGCCTTCCACCATGGCAGCGGTGACGAGGATGGGGGCGCGTTTGCCGGGGACTTGGGCGGTGGTGATCACTACGTCGGAGTTGGCGATATGTTCGGTGAGCACCGCTTGGGTTTTTTGTTTGGCAGCTTCGGACACTTCTTTGGCGTAGCCCCCAGCGGCAACGGTGTCTTCACCGAGGTCAATTTCCACAAATTTCGCCCCCAGGCTTTGGACTTCTTCTTTGACGGCGGGGCGAATGTCGAAGGCTTCGACGATCGCACCCAAGCGGCGGGCGGTGGCGATCGCCTGCAATCCGGCCACGCCTGCCCCCATCACAAACACCTTCGCCGGGCGAATCGTGCCTGCGGCTGTGGTCAACATTGGGAAAAACTTTGGCAGCGCCGCCGCACCGAGTAACACCGCTTTATAGCCCGCGATCCCCGCTTGAGATGACAAGGCATCCATACTTTGGGCCCGACTGGTGCGGGGAATTAATTCCATACTGAACGCAGTGATCCGGCGATCCGCCAGCAGTTTGATCAACTCTGGATCACCCAACGGATTCAGAAAACTAATCAACGTTGAACCTTCGGGCAATAAATTCACTTCATCCCGACTGGGGGGAGCCACCTTGAGCAACACATCTGTATTGCCCCACAGTTCAGCTTTATCAGCCACCACGGCCGCCCCCGCCTCCACATAGTCAGCATCGGGAATGAATGATCCCCCCCCGGCATTGGCTTCGAGAAGAAAATACCAATCGGGTTGGGCTAGTCGTTTCACGAGGGCGGGAATTAAGGCCACACGGCGTTCTCCCACTTCAATAGCCTCGCGGGCGATCGCAATTTTCATAACTTACTCCTTAACTCATCAGTACACATTACCGCTCATGGCCAACCGGTCTCAAACACCCGGTTTGCCATTCCCACTCAATGCTGCGATCGCAACTGAGGGATTTAACTCAACACCCAATAGCTGCCTTCGGTCACTCCATACCATCCGTTTTCGTTTCGACTCTCCATGCGATCGTGCAGCCTGCAACGCTGCACCCGTGAATATTTTCCCTTGTATCCTACGAGCGTTTGCCCCCCGCTTGCCCGTTCTTTACCTTGTTTTATGCTTTATCCCAGCCAGTCCTCCGCCGCATCACAAGGCAACGTTCCCGGCAACTCACCATAGACGGGGAACAAATCGCCACACCCTCCCCGTCAACGAACACACCCGTCTGATATAGTCAAGAAGAATTATCAAACGTTAAACTCGTTCACAAAATTTTGTCCATAGAACGTGATTTAACGCCAGTCACACCCTTCCCACCCCCTCAACGTTTTACCTAACGAATCGCCTATGTTGTTCTCCAAAACACTCAAAAATCGTCTAATCGCTGGATTGGCCGCCGCTGGTTGTGCGATCGCAGCCACGCCCCTCGCCACCTTCGCCCAAAACTCCGGCCTGACGATCTTTAGTGGTGTGAACCGTCCCAACCTCCTCAACTACCGCATTGAGCACGGGGGACGGAATGCCCGCAACGCCCGCTACAAACTGCGCATCCCCGCGAAAAAAGTTGAGGGAACGGTCGCCCAAATTTCCGTCTACTATCCCGACTATTACGGCGAGGCCGATGAACGTTTCCGGGATGTCGTGTGCGTCGAAAACTGCGAAGTCACCGAAGGCGATGAACACCCCAACCGGATTTTTGCCTTTGAAGATCCCGAAGATGTGATCGAAATTGGCTACGGTCGCGGCTACGACAAAGAAGTGGGCGTGGGTAATGTACGCATTGAAGAAAACTGCTACCGCGTTTGGGATGGCGACGAAGAAAAATACTTTAACTGCCTACGGATTCCCCTCACTGAATCCATCGAAGCCCGTAACCCCATCGAAATCAAACTCGAACATATCCGCAATCCCTGGTTTGGCGGTACGTTCTATTTCCATGCCCTCCTTGTCACCTGCTTAGATGAGAATGGCTGTTTTACCGACGCAGATCACGAGCCGGTGAATGATTCCCCCGAATTCGCTGATTTCCGCCGCGCCAGCATTGACTATGTCGGCACTTGGATCGTCTCGATCGCAGACTAAACCCCCATTCATTCAACCCCCTGATCACAAAACGGAGCTAGGATCGCCTAGCTCCGTTTTTGATGAACTCCCCTAGGAAAC
Source organism: Spirulina subsalsa CS-330 (assembly GCF_028330765.1). Taxonomy (GTDB): domain Bacteria; phylum Cyanobacteriota; class Cyanobacteriia; order Cyanobacteriales; family Spirulinaceae; genus Spirulina; species Spirulina subsalsa_A. Next base: position 3,251 of record NZ_JAQMTY010000051.1, on the reverse strand, counting down.
AACAATGATTCTCAAATCTCCTACAATGAATTAACATGAAATTATCTGTTTTTTGATTGAAGTCATGACCCTCAATCTGCGCAACATTCGTCCGTTATCTGATTTCCAGCGCGGTGCGAAGGCACTGCTAGCCACCTTACGGGAGACGAGTTCTCCCATTGTGCTAACCGTTAACGGCAAAGCGGCTGCGGTTGTGCAAGATGCTGAAAGTTATCAGCAATTGATAGATCGCATGGAGTTATTAGAATCCCTGGTGGGACTTCGCAAAAGTTTGGAGGAGTTTGAAACGGGTCAAAGCCTACCGCTAGCGTCCGCATTTGAGCAATTGATGCAAAAGCATGACATATCGAGTTGAGATTTCACCCACAGCGATGGCAGATGTTGCACGCGGCTCAAGAGCGTTTGCACGATTTAGGGCAGTTGGGGCCCAATTAGTGGGCAGGCTAACTTAGTCGGTGGCGGTTTTTTGGAGGGTGAGGATGTGGGTGCGGAAGCGTTCGAGGTCTTCTTGGATGGTGGCTTCGACGGCTTTACCGAGGAAGAGACTGTCGAGGAATTTAAGGATGGTCGGGATGTTGTAGGCGACGGAGAGGCGGACGACGCTGTGATCGTGGCGATCGTAAAAGCGGATCGCGCCCCGATTGGGTAAGCCGTCTACGGATTCCCAGCGGATGATTTTGTTCTCGATCACATCCACCATCCGGGCTTGCCAGGAAAATTCGAGGCCGCCCGTGTTCAAAGTCCAGCGGGAAATGTGCGGAGTTTCGGGGGGGACGGTGACGGATTTAATCCATTTCATCCAGAGGGGCATTTTTTCAAAACTCGACCATTCTTGCCAGACCAAATCCATGGGGGCTTTGATTTCGACTTGGACGCTATGTTCTAGCCAGTCAGACATTGTTTGTGGGGGTTAGGGGTGAGTGTGGGCGGGATTGGGACAAGGGGCTAGGACTGGAGGCAAGGGGCTAGGACTGTTTGGGCGGGGCAGAGGAGTCCATGCTGGGAGCGAGGCAAGGGGCTAGGACTGTGTGGGCAGGGCAGAGGAGTCCATGCTGGGAGCGAGGGCAAGGGGCTTAAGCCCCTTGTTTGCGGAATGGAGGGGCCGATTAAACGGCGATCGCTTCTTTCTCCGCTGCGACTGCGGCCAGAATTGCCGCCGCTGCCTGCCGTCCGGAGATCGTCGCCCCTTCCATGCTGTCGATGTAGTCCTGTTGGGTGTAGCTCCCGGCGAGGAAGAAGTTGGTGACGGGGGTTTGTTGGGCGGGGCGGTAGGGGTCCATGCCGGGAGCTTCACGATAGAGGGATTGCGCCAATTTAACGACGCTGTACCAAGTCATGTTTAAATCCCGCGCCGAGGGGAACAGTTCCCGCACTTGAGCGAGGACATGGTGCGCGATCGCTTCATTGCTCTGCTTAATAAAGGGATCACCCGGCGTTAACACCAATTGCAACAGAGACCCCTCGCCCTCGCGGTAATAGTCCTCTGGACTCGTTAGAGCCAAATCCGCAAAACAAGAGAAATCCGCATCCGGGGTATAGAGGAGATTATCCAACCCGCAGGCCTTGGCTTGTTGACGCTTGGCGGGATCATGCATTTCCGTCACCCAACCATCAAAACGCAGTTGCACCGTTGCCACCGGAACCGCCGTCAGTTTGTAAATATTGTCGAACTGGGGCCACTTGCGCCACCCGTCCGGTAAAAGACGCTGAATCCCCGGAATATCACAAGCCGCCACATAGGTATCAGCGGTAATCGTGCGATCGCTCTCCCCATCGGCCAGGCTTAATCCGGTGACGCGATCGCCCTCATACTGAATCTCGCGCACCCGGCAATTGGTGGTAATCGTCACCCCCCGCTCCGTTAAATAATTCACAATCGGCTGATGCAGGTATTCATTGGGCGACCCCGCCAACATCCGCAGCACCGAAGCCTCGGTTTTCGCCGCGAAAAATTGGAAAATCGTCAGCATACACCGCGCCGAAATATTTTCCGTATCGATAAACCCCAGAGCGTAGGCGATCGGATTCCACATCTTCTTCAAGCTGCCATCATTGCCGCCATGGCTGCGGAACCAATCGGCGAAACTAATCGCATCAAGATCGCGAATCGTCCGCATCGCCCCCTCAAAATCCACCAAGCCCCGCACAATCGGACTCGTCCCCAACGCCAGGGAATTCGTCAGCTTATCCACCGCATTGAGTTGCGACGTGGTAAAAAATGCCTTCAACCCATTAAACGGCGCACCCGTCAGGAACCGAAAATCCAACTCCCCAATGCGGCCGCCGGAATTGACGAAGGTGTGGGTGTGCTCCTTGAGGAGCAGGGAGTCAAACGCGCCCACCTTCCGCATCAGGTCAAACAGGTTGTAATAGCAGCCAAAAAAGACGTGCAGCCCCATTTCCAGGTGATTCCCGTCTTTGTCGATCCAACTGCCCACCTTGCCGCCGACAAAGTTTCGCGCTTCATAAATCTCGACTTCATGACCGGCATCGACTAATTCAATGGCTGTGGCAAGCCCGGCTAACCCTGCGCCAACGATCGCAACTCGCATTATGGTGTGACTGTAAATGTTTAAGATTTCTTCACAAATTGTAAATGATTCTGGGGAGCATTGGGCGGGGGGTGTGGATGGCGCGATCGCACCCTAATTTTCTACACTAAAAATCTGTAACACTTCTTTACACACCCCACCATGACCACCACCGCACCCACCTGGGAAATTAAGCTACTCTACGATGGCCAATGCCCGATCTGCCTCCATGAAGTGAACTTTCTCCGCCAGCGAGACGGGGATCACAGCCGCCTCGCCTTCGTCGATATCATGGCCGATGACTATGACCCCGCTGACCATGGCGGGGTGAGTTTTGAAGCGGCGATGGGACGCATCCATGCTGTCCGCGCCGACGGAGAAATTCTCAAAAACGTTGAAGTGTTTCGGCAGATCTACGCGGTGATTGGCTTAGGTTGGGTCTATGCCGCCACTCGTTGGCCGATCATTGGCCCTGTTGTCGATTGGCTCTATGGCCTTTGGGCGATGCTGCGACTTCCCATCACGGGTCGCCCCAGTTTGCGGCAGATCGTCGCGGAACGAGAGGCGAAATTGTGCGATCGCGATTATCTTAAAATGTGCAAAGAAGACTCCCACTATAAAGCGAGTCCGAGTAGAGTTACCGAAGGTAACGGCGGACGTGCCTTTTAGTGGCGAGATGAATTTGCACCAACAAACAAATCGAGCGACAGCGAGTCCTTT
>NZ_JAQMTY010000007.1 GCF_028330765.1 Spirulina subsalsa CS-330 | reverse complement strand
TCTTGCTCAGGAGTTGGATAGAATCGGTACTTGAATGCTTTTTGTGTCATACTTCACGTTATAGCATCTATTGTGTGAAGATGCAGACTCTAATCCAAAGCCGTCCTAGAAGGACGGGGTTTCTACCCATTTTTCTGATGAACGTTTGGGCCGCCAAGAGGCAAGAAAATTAGGCATCTCAATCATCGGTATCCTCGGCATCTTACTTCTTGCCAAGCAGCGAGGCTTAGTGCAGCAGGTGGAGCCTGTTATGGATGCGTTGATTGAGCAAGCGGGTTTTCGGGTGAGTGCAGCACTTTATCAGGAGGTTTTGCGTTTTGCCGCAGAGTGATAGAGGTGCGAAATTCGTCTTTTTGCGTCATGTAACTGAATAAGCGGCTCTGGGGCTGCGGATTTGCGTTAAATTTTTGATGTGAGATGACGGAGGTTTGAACGCATGGGTTGGTCGCGGCGGGTTTGGGGCGGTTTGATTTTGGGTTTGGTGGTGGCAGGGTTGCCGAGTGGAGGAATGAAGTCATCAGTTCTTGTTCTGGTTTAAACTGTCAAGAAATTGACGTTCTTTAACGCGCTCAGGCAGATTGAATTGCAGTAGGCGTTCTGTGGTTCTTCCTGCTGGGGTGAGGCCTTTAATCTCACCTTGTTCTGACCTGAAATGCTCTGACCATTGTTGAGTTCGAGGATTGAACAGAAAGCTGAATGCTCCGGTTTCAGGATCAAAGGAACCTAAATCGCTGCCTTTGTGACGATTACAACGCCAGCAGGCCAAGACCAAGTTATCGGCTTCTGTTTTGCCTTGATGTTTTTGGGCGATCGCATGATCCAGTTCATGGGGATAGAAGCCAACATTGTCGGGCAGTTGGCAATATTCACAACGGTTGTTGGCTCGCTCTACCACAAGGCGGCGGAGAGCGGCGGGAATGTAGCTCATACGCTGCGAGTCAGGTAAGGCAAATTGCCGATTTTGAGCATGACGATGAGATGCTCAATGCGTTCGTATTCATCGAGTTCGGCTTGTTCAGCGGCGGTGAGGGTTCCGGCTTGGTTCCGGTCGAGAAGCCAGCGCAGACGATCGCCCATTTCTGAGGTGGGTCGAAAGGCGGCAATCTCTTCTGGGGTGGGGCGGCTGGCGATAAAGTTGAGAATATGGTGATAGACGTGGTTAGGGAGAGGAGCTTGCAGACATTGTTGCAACAGAGCAGGGAGGCGATCGCCCAGTTCATTCAGTTGGGGAACCAGTTCATCAGGAACGTTAAGCGTGATGGTTGCCATAGGGATGTGAAGATGTGTGGTGGTTCTATTTTAGCGATCGTGTTGATTCTGGAGTTCGTTCACTACGCACTCGTACCAAAATGCGAAATTTGTCTTTCTGCGTCCTGTAACTGAATAAGTGGCTCTGGGGCTGCGGATGTGCGTTAAATTTTTGATGTGAGATCATGGAGACTTTAGCCCAATATGCAGAACAAGAATCGCTCTCTTTTGATCGCGCCCTGCAAATTGCCTTACATGATTTTTTAGTCCGTCAGGGGTATACGATCGAACCGCGCCAACGGTTACGAATTACTCCAGCTCCACAGGGCAGTGGGTTTACGGATACGTCAATTCATCATGATGCTGTGTTCTCTACAGTTAACTAAACCCATGAATTCATTACCGATTCGTCAGGCTCAAGACAATCTCAACCAATTGGTTGATGAGGTGTCGCAACGTCACAGCCCGATACTCATTACAGGCTCAAATCATGAGGCAGTGTTGATCTCGAAAGCGGATTGGGATGCCATGCAAGAATCGCTGTATCTCGGCAGTATTCCAGGCTTGGTTGAATCGATCCAACAAGAAGCAACCACACCCCTCGAAGATTGTATTGAGCTTGAGAATCTAGACTGGTGACTTGGCGGGTTGTTTTGACCAAGCAGGCGGCGAAGGATGCCAAAAAGCTAGCGTCAGCAGGTCTGAAGCGAAAGGCGCAGAAGCTGCTCAATATTTTGGTACAAAATCCCTATCAACCGCCTTATGAGAAATTGGTAGGCAATTTGGCGGGCTATTATTCTCGCCGAATCAACCAGCAACACCGTTTGGTGTACGAAGTCCATGAGCAAGAGAGGATTGTGAAGGTTTTGAGGATGTGGACACATTACGAGTGATTGATATTTGCCTTCAATTGCGAAATTTGTCGTTCTGCGTCCTGTAACTGAATAAGCGGCTCTGGGGCTGCGGATGTGCGTTAAATTTTTGATGTGAGATGACGGAGGTTTGAACGCATGGGTTGGTCGCGGCGGGTTTGGGGCGGTTTAATTTTGGGTTTGGTGGTGTCAGGGTTGCCGAGTGGTGCGATCGCCAATCCTCACCGCCTGATCCAACACTTGAAGATCCACGCGATCAGGGTAGCGATCGAGGGGCGGCAATTCCCCTAAAACCGTGGCACGGGAACGAGCCGGGGCAGGCAGTAACGAATGAACGCCGACGGTCAGACCCAAGCCCGCCGCAATGCGCAGTAAGTTTCGGCGTGTCAGATAGGGAACAGTCATGGCAACATCTCAAAGATTAAGCAGAACAAGGGAATCAGTCCATGGTTTCGTGATCCATAGTTTCGTGATCCATGGTTTCGTGGTCTGTGCCGCCGTGATTCATGCTGGTTTGGATTGAATCGGCGGGCGATTGGGCTGAGGGGGTTACGGTGGTTTGGTGATGTTGGGCGTGGCCGGTGAGGGGGGTGAGGAGGAGAAGAGCGATCGCACTGCCGAGGCTTAGGTGATGTTTGAGCATGGTTGAGTGGGTAGGATTTGAGGTGGTTATTTTGTCAAGAGGATGAGCGGGTGATTGCCTGCCGAGACCAGGGCAGGCAACGAGGCGCATCTAGCGGGAACCGCGTCGGGGCTTGGGTGTGTGGCTGCGGTGGTCGCCATGGTCGCCACAGCTATTTTGTAGGTCTGAGGTGAAGCGATCGCTGCTGCTGTTCAGGTCGGATGCTTGGGCAGGATTGCCGAGAGGAACGAGGGTTAGGGTTACACCTAATACGGAAGTTAAAGCAACGCTGGCTAAGATTGATTTCATCATGGATTGAACCTCGAAGCGGTGTGAATACTCTCACTGTGTCAGCTTGGGATGAAATCAACATGAAATCCATGGGAAATCCTGTGATCATGAAATTGGGGTGAAATTGAGCGGTTTGGGGGACAATCGGACGCAGGTTAACCCAACGGAACGATGCGAATTTTGCTCCTGGAAGATGAACCGGATTTGGGTCACGCGATTAAACGGGCCTTGAGCCAAGAGCGGTATGTGGTGGACTGGGTGCTGGATGGTTCCATGGCGTGGAACTATCTGACTCGTTCAGATTTGGTGTATACGATCGCGGTGCTGGATTGGTTAGTGCCGAAATTGTCGGGTTTGGCTGTGATTCAGCAATTGCGCGATCGCGGCAACGCCCTGCCGGTGTTGATGTTGACGGCGCGGGATGGCATGGCTGACAAAATTCAGGGCCTCGATGCCGGAGCGGATGACTATCGGGTGGATCAGGATCGCTCACGCACCCATGGCGGGGCCGGGTTGGGGTTAGCGATCGCCCATCACCATCACGGAACCCTCACCGTTCAAAGCCAACTCAACCAGGGTAGTTGCTTTCTCCTCCGCCTCCCCCTCGCTCGTAACCCTGCCCTATCTCCCTAACCCAATCCCCCAGGGATCTGAAGGAGGACAGGTCAGGATCAACGGCTTTGGAAAATGTTTTGCACCATCACCTGATCCAGTTGGGCGGCAGCGGCATTGAGAGCGGCTACCTCACCGCTGTGGAGTCGCCAGCCCATGGCTCCGGCGTTTTGTTGAACTTGTTGGAGGGTTTTCGCGCCGGGGATGGGCATCGTGCCGTTGCAGATGCACCAGTTGAGGGCGACTTGGGCGGGGGTTTTCTCGCGTTCAGTGGCGATCTTGGTGAGGGCGTGCGTGAGGGGAGCCATACCGGGGAGAATTTTACGGCAGAGGAAGCCCCGTAAGCCTTTGGGGAAGGGGCCGGTGGGGGAATATTTACCAGTGAGGAGGCCGAGGGTGAGGGGGCTGTAGGCGATTAGGTGGATGTGGTTGCGATCGCACAATTCCTTCAACCCCGACCCCTGCACGGGCGTAGTGGAAAGCAGGGAATATTGCACCTGAAGGGATGCGATCGGGATGTGGCGGGCTTGAAAGCGTTGCAGCACCCATTGCAAGCGTTGCGGGCCGAAATTGGACAGCCCCACCCCCTTCACCAAACCCCGCTCATACAAATCCATCAACCCAGCCAAGAGCGGCCCCTCCTGCCAGGGGAAATAATTCGCCGTAGACCAATGGAGTTGCACCAGATCAATCGGTCGCCCCAACCGTTCCGCCGATGCCGCCGCCGCCCGCACCATCGCCCCCCGCGTCAAGCGCCAGGGATAGGGCGCGAGTTTCGTCGCGAGGCAAATACGATCCCGATTCGCGCCGCGATATTCACGAGCAAACCGCCCCAAGAGTTCCTCACTCCGTCCTTTGAGCTTCCCCGTCCCGTAGGAATCCCCCGTATCAAAAAACGTCATCCCGCGCCCGACGGCATAGTTAAACACGGCTTGCAGTTGGTCATCCATGGCGGGGGTGTAGTCCCAGAGAATTTGATTACCCCAGGCCCATGTGCCGCAGCCAATTTCGGGGAAATGAATCGCAGAAGTCGAGGCGGTAGGGGAATGGGTCATGGTGGGAAAAGAGGGGAGAGGGCTGTTCCCTTCTCCCTCAGGAGAAGGGTTAGGGATGAGGGCATTCATTAAGATTTTTCTACGGCTTGTTATTGTTTGCAACGTTGGGCGGGGTGAGAAGGATGTTAAACGTGAGAATTGAAGTAAATCGGGGCTATTGGTAACTAAATATGAATAAACATTGTGTTTTATTGTGATTAACCCGATTTGCCTCGCTTGCGTTGCAGAACAGCGAGCATCCGATCGCGCGATCGCCCCCAGTGAGCACGATAAAATGAGGGCGATCGCACCTCATGGACTCAACTCGGATGCACTCCACCTCCATTCCACCCCTGGCCACGATGCAAACCACCCTCCTCAACGATGATCCCCTTTGGTTCAAAGATGCCGTGATCTATGAAGTGCCGGTCAAATCCTTCGCCGACAGCAACGGCGACGGCATTGGCGACTTTCGCGGCCTGACCGAAAAACTCGACTATTTGCAGGATCTAGGCGTGACCGCCATTTGGACGCTGCCCTTTTTCCCCTCTCCCCTCCGGGACGACGGCTACGACATCGCCGACTATCTTTCCATCAACCCGATCTACGGCAGCCTCGAAGACTTCCAAGAACTCCTCAACGAAAGCCATGCGCGGGGCATTCGGGTGATCATTGAATTGATCGTCAACCACACCTCCGATCAACATCCCTGGTTCCAGCGGGCCCGCCATGCCCCCCCCGGCAGTCCTGAGCGGGATTTTTATGTGTGGAGCGACACCCCGGAACGCTTCCCCGATGTGCGGATTATTTTCCAAGATTTTGAAACCTCAAACTGGGCTTGGGACCCCGTCGCAAAAGCCTATTATTGGCATCGGTTTTATTCCCATCAACCGGACATTAATTATCGCAATCCGGCGGTACAGCAGGCGGTGCTGGATGTGGTGGATTTTTGGCTGTCGATGGGAGTCGATGGCCTGCGCATGGATGCCGTGCCCTATTTGTACGAGCAGGATGATACCAACTGCGAAAACCTCCCCGAAACCCACGATTTTTTAAAGAAGCTGCGCAGTCATGTGGATGAGAATTTCGCCAATATTCTCCTGCTGGCGGAGGCGAACCAATGGCCCGAAGATGCGGCGACCTATTACGGGAAGGGGGATGAATGCCACATGAATTTCCATTTCCCCCTGATGCCGCGCCTGTTTATGGGGCTGCGCATGGAGGATAGTTTTCCGATCGCAGATATTCTTAAGCAAACCCCCTCGATTCCCAATAACTGCCAATGGGCGCTGTTTCTGCGCAACCATGACGAGCTAACCCTGGAAATGGTCAGCGATGAAGACCGCGATTATATGTATCGCACCTATGCCCAAGATCCCCAAGCGCGGATTAATTTGGGGATTCGTCGCCGTCTTGCGCCCTTGTTGGGGAACGATCGCCGCCAAATTGAGTTAATGAATGGCCTGCTGATGTCCCTGCCGGGTACGCCGGTGCTCTATTACGGCGATGAGTTGGGGATGGGGGACAATATTTATTTGGGCGATCGCGACGGGGTGCGCACGCCGATGCAGTGGAGCGCCGATCGCAATGCCGGATTCAGTCGCGCTAACCCCCATCGCCTCTATCTCCCCGTGATCCTCGATTCGGAATACCACTACGAAGCGATCAACGTCGAAGCCCAGCGGGCCAATACCTCCTCCCTGTGGTGGTGGATGAAACGGCTCTTGGCAGTGCGGGCACGATTCCAGGCCTTTGGGCGCGGCACGTTCGAGCTTCTCTATCCAGAAAATCGTAAGGTGTTGGCCTTCACGCGCACCTATGGCGGCGAGCATATTTTGGTGGTGGCGAATTTATCCCGGTTTGTGCAGTCGGTGGAGTTGGATTTAACGCCGTTCCATGGCATGGTTCCGGTGGAAATTTTCGGGCGCAATCCGTTCCCGGCGATCGGCAAGTCCCCCTATTTCCTCAGCATTGCGCCCCATGCTTTCTATTGGTTCCTGTTGCAGCCGGTGGACGTGGTGCAGGGGTCGCCGCAAGCGGTGCATGAACCGCCTAGCCTCGAAATTCAAGGCGCTTGGCAAACGCTCCTCACCCAGCCGGAGTTTAAGCCGGTACTGAATACGGTGTTGAGTAGTTATTTGCGTACCTGTCCTTGGTTCCGGGGCAAAGGGCGCACGGTGCAAGGGGTGACGGTGCAGGACACGATCGCAATCAATACTGTCCGTTGTGAGGTGGAATTGGTGATTTTAGAGGTGGAATATACCGAAGGACTGCCGGAACTCTACAGCATTCCGTTGACCTTTGGGGAGTTGGCGACTCCGGAGGGGGCGATCGCCCAACTCCAACTCACCCCCACCCCCACCAAGGGACGCAGTAAAACCGCCGCCAAAGCAGCGGATGGGACGACGGGATGGCTGTTTGATGCCCTGCGTGAACCGCCGTTTTTGCCGGTCTTGTTGGAGGCGATCGCTAAAAAACGCCGCTACAAAGGCAGCCATGGCCAACTCGTCGCCAGCACCACCAACGCCTTCAAAACCCTAGACTTAGGCGCGTCCCCCCTCGACCCCCATCCCTATCGCGGCGAACAGGACAACAGTTCCATCGTCTACGGCGATCAACTGATCCTCAAGCTCTACCGCAGCCTCGAAGACACGATTAACCCCGACCTCGAAGTGAGCCAACTCCTCACCGAACAACAGTCGAGCCTCACCGCTCCCGTCTTCGGCGCGTTGGAATACCGTCGCCCCAATCAACCCGCCATGTCCATCGGCATTTTGCGCGGCTATGTGCCCGATACAACGCTGGCGTGGAATTTCACCCTCGACCGATTGCGGGGCTATTTTGAGCAGGTATTGGTGTCGCAGATTCCCGTCGCAGACCTCACCTTCCCCGTGGTGTCGATCGCCTCTGCCCAAGAATTGGAGATCCCCGAAGTGGTGTATGACCATATCGGCTCTTACCTCGGCGCGGTGGAACTCCTCGGCCAGCGCACGGCGGAATTGCATCTCGCCCTAGCCTCAGAACCCCGCGAGGCGGCGTTTGCGCCGGAACCCTTCACCTCGTTCTATCAGCGATCGGTATATCAATATAGCCGGAATTTGGCGGGTCAGGTGATGCTCACCCTGAAAAAACGCCTCAACCAATTTTCCGAGCCGGATCAAACCCTGGTGCAAACGGTGCTCAATCGCCAAGATCAAATTCTCGATCGCTTCCAACGGGTCTTAAACCAGAAAATCACGGCGATGCGATCGCGCTGTCACGGCGACTATCACCTCGGTCAAGTGCTCTACACCGGCAAGGATTTCGTGATCATCGATTTCAAAGGCGAGAGCAACCGCCCGATGAGCGAACGACGGATGAAGCGATCGCCCCTGCGGGATGTGGCCGGCATGGTGCAATCGTTCTATTACGCCGTCAGCATCGGCCTGCGCCAAGAACTCGACAGCGGCCTGATTCGCCCCGAACAACAGGGCTACATGGAGCAATGGGCGGACTATTGGTATCGCTGGGTGAGCGTTGTTTTCCTCAAGCATTACCTGGCGATCGCGCAACCGGGTCAATTTCTCCCCACCACCGAACAGGAATGCCAAATCATCCTCGATGCCTACCTCTTAGAAAAAGTCCTCCAAGAACTCAGCGACGACCTCGAACAACACCCCGACTGGATTGAAATCACCCTGCAACGCATTTTGCAACTACTAGAAGGCTAGTTCAGCAGCAGTGCAAAGCTTAATTTTTTACGGCAATTTTAGAATTCCTAATTATTGCTTTGTAAAATTGCGGGCCAAACAGTAGCATCGTTGCAATTCACAGTAGTTAAAGGCTGGATCTTTCTGTAACGCCTTCACGATCACGGTTCAAGCATCCAGCTTGAATTCGGCCACTGTGACCCCATCACCATTAACCTTGACAAGGTAGTGCAACTTATGAGTAAACCTACGATTAGCGGTTCCGTCCCCCTGAACTCGATCCAAGATCGAGACACAATGAAATGGATTCAAGGGCAACTGGCCTTAGCGGGCTACTTGGAAAAAAGCGGTGTGGATGGCTATGTCGGCCCGAAAACCCTGGCCGCCTTTGCTGCGTTTAAAAAGGATTATTATCTGGCGTATCCCGAAGACATTGGCCAAAGCACCATCGACATTTTGGCCGATGTGGAAGAAAAACATGACGTTTCCGATCAAGTGGATAATGTGCCCACGACCACGAACGCCAGTGCCGGCAGTAAGTCGGGGCGATCGGCCACTTTCCCGGTGGTGGGGTTGATTTATGAAAATGAAATGGTAGTGCCGGGGAGTAATATCACCTGGGGCGAAATGACGGCGGGGTTGAGTCGCAAGCCGATCAGCACGTCGGATTTTGGCAGTGCGGATCAGGTGGTGCGCAATATGATGGAAACGGCGAAGGTGTTTGGGAAGGTGCGATCGAAATTTGGGTCACCGATCGCAATCAATAGCGCCTATCGGCCGCCGAATCTGAGCATTGGAGCGGGCCGCTCTCAGCATAAATATGGGCGGGCGTTGGATGTGCGCCCCCTCAATGGCGACTATGCCACGCTGTTGAGTGTGATTAAGTCGATCCCGGAGATTAAGGGCGTGGGCATTGCCGGCCCCAGTAAAGGGTTTTGGCACATGGATATTCGCCCAGGTTCGCGGGTGTATTTCAACTACTAACCTTTCCTGAATCTTGCTAACTGTTTTGGGGTGTAACCGTTTTGCACCGCTTCTATCGCAATCCTAATTTAATTCATGAACAGGCAAGGGGCTTAACAAGGGGCTTAAGCCCCTTGTTGATGAGGAGATCAGATCTCCGATTGATTTAGGATCGCTATATTTAACCCTTTGTAACAATTACGGGGGCGATCGCATCCCTGTGAGATCATAAAAAACGTCTCAATCACGATTCATCGCCTGTTAATCCCCATGGAAGAAAAAACCGCAATCATTACTGGCGCATCCTCTGGTGTTGGCCTTTACGCTGCCAAAGCCCTCGCGAAACAAGAGGGTTGGCATGTTGTGATGGCCTGTCGGAATCTTGAAAAAACCAAAGCCGCTGCCCAATCGGTGGGAATACCAAGCGATCGCTACACCATCCTCCCCATCGACCTCGCCGACTTCCAAAGCGTCCGCGCCTTTGTCAGCAACTATCGCAGCCTTGGCCGCCCCCTCACCGCCCTCGTCTGTAACGCTGCGGTGTACTATCCCCTCCTCGACGAACCCCTACGCAACGCCGACGGCTACGAAATCAGCGTTGCCACCAACCACCTCGGCCATTTCCTCCTCTGCAATTCAATGCTGGCGGACTTCGCACAGTCCAACGCCACGGACAAACGCCTCGTGATCCTAGGCACTGTCACCGCCAACCCGAAGGAACTCGGCGGTAAAATCCCCATTCCCGCCCCGCCGGACTTGGGCGATCTCCAAGGCTTTAAAGACGGTTTCAAAGCGCCGATCTCGATGATCAACGGCAAAAAATTCAAATCTGGGAAGGCGTATAAAGACAGCAAACTGTGCAACGTCCTGACAATGCGGGAACTGCACCGCCGCTATCATGCCTCAACGGGGATCACGTTCACCTCGCTCTATCCTGGCTGTGTGGCTGATACGCCCCTTTTCCGCAATCACTACGGTCTCTTCCAAACCATTTTCCCCTGGTTCCAGAAAAATATTACCGGCGGCTATGTCACCCAAGAACTCGCGGGCGAACGGGTGGCTGCGACGGTGTACGATCCCGAACTGAAGGAATCGGGGATGTACTGGAGTTGGGGCAACCGCCAAAAGCCGGGCCGCCGTTCCTTTGCCCAGGAGATTTCCGACGAGGCCAGCGATGAACAAAAAGCCGAAGAGTTGTGGGATCTCAGCCTGAATCTGGTGGGCTTGGCCTAGGCGATCGCTGCCCTCCCCGCCCAGAGTTCAAGTTCTGGGCGGATGGTCAAAACCCGTTAAAGCAGGTTTCGGATTGAGTGGGCTGTAGCCCACTTTCGCTCTGAGTCGGGGATTTAAATCCCCGGCTTGCTCGTCTGTTCCGTTTCACGCCGCCCACTCCAGCGACCCATCACCGGGAATCACTTCCCCGATCGCGATCGCCTCCATTCCCTGGGTTGTGAAATGCGCGATCGCCCCCTCCGCCTCGCTAACTGGCACAATCACCCCATACCCCACCCCCATATTGAAGGTGTCGAACATCGCGGCCTCGGACACATCACCGGCCTGGGCGAGCCATTGGAACACGGGGGGCACAGTCCAGGCGGTGCGATCGACGCGGATCGATTGGCCCGAATTGAGACAACGCGGCAGATTTTCCGGCAGACCGCCGCCGGTAATGTGGGCCATGCCGTGGATATCGAGGCCCGCAGCGAGGGCGGTGCGAATCACGTTGACATAGATTTGGGTAGGAGCGAGGACGGTGTCCAGGAGGGACGCACCGCCGAGGCCCGCCGGGCAGTCGGCCCAGTCGTAGCCTTGGGTGGCGATGATTTTGCGCACTAGGGAAAAGCCGTTACTGTGGATGCCATTACTGGGGAGAGCGATCGCCACATCGCCCACCTGCACCTGGGACCCATCGAGGCGATCGGCTTTTTCCACCACCCCCACACAAAACCCCGCCAAATCGTATTCCCCCGCACCATAAAAGCCCGGCATTTCAGCGGTTTCCCCCCCCAACAGCGCACAGCCACTGTGCCGACAGCCCTCGGCAATGCCCGCCACCACTTCGGCCAGTTGTTCGGGTTCGAGTTTGCCGGTGGCGATGTAGTCGAGGAAAAAGAGCGGCTCCGCTCCCGTCGTCAGAATGTCATTAACACACATGGCGACGAGGTCAATCCCCACCGTGTGATGTTGATTGACACTGTGGGCGATTTTGAGTTTAGTCCCCACGCCGTCCGTTCCCGACACTAAAACCGGCTCACGATAGCCAGAGGGCAATTGAAAGCAACCGGCAAACCCGCCCAACTGTCCTAGCACTTCTGACCGTTGGGTACTTTGCACATCCTGCCGAATTTTCTCAACGAAGGAGCGGCCTGCGGCGACATCGACTCCAGCTTCTTTGTAATCCATTGGTGGTGACCCAATTCTCATGACAGAACAGAGGCTATTTTAGGATCGACTGGTTCAAAAATAGTCTCACATCTTAAAAAAAATCGCAGGGCTGAATATTTCAGTAATGCCCCCTATCAGAATTTTAAATCAATGACATTTGACCCCACCCTCAAAGGGGAAAACCCTAGCTATCATCAGGGGTCAGGCTATTAAAAAGATTTTGATTGTGAGGGCATGGGGATGGGGTTTAGTCCTCTACCGTTTCCCGTTACAAAAATTCATGGTAGGCTGTGGCAGTTCTGAATTAGGAAACGTTTAGATTTCGTGCATCGCGCTTGAGGTCACCAGTCTAAACCCCATGGTTGGGATGACACGATATACACAGCCTATGACTAAGAAACTTTGGAGTAGCGTCACCGCTACTGTACTAACCACTCTGATGGGCACAGCTAGCGCAGCAACGGCGCAAAGCTCTCTCCAAACCGATGCGATCGCTGTCGAAACCACAGCATCTGAAACCACCACCACCGTGGCGATCGCCCCCAGTCCCACCGAAATCTATTCCCACACCATGGGAACGTCCCCCGCTGTGACGCTCTACGTTCACAACATTCCCGTGTTGACATTCCTCGGTGAGTCCGAGCCTGAAACCGCTGCATCTACCGTTGGCTTTCTCACCCCCGATCAAGTGATCAACGGCGATCTCGCCCTCTCAGAAACCGATCCCCTCTGGCGGGCTGCGATGGTGGGCGATCGCATTAACCAACTCTCCCCCGAAGCGGCTGCCCAATTGACGCTGAAATGGAATCAAGACCAAGAAACCTACCTCGTGATGTTGAACGACGAAGCCATCACGTCGGTTGACACAGAGCATATTTTGCCCGACAGCACCAACAATTGGGATCAAGATGCTCTCCAAGTGACGAACCGTCTGCGGCGTTTATTGGGCGGTGCAAGCCCCCTCGCCATGGGCAATATTGTCCCCAGACCTCGCTACCGCGCCACCGTCGGAACCAGCACGTCAGCCCAGCCCACCGGCCAAGCCCAACGGGGCATGGCATCCTGGTATGGCCCTGGTTTCCATGGTCGCCGCAGTGCCAGCGGTGAACGGTTTAACCAAAATGCGTTAACCGCGGCCCATCGTACCCTCCCCTTTGGGACTCAAGTGCGGGTCACTAACCTGAACAGCGGCACATCCGTTGTGGTGCGGATTAACGATCGCGGCCCCTTTACGCATAATCGTGTCATTGACCTTTCTAAGGCTGCGGCAGGGGCGATCGGGATGCTCGGTAGCGGCGTGGCTCCTGTTCAACTTGAGGTGTTGCACTAACGAGTCCCATTCTGCCGACTCACTGCACCATTTTAGTTAAAATTTCCACAACTAAGGCTAGGGTTCCGCCCCTAGCCTTGTTTCGTTGGGATTGGGAAAACGGGACAAGCTCCCTTGTACCGCGTCAATGTGAACAGGTGCAATGACAGCCTCAAGAATCCCAACAATTTCTTCATAAGAGCCGAAGAGTTTTCGTCTATTGTTATGGTAGTGATAGTCAGTAAACTCACGAATGTCAACATTGTGATGGTTGTTCGTTCAGCTCAGTGCTTTCTCGGTATGACAGATTATGAATTTAACGTTCTAACTTTAAGTGCGACTCTGTTCTGAGGCTGTAGCGATCGCTCACTTTATTTTTCAGTATGTTCGTCCATCTTCTAATGATCACAGCACACCTACATCGAAAATTGTCCGGATGAGTGTCTGAACATGATGATGATTTGATTGTGTCACTATCTCGTTTTGGACAACCCAGCCTTTGGTTCGGTGCAGCACTGGCTTTCCGCAGTAATACAAATCCTTTAGTCAAGATTATTCAAGGAGTTTTTTAGGCAATGTCCTTTTCTCCCTTATTCAAATCCTGGAAACCCTCCCTCGCTGCCCTTTGCTGCACCGCTCTGAGTACAGGTGCTGTGTTGATGGTTAATCCGGTGGCGGCTCAAACGTTTAACCCCCCTGATCGCGGTGCGCCAAGAAGTGCGAGCGATGGCGGCACTCGTGGGTCATTTGTCCCCCCCGATCGCGGTGCTCCGAGCAGCGCGAGCGATGGCGGGACTCGTAGCTCATTTTCTCCCCCGGATCGGGGTGCGCCTAGCAGTGCGGGCGATGGCGGCACTCGCACAGGGCTGACCTTGCCTTCCTACCTGAAGACCTTGGTTCCTGCCGGTGTGATGCCTCTCACCCTCTCGGCGCGGCCAGAGTTCTATGCCTACGTCCCTGCGTCAGCGGCACAAACGGTAAAATTCACCCTCTATCGCCATAACCTGGACAATGGGATGGATGAACTGTTGGTGTATGAGATGGAACAGGCAGCCCCGGACACCAGCGGCATTATGACGTTTACCCTGCCGGAGGGCGATCGCTACGCCTTAGAACCCGGAGCAGTCTACCATTGGTACGTGAGTCTCGTGCTGAATCCCGATGATCCCACCGCTAATATTGCGATCGATGGTTGGGTGCAGCGGTTATCCGAGGATGATGCGATCGCCCAGCGGGTGAAACAGCTTGACCCGGCCACCAACCCCGCCGCCTACGCGGATGCCGGGTTGTGGTACGAACCCCTCCAAGCCTATGCCCGCGATCGCCGCACATCCACACCCGCCTATCTGTCCTCGCACTGTAACAATGCCACAGATAACTGGTCTATCTTGCTCAACTCCGCCCAACTGTGCGAGTTCTCAGCCGCCACCTTCATTCATTGACATACTCCCCCGTT